>CACVAQ010000498.1 GCA_902727865.1 uncultured Aureispira sp. | reverse complement strand
GGGCCATTCTCGACTATATTCTATCGGGAAATAATGTGTTTTTTGCGCTAAACAGACAACACTAAAGAAGCATAGACCAAGCATTAGTATTAATTTCATCCTTAATTATTTTTTAATTCGTAGCTAACCGATTGTCCTTGGTTCTTTTTCTTGCTGAGTTCTGTTCGGATTCTTTTAGCGGGGTTTGTTTTGGTATTACCGTAGGTATCATCTTTATATAACTGATGGAGGTATTTTACTAATGCTTTTTTTACCTGTTCCGCCCTATTTATAGCCAATTCCTTATAAGTCATGGGCGTTTTTGCTCCTACAACAGGAGAGTCCCAAGTTTCTCCAGACTTCATAAGCGTATGTCCAGTAAGAACCACTTTTAGTTTAGGGTTGTGTAGCATGGCTATGGCTACATCTCTTAAATCACTATTGTAAAAAACAAGGTAATTTTTAACTTTAGTTGATTTGCCGTAAAACTCTAAGGAACATTTTACGGTTTTAGTTCCATTGGCTGCTATAGTTGTTATTTTTTGGTCGGGACCTAATCGAATATTAATGGGTTTAGCTTTTTCTTTTTTCCAAACAACCCAGAATGCCTTTAGAGTATTAGAAACAGAATTAGGAACATAATTATTCTCCATTTGATTGGCTATTGCCCAAGTGGCATTGTAGGCGGTCGAAGGTCTTTTGGGAAAATCATTGTAAGAACCATTGTCGAATGTCGTCATCGGTTCTGGAGCTTGAGTTATATTGGTGTACCCAATTCTTAGTCTTGCTTCTGTAAAAGCAGGATTAGTGTATTCTATTACTCTCCAAACCTTCCAAGTAATAAAGTCCTTTGTTTCTTCTTTGATAATACTACCTTCATCTCTTATAGAAAATTTGGGGTCTGATAGATTATCTTTTCTATTCTCATCAGTAGCCGATACTTTGTATTTTTTAATAGTAGCTACTGTAGCTAACATTTTAGCAATGTCTTTGAGTTCTTTAACATTATCTTTCGTATCACGTTCAAATAATGCTTTATACTGCAAGAGTGCATCTTCTAGTTCTTCTATCGACGTTCCTTTTTTCATTTTTATTGCTTTTTTAACTGTTATGCGTGAGACTACTACCTAACGAAAGAACATATTCGACACAAGATAGTAATTTCTACATATATTTCTAAAGCATTGCATAGCCCACTAATGCAAATGGCATCGACCACCACAATTCGTCGTCCGATTCCTACAGCGACTCCCCTTTTGAGTCGTTCCCGAACATTGTACCGTTGAGCAACCTTTGGAACTGGTAGAATTAGATCTAGGCGTATAAATGGTAGTGCTTGTTTTTGGCGGAGTCGTTTTTTCAGTACTTTTTTTGTGCGAGGTCGTTTTGGGGACTAAAATACGCATGGGATATTCTTCCAAAGAAGGCGAAAAATCGCTATGAAAAAGGTAGCCAATTTTATTGTCCTTTGTTCTTACTTTAAAATGACCCGTTTCTAAGTATTCTAAGAGGATAATAGTGTCCTTATCCTTTAGTACGGCTATGGTTTCGCCTAAATAAAGCTTATCTTTCACCTCAATTTTAGAATAGGCAAAAAAAGTTTTAATCCTTACTTCAAAACCATTTTCCTTAATGAAGGCAATCATTTCAGCCTCTTTTTGTGCTATCTTTTTCTGGATTCCTTTTTTGGGATTTGCGTCATAGGCTAGTAATAATGCGGCTCTTTCTTGTTCTAATACCTCCAATCCAGTTTGCGTGTAGGCAACACGGGCTATAAAAACTAAACTAAGGACTATTAAAACATTTATAAATTTCATAAGAATTGTTTGTTAAGTTTTTTTGATAAAAAAATTACCGCTTGCTAAGTTAACAGAAAGCCTAAGGAATAAAAAAGGGCAAGCTATGATTTTCATAAAATGCCCTTCCTAATTATTCCGTAATTGTTTCACGCTCTATATAATTATCTAAAGAGGCTACTATTTGTTCTTTATAGTTGTAAAGGTCATCCACTGTTTCAATACCATATTTGATGCCTTTTTTGTTCTCATCAAAAACTTCTAAGAGCTTTTTAGTTCGATCCAAATGCAGTCTACAAATAGGTTTTCTGTTGTTATCATCTAATAAAATACCGAAATAGGACTTAGTATCTCGATGCGTGATTCTAGTAGATTCTACAATTGGAACTAAGATCGCTTGCACGATTCTAAAAGCTTGTAGCTCTTCTTCCGTGGTTACGATTCCATTGTTGCCAACTTCCTCTATGTCCTCGATTTCTTCTGAATTTTCAGTGCTTGGCGTTTCTGAAATATGCTCTGCAATTTGTAAACGTTCCGTAATCGTTTCACTAATATACTCTTTCAATGATTTTTTGATAATTCCTGTAAATTGCTCAATGATATTAGCCGTTAATCTACCTGTATAGACTTGTTTTGCAATCAATTTCACAAAATCCTCGCTTGGCGTTGCAAATTCTGTTCTTAAAATTCCTTTAATTTCTTTAGAGTACTTTAAGTCACTTGCTGTGCTAACAATTTCCTCCACATCAAATTTACTTTTTTGAAAGCGCTTAATTTCATTAACCGTTAATTCGGCTAATTTGTTAATATAAAATTCAAGAAATGGCTTGGAATCCATTTTATTAGAGTCTTCTAAATCTGTATAAATTCTATACTCGATACCATTCGTAAGAATCCCAAATCTTGCATCCACAACATGAAAATAGCGGTGTAGCTGAGAGCCGTGTTTGTCTAAATCTTCTTTCCAATGTTTGCACTCTATAATAATTGCAGGCTTCCCCTCATTCATGATACAGTAATCTACTTTTTCACCTTTTTTGATTCCGACATCAGCCGTAAATTCAGGCACGACTTCCAAAGGGTTAAATACATCATATCCCAATGCGGCAATAAAAGGCATAATGAAAGCATTCTTAGTAGCTTCTTCTGTATGTACTTGCTCTTTGCTAGGCTCTACTCTTGCGCCTATTCCATGTAATCGGTCTATAAAATCCATAGTCTTCTAGTTTTCTAGTAATAATAATTTACTGCTAAGTATTATATTTAATAAATTAAATATAATAAATTTAACATAGAAAAAAGAATAATAAAATAAGTTACTATAAAATAAAAACAACCTTATACCATGAAAAAAAAAAATGACAGACACTTCAAAAGCACCTGTCATTTTTAAAAACTACAGCAAAGCTGTCCTTATTTCTGTTGAAACCATCGAGCCACAAAACCAGGGCTAACAGGTCCAAGAGTAGGATAATCAAAGCCTTTCCGAATCATAATCAACTGATTGGGAACGACTAAAAAAACATAAGGATACTCGGCTACAATTTCCTTTTGCAATTCAAGGTAGATTCTTTTTCTGACACCTTCATCTAAAGTAACCAAGATATCATCAATCATACGATCCGTTTTAGGGCTTCCAAAACCAACTCGATTTCCACCTCCAGCGACATCCGAAGAAGTATGCCAGACGTTTTTTAAATCATCCGAGCCAGGCGTATTCACCCACGCCAAGGCAATAATTTCGTAAGTTCTATCATTTCCAGTTTTCAACAAATCTGCAAAATCAATTGGATACAAATCCATTTTAATTCCAATTTCAGCTAAGTTTCTTCGCAGCATTTCACCAATTTGTTTGCGAACAACATTCCCTTTGTTGTAATTGTACTTTAGGCGTAGTTTCACCTGTTTTCCCTCAATTCTCTTATCCAAAACATCATCTCCATCGGTATCTTTCCAGCCAGCTTTTGCGAGCAATTCTTTGGCATATTCTAGATCATAGGCTGTTTCTTTTATATTAATATTGTAATGCATTCGATGTGGAGAGATGGGCGTTTTAACTTTCATGGCTTCTCCTCCAAAAAATTCATTTACAATACGTTCTTGATTTACAGCAGATGCAATGGCTTCTCGTACACGTTTATCCGATAATTTGGGGTTTTTAGAGTTAAATGCTAAATAATGGTAAGCAAATTGAGATGGGTTGTGAAATTCAGTCGTTTTGACATAATCGTCACTCTCCTTTGCGGCTTTAAATCGCTGAAAAGGCACATCTCTAATAATATCTATTTCGCCTTTCTCAAATTTTGAGAACGTTCGGCCAATAGAAGGAACAATATGATAATTAATGCTAGATGGGTATGCTTTAAGATACTTATTATCGACCTGGTCGCCCCACCAATTGGCTTTGCGCTCCAACTTAATCAACTCATTTCCTTCCCATTCAGCCAACTTGTACGGTCCACAACCTATGACCCACTCTTTTTCTGTTGCATATTTGGCAGCATTAAAATTTGCGGCAAATAGCTTCACTTCCTCCGAATATTCCTCTTGGTCGTAATCTAATTCGGGAATAGAAATTTCTCTCAAAGTTTTTTGAGGGTCATAAATATGTTCTGGCAAAATATGGAAAGAATTTCCACTAATTGCCTCTGCCATAAACATGACATTGCTAGAGTAAATCGTGAATTTTTTAGGATTGTCAGCATTGATGACTACATCGGCAATAAATTCAGCTCTCAATCGACGTCCACCACTTTTAACCCCTTGATGCTTGACGGCTTTGATGGTAAACAAATAATCCATCCCAGTAACAGCTGTGCCATCATCCCAAGTTGCTTCGGGGCGAATTTCATAGGTTAGAGACATACCGCCTCGGTACTTTCCTTTGGTTAAGGTTTCAATAATCGGTTTTTTTACAGCTAGAGCTGGTTCCAATTGAAAATTTTCTCGGTTGAACTCTAATAGACGGCAAAAAATATTGTCTTCTATACTTTCTGCATTTGCAGCTTTTGAGGTTAGTGGATTAAGTCCATCAGGCACACTCATTTCATGTACATTAATGGAAAACTCCTTTTGTCCTAAAACGGGGAAAGAAAACAACGCAATCAAAAAGATCACTACGTATTTCATTTAAAATAATTTAAGTTAAATAATATTAATTACTCTCTCTTTATCAAAATTATGTCCAAATTATGGAAAAATGAAAAAGATTTCTTTTCTAAGATACGGCAAAAACGTAACTAATTAAAAATCAATTCTAAAATAATTAAACATTTGTCAAAAAAAAAAAGCTACTTGGATGATAAACACCCAAGCAGCTTATAGTATGTATATTTCTATTTCTTCTATTTCTTCTCCAAGCCTAAAGCTTTCAAACCATTATCGGTCGCTATTTTCACTAAATTCTCAATATCATAATAATGACAAGCTTCTAACATCACCCGCATTTCTGTCCACAAATCCGCATCGGAAAATGGCTTGTAAATATCACAAATATTATCGGTTCCAAAGGCCACATTTAAGCCAGCAGGCACCATTTCATCTACAGGCGTAATGGAATTGTGACTCACCTGCAAACGCTCGGTACGGTTATGGTCAATCCATGCCGTTGGGCAAGAGATAATGTGCATATTGGCTTGGCGACACAAATCGTATACTTCGTGGCGATATTTTTTAGGATGTGCAGCCAAAGAGATACAGTGAATAGCAGATACCTTTCCTTGCATACCATGTTCGATGGTTTTGCGAGCCAATTGTTCGGTTTCCTTCTCTTCGTCAGAGTTAAACTGATCGACATGCACGTGGACCAATTTACCGTGCTCCTTTGCAGAAGACATCAGAATGTCTAAATGCTCCTCTTCCCGACCAAAATCTTTGGCAGGTAAGCCCCCAATGATGTCTACAAAATCTAAAGACATATCAAACCAATAGCGAGCTTTAGGATTAATCACGCCTTTTAGTACTTGGCAAGCGAAACGAATTTCCATGTCCCCTCCATAGGTTTCTCTCAATTTGTGCGCCGCTTGGATTGCTTTATCTTCTATTTTATCATCTACATCTATAAACGTCCCCATCGCCTGAGTCCCTTGCTCCAGTAAAACTTCTGTTGCTTTAGCCATCCGTCTGTAAATGTCATCTACCGTTGCTGCTTTTTTCATGTCATCAACCAAATGCCATTTTTCTTTTAGATAAGAATAAGAATAACCAAAATTATCCTCATTCAACGTATAAGCTCTATCCAAATGTGCATGTGTGTTTACCCACCCACCGTTGGCTTTAATTTTCTCAAGAATTAACTCTTTTGGATTCATTGTTCTATAAATTAATAGCGTTTGTTTTAATACAATTGAATTAAAATATCACAATCTATTGATAAGAAGATTATGGCGTAAAGTTAAAATTTTGTTTTGTAAAAGCACGAAATTAAACAAGAGAAATAAATAATATTTTGCATTTCTAAAAAATACATTAAATCTCAACTTTAGGGCTAAAATATATATTGTAGCGCCTAATTTCCTAATAAGCTGGCTAGAGCCGTATCCATTTTATCAAAAGAAAACTCCGACAGGACCGCTTGCATCATTTCCGTAATTTTATCGTTACACAAATTCCCCATACTGCCTTCATGCGTATGTTCTAAATCCATGATTGGCTCAAAGTTACCTGCTTCTATATCCAAACCAACTTGTTTGTAGGCATCTCTAAACGACGTTCCATTCAAGACCATTTTGTTCACCACATCGACACTAAAAATGTACTTGTATTTTTCATCGTGAATCGCCTGTTCGTTGACAATAATGTTCTCTAACATGTATTTGCTGATGTGCAAACAACTTTTCATGTTTTCAAAAACAGGTATGAAACTTTCTTTGATAATTTGTAAATCTCGATGATAACCAGAAGCTAAGTTGGTCGTAATCATCGCAATTTCAATCGGCAATGCAATCATTTTATTACATCTAGCCCGAATGAGTTCAAAGACATCAGGATTTTTTTTGTGTGGCATAATACTAGAACCTGTCGTTAGATGATCTGGAAACTTTACAAATTCAAAATTCTGACTGTTGTACAAACAGATGTCTTGTGCCATTTTGCCTAAGGTACTCGCAACAGAAGATAAAGCTTGTGCGACAGAACGCTCTGTTTTTCCACGGCCCATTTGAGCATAGACCACATTATAATTCAAATCATCAAAGCCCAACAAATCCGTCGTCATGGTTCGATTCAATGGAAAAGAAGAGCCATAACCTGCCGCAGAACCTAAAGGGTTTTTGTTGGTAATCCGAAAAGCCGCCAAGACCGTATGCATATCATCGACCAAACTTTCGGCATAGGCCCCAAACCACAAGCCGAACGAAGAGGGCATCGCTACTTGATAATGCGTGTATCCTGGGATTTTCACCTCTTTGTACTGATTGCTCAATTTAATTAATTGCTCAAACAAAGGTAAAATCAATTCCACGACTTCTCGTAGTTCTTTGCGTGTAAACAATTTTAAATCTACTAAAACTTGATCATTTCTAGAACGACCACTGTGAATTTTCTTGCCAACATCTCCCAATCGTTGCGTCAACATCAACTCTACCTGAGAATGTACGTCTTCTACGCCCTCTTCGATTTCAAAATTTCCAGCGATCACTTCTTTATAAAGCCCTCTGAGTTCTTTTACCAAGATATCCAACTCTTCTTTGCGCAACAAATCAATGCTTTCTAACATTGTAATGTGGGCCAAAGTACCTGTAATGTCATGCTCTGCTAATAAAACATCTAACTCCCGATCTTTGCCTACCGTAAATCGTTCAATTTCTTTGTTAATAGCGCCTTCTTTTTGCCAAAGTTTCATGCCAATTAAGTTTATCTTTTTTGAATAGGATTTGAAATTGAGCGCAAAGCTAAGGCATTCAAAGCAAATAAACAAGTAAGCAAATTTTAAGATTTATTTTTTCTTGTAATAAGGAGCGATTCTGAGGATTAAAGTAGTGCTACTTTACCAATCTTCCTCTTCATCTTCGACAATAATATTTCTATCATTTAATGCCTCAATAAAAACGTTTAGACTTGGGTTATCTTTGTGTTTTTGGAGTAAAAACTTATGTTTTTGATAAGGCTTAGATGCTGTTCTGTAATAAGAAGGTTCCTTCTTTTCTATGGAGAATTTATGCTTTTTGATTAGTGCCGTATTCAGAGTAGTTAGGCAATTTGTTGTTTTCTTTTTCTTATTGTCTGCATAGTATATTGGTAACAACCAACACTCTATAGAATCGACCGAAATAGCAAAAATAATTTGGTCTTCATGTTTCTTATAAAAAGGTTCTCCTATTAATTGAATAAAGAAACCAACCATACTTTGCACCAAGTCATCTACGTTTAGACGAACATTAGAAGCGTCATGTGTAATGATCGGATAATCTTCTTTAGAATAGTGTTCTGTAAACAAAAAGTCTGTATCCAGTTGAATAATAACGTAATAATCTTCCCGAACACTAAAAGCAGCTCTAAACTGTTTTGATTTACAATATTCAAATACTTTATGCCAGTTACCATCAGATGCAGCTAGATTTTTATCTGTTTCATCTCTAAGCGGTTGAAGCATATCTAGGATGATATTCTTACTGTTGTAATACCCCACTAAGATATTTTCAATTACAATTTGGTCGGTAATACCTTCACTAATTAATCCAAAAGTTGCTGCCATTTTAAACCTTATTTAATCCTCCTAAATAACCCCGTAAAAATGCCTCTGACAATTTCACCGATTCTTCTCCTTCTATCCTTGGCTTTTTATTAACTCGTTGCACTTTTGTATGCCCTTCTATATTTCTATAAACAATAAACAAGCGTTGTTCTTCATCATTCAAATCTAAACCATCCAATACCGCTGGGTTATGTGTTGTTATTAATACTTGCTTGTCGTGTTTTTGAGATAGTTTTGTCAAGCGCCTTGCCAATGCGGTACAAAGCTTAGGATTCAAGGCATTATCAATATTATCAATCGCAAAAAACGGTGGCGTATATTTACTAATAAATAGACTTAAATAAAACAATAAGAACAGAAAGCCTTCATTGGCATTCCGTTGGTCAAAAGGAAATTCTTGATTCGCAATATATCGGTCTTTTATGTTAATCTTTTTTTCTCCTGTTTGTTCATTTCCCATCATTTCAAAATCATCAAACCAATCTATCAACTTTAGATTTTGCTTAATTTCTGCAATTTCTTCCTCAGTAGAAACACTTAATAAGTAAAAAAGTCCACTTCCGTGTATTCCAAGAGCTGTTGTACTTTTACTCGCAAATTCTCTTAGTTTTTCGTTCTCTGGCGAGAAGATGGAAAATTTTTCTACGTGTTTAACTATAGAATATTTTTCACGCATAATCAAATCTATATCAAAGTTTGGCGTCACTTTGTTTTCTTCAATAGCTTTAATAATTAAATTAGATAACTTTTCTTTAGGTTTCGTATCCCATTCTGAAAATGGTGCACCATCATGACTAAGGTCAACCCCCCATTCAATAGCATTATTATACGTAAAAGACAATTCAACATTTTTGTTTTGAGTGTCTTTCTCAAATGCAGAACGCATAAATTGAGGTTCTGTCACTCTAATTCCTCTTGAGATAAGGAACTCATTAGGTAAGCCATGACCACCAAAAGCCATAGCTCCCAAGCCAATAGCCTCCAATAGATTACTTTTACCACAACCATTCGCACCAATAAACACATTGACTCGCCCTAAATCAAGCTTGAGTTTGTTTACTGACTTGTAATTTTTTATGCGAATCTCCTTTATCATTTATAGTAGGTATTACTTATTTTTTAGAATAGAATGAATATCTAAAGATAAATTTATTTTTTCACTTGGATAAACATTCTTTGCAAAAGCACCGAAAATAAATTACTTTTAAGCTATGAGCTTCACAAAACAAGAAATCACGCAATTAACCAATCTATTATTATCACCAGAAGAAACCAACAAAAGCATTGCCTTAGGTCTATTGCAAAACAATGCGCCAATCGTAGAGCAATTGCAAATTCCACTCAGTATTGTGGCGTATTTATCCAATGAAAACCAAGCCCATATTGAAGGCTTGGCACATGAAATATTATTGCAACACATCCCCGAAGAAAGGCTTAGAACGCTACAGGATCAGATTTTGATTCTAAATTATGCTCAATATAAATTTAAAGTGTCTGAAGGTTGGAATACCTATAAAAATCCGCTTCGGATGCTCTTAGAGTTGCACCAAAATGTGATTGAAGCGTATTTACCTTACTTTCAGATTAATCCAGTACCTTACGCCAAAATATATACGGTGCTAGCCAGTCGCATGAAAACAGAGTGGAACAACCATCATAAAGTCCTCTTTTTTTATGAAAAAGCAATGGAACTAGATCCCGAAAACACACAAGCGTCTTTTGGATTTGCAACCATTGTACACACGCATTTTATCAAAAAAGGACAACGATTAGAAGATGTTGAGCAAGTCCTCCATTATTATATAAAGTCTTATAAAACACCTAGAAACATTGTTTCTTATCGGAATGCTGCTTTATTGTGTCAAGATGTTGGCGACATCCCACAAGCCATTCAATATTATGACCAAGGCTTAGAACTCTGTCCAGACGATACGGTTTTGCTAAACAATTATGCCAATTTGTTGATGTATCCGCTTCGAAATTATCACAAAGCGAGAGAATTGGCCAAAAAAGGGCTCGAAATATTGCCGACCGACCTCAGCTTGTTGGATACCTTGGCGAATATTGAATTGTATGGCTTTCGAAATTACGAAGAAGCCGAAGCGCTTTTTATGAAAGTGATTCAAAAAGGAGACGATCACCACTACTCCTTCACGGGTTTAGGCGATTTGTACCTTAAGACAGGGGATTATGAAAAAGCAGAAATGTATTACCTAAAAGGCTTGCACAATGGCTTGCAATATACTTCTAGAGAAATTACCGAAATCGTTTTAAAACTAAAAAAAATGATCCGTTTCTACGGTCGCTATATGAATGATAGTGTTCGGGCGGAACATTATTATCAAAAACTCCTAAAACTAAAGAGTAAACCGTTTTAAAGACTTGGTTTTTAAGCAAAAAAGAACAGGCTTTATCCAATATTGGATAAAGCCTGTTTTGTATTTTATACTTCCTAGAAAAAATCTAGCGTGTAATCTGTATCAATTCTAAGTCAAAAATCAAGGTAGCGTTTCCAGGAATATCGTTTCCAGCACCTTTAGCACCATAACCTAAATTAGAAGGGATGTACAATCTCCACTTAGAACCTACAGGCATAATTTGTAGCGCCTCTTGCCATCCTCTGATCAAGCCATTGACAGGAAAAGTAGCAGGTTGTCCTCTTTTGTAAGAAGAATCAAAAATCTTACCTGTCAACAATTTACCTTCGTAATGAGCCACTACTTTTTCGTGAATCTTAGGAATTTTTCCATTTCCTTCAGTCAAGATTTCATATTGCAATCCTGATGCCGTCGTGGTAACGCCTTCACGAGCCCCATTTTCAGCCATAAACCCAGCTTCTTTCTCTCCTGCTTCCATCGCTACTTTAGCAGCAGATTCTTGCAAAAACACCTGAGCAGTATAATTGGCCTCCTCTTCCGTCATTTCCAAGTCGTTTCCTTTCAATACATCTACTAGACCTTTACCCAATGCTTCAAAATCTAAACCATCGATGTCTACTTGTCCTACTAAATTATTTCCCAACAAAACCCCTAAGCTATAACTTTGCTCTCTCATTATTGTTCCTTTTTATTATTTTTTTAAATTTGTAATACTACCGTAAAGCACGAAGGTAAAAATATTAATTTACAATCAAAAATATACTTTATAATTCTCCACCTAGTTAATTTTGATCAACTCCACCTCAAAAATCAAGGTTGACCCAGGAGCAATAGAAGCGCCCATTGCTCGATTTCCGTACGCTAGGTTTGAGGGGATAAAAAATCGGTACTTACTACCTACAGGCATCAAAGGAATCCCTTCTTGCCAGCCTTGAATCACCCCATTTAATGGAAAAGTAGCGGGTTCGCCACGATCTACAGAGCTGTCAAACACAGTTCCATCAATCAAAGTTCCATGATAATGTGTCGTTACTTTGTCCTCCAAGCTTGCTCGAACATCGTCCTCTGCACCTGCTTCTAAGATAACATACTGCATTCCATTACTCATAGTCACCACACCTTCTTTTTTGGCATTTTCTTTTAGGAACGCTGCTCCAGCCGCTATATTAGCCATTGAGGAAGCTTGTTGTTCCGTTTCCATTTTAGATTTTAAGGCTTGCTGTTTAGGCTCAAAGTAGCTTTTTAGAAATGCATTCATTTCTTCATCCGAAAATTGAGAATCTTCTCCTTTCAAAGCAGAAGAATAACCAACACCAACGGCATTAAAATCAAAATCAGCAGATAAGGCGCCAATTTGCGTTGCAATCCCTGCCGCAGAAGAAAAGCCAATACCAAACGCAATTTTTTTAGCTGCTTCTGGATCTGTTGCAGGCTCTCCAGCCTCCATTCTTGCCTTCAACAAACTTTCAATAACAGCAATATCTTGATCGGTTGCCTCAAAGCCTTTGGCAAATCCTTGCACAAATTGATTGGGGCTCTTCTCATTGGCACTAAACTCCACTCGTTCCAAGCTCTTTCCAATCATATACCCATAAGAATAACTCAGTTGGCCTTTTGCATTCGTAGTCGCTGCGTCTTCTTCCATGACATCAATCAATTCTACATCAAAAATCAAAACAGAATTTGGAGGTATCGAAGAAGGGCTATTTTCGCCATATCCCAAGACAGCAGGCACAAACAAGCGGTAACGACTTCCTTTGGTCATCAAAGGAATCCCTTCTTGCCAGCCTTGAATCACAGCATTTAGAGGAAACGTTGCGGGTTGCCCTCGTTCGATAGAACTATCAAAAACTTTCCCATTCATCAAGGTTCCAGTGTAATGTGTAACCACTCTACTGTTTAGGGTAGGACGCTCGCCTTCCCCTTCTTTAATTACTTGATATTGCAAACCAGAAGCCGTCATCTTAATGCCTTCTTTTTTAGCATTTTCCTCCAAGAATTTTTGACCTAAAGCTAAATTCTTAGCTGCTTCTTCTTTTCTTTTTGCTAAGGCCTTTTCTTGTACAGCCGCCTGTTTGACTTGAAAATAAGTATTCAACTTCTCATTCATTACTGTTTCTGTCAAATTAGAGGCTTTGCCATTGGTGAAATCCATGTAGCCTTTTTTGATAGAACCATAATGAAAATCCGTCTTAGGTACTTCTAAGAGCGTCATCATGTTAGCAATTGCATTATAACCCAAATTATAGGCTGTATTTTTGCCCGCTTCGTCTGTTTCCGCAGGCGTTTGGCTATTCAAACGCTCGTCTAAATACTTGTTGATTCTTCCTAACTTAGCGGTATCGCATTTCATGCCATCTTTGAGCCCCTTCAACAATTCTTTTGCGCCCATTTCGTTTGCTGCAAAGGTTGATTTTTCTTTCAAATCTTTGGCAAAACTATAGCCATAAGAGTAGCTAAATTCTTTAATAAGTGTTGCTTTACTTGGTGCTTTTGTTTCTTTTGTTGCTTTTGGGCTTGTATCTGATGGTTCTTGCGCCATCAAACTTCCCATTAATCCTAAAATAAAAAAGCTAATCCATCCTACTGTATTTTTCATTTTTTGCGACTTGTGTTGTTTTTATTAATAC
>CACVAQ010000497.1:7394-13500 GCA_902727865.1 uncultured Aureispira sp. | reverse complement strand
TTATTACTAAACTACCTAAAGCTAGCGCATGAAAAATCAAATCACAAAACCAATAAAAAGAGGGCGATTAAGGCAATTATTTGGCAAAGAATTTTACATCTATAAACGAAAAGCAGATTGGCTCTTAGGCGATAAAAAATGGGCAAAAACCAAATCAAATACATTTGAGGGAAGCCCTGTTTTCAAACATAGATCTATGATTCTACGACCGCTCAAAGATGTTGACATGTATTTGCAAGAAAATAAGCGCACCAACCTAAAATTAGCCATTGCACATTTAGATAAAATCGTCATTCGTCCCAATGAAACCTTTTCGATTTGGAAACTAGTCGGTCGCCCAAGCAAGTGGAAAGGCTATCTAGATGGCTTGGTTTTGAAACAAGGCAAGATTGCCGTTGGAGTCGGTGGCGGCTTGTGTCAGTTAGGCAATTTATTGTTTTGGATTTTTGTACACAGCCCTTTGACCGTTACCGAACGCTATAGGCATGGCTTTGATGTATTCCCTGGTGTGAATAGAAAAGTACCTTTTGGCGCTGGTGCTACCTTGGCCTACAATTATATCGATTTGCAAGTGACCAATACGACCGACAAAGATTTTCAAATCAACTTATGGTTAGATGAAACACATTTGAATGGCGAACTCTTCTGTTCTGAAAAACTGGAAGAAACCTATCGAATTGAAGAAAGAAATCATCTAATAAAACGACAAATGTGGGGCGGCTATTCTCGACACAATCAAATTGTAAAAATAGTGCAGCATGCCGACAAAACAACGGAAGAACTCTTGGTAGAAAACCATGCTATTATGATGTATGATCCCTTTCTTGAACCTGCGAAGGATAAATAAGAAAGCGTTCTGCCCTTTAGTCAAATGGTTTAGCAATCAAACGGCAAAACCGACGTCCAAAAAAGTATTCTATCTGTGTTAGATGAACCTATAAAGCAAAAGGACAGGCACTTTCTAAGTACCTATCCTTTTGCTTTAAGTAAGTAGTTGGGCAAAATTAGTAACTTCCAAAATAGCGTCTTAAGAACCACTCCAAGCTTAACAGACCTAACAAAAGAAAGAAAATCCATTTCAAATGAATCAAAGAACGTGTTTTAACGGTATCGTACAACACAGGCTTTGCAAATCCTTTTGCAGTGATTAATTCTGGCAATTTCAGCAATTCAGTAGGTCCAACAACGGTTCCACCATTCTTATTACTAATCAAATTTAACAATTGATGGTTTGCGGTGGTTTCAAATACTTCCAATTGGATGGATTGTACACTAAAAGCACCGCCCGACTTTAATTCTTCTCCATTAAATACTGTTTTTGCCTCAAATTGATAACTTCCTTCAGGCAAACGCCCTGCATTTAAGGCATAGCTAGATTCTGTTTTATTAAAAGTAAACGGAAATTTTTCCCCTTTGTCATTCGTAATCGTCAAACGTGCCTCAGGCGTATTGATCCGCTCGTAATTACTATTGTACAATTCCGCATCAATCGTAATGACTTCGTTTTCATTGTACAAAGTATTGCTTGCAAACGCTCTAAATCGTCGCTTGTCTTCTTTTGTACTCAAATATTGAATGACCTTTCCTAATAGCTCATCAAATAAATCATGCGATTGGTTTTGCACGTAATCAAAAATACGCCACTTCCAAATGCCTTCTCCTGTCAAAACACCTTTTTTGAGCCCTTGTTCCTCTCCTAAAACCAACAATGGATATTCTGTATTAATAGAGCCAATGCGTTGATTTAATAAAACCATTGCATCCGCCTTCGGTTTAAATTCTGCAAAAGGAGTCGTGACGGGAGGTAATTGAGCAATCAAGTCTTTTACTCGATCATCTAAAGTAAAGGTATTAAAGCTAGGCACTAAAGTTCCTTGTGCATCATTGGTTTGATTGCCTCGTCCATTAATTTGAACCAAATCTTGACTCTGATTTAAGTTAGGTAAATTCGTCAAAGTTCCAACAACAAATAAATGTGGAATTTTTTTAGTTCGAATGGTCGTTAATACCGTTGAAATATTATTTCGAATACTGGGCAATTGATGCAAGATTACAAAATCATAGCCAGCGACCGATTCCGAAAAGTCATCGGCGTATTTAATTTCAACTTCGTAATTTTTATTGTTATTAATCGTTCTTTTAATCGCTGCCATATCTGGATGAGGCGATTCCGCCAACAGCAAAATTTTCTGTCGAGCATCCAAAACATCGATGTAGAAGTTTTTAGAATTATTGGCTTGCGTAGCCTCTCCTCCTATTGGACTTAGAGAAACGGTGTATTTCTGAACACCACTTCTAGTCGCTTCCAAGGTTATTTCCTCCGTTGTAAAAAAGTCATTGTTAGCAATCGTAATTAACTTTTCTTGCAGCCTTTTTCCGCCTTTTGAGATGGTCAACTTTGTTGCACTTGCCCCACAATTAATGGCAGCAAGATCTATTTGCACGGTAAAGCGATCTCCTAAGTAGGTAATTTGATTGTTGTATACTTTTTTAAGCACCAAGTCTTTCTTAGGAATCGTATCGCCCAAAGCAACACTAAACACAGGCGTATTTAGCTTATTGCCCAAGTAAATAGGATCGCTTCCTTGGTTATAAATTCCATCCGAAGCCCAAATAATCGTTCCTATATTTTGATTGCTATACAAGTCATACATTTCTTGCATGAACCCAGCAATATCCGTGGCTTTATCCGAAAAAGAATAATCAATTCCTTCTCGTACCGTAGAACCAAAAGAGTAGGTTTTTAAGTCATAAGTAGCGCTCAATTGCTCTTTGAGTACTTCCATGTCTTTTTGGTACTGTGCTTGAGTTTCTTCGGACATGCTTCCACCTATAGATTCCGAATTATCTTGTGCTAAAACAACAATCGGCTGTTGCGTCTGTGTAATTGTTCGTTTGATTACGGGCGACAAAAGCAATAAACAAATAATAGTTACAGTTGAGAACCGCAGGGTACCAAGACCTATGTTTAGTTTTCTGGATTGTTCCCCAAAACTTTTATCTCTATAATAAAGCGAAAAAGCATAAATAGCCCCAGCAAGTAGGCATAGAAAGATAAACCAAGTAGGGTATTGAAATATAATGTTGGACTGTAAGAATATATTATTCACTATCTATGGATATGTTTTACGATCTGTCAAATTAATTATCAAGGCTGAGTACAGGACAACTAAAGTGCAACGCTCATGAGCGAAGCGAACTAAAAATAATTACTATTTTACAGCTTAAATCTACCCAAAACTAGGATTAGATCGCTTCGCTGTTAGATTTTAGACCCAATTAAGCTCTAATTGGGTCTAAAATCTAATAAAATGCTAAGTAGACTCGATCTTTTATTAGATAAAAAAAGTTTTAGCTCGCTTCGCTCATGAAAAGAGTTGTCCTGTACACAGTTATCAAGGATTGCTCAATTAAAAGGAAAAATAAGCATTATATAATAATAATAGCCTTGATAGATAGATGCTAAGATACATTTAACACATTGATTTGTCTAAAAATAAGGGAATATTCTAAAGGATAATTCTTGGAGAGAGGCTCTACCTCAAAAAAGTAAAACGACCTTGCAGAGTCGTATATTTCAATATACTACTCTATAAGGTCGTTTTTTATATAAAAGGGCGGTATGTTCAGACCCTAATTAGCAAACGCAAAGTTTTCGTATTTCTTCTGTAATTCAGCCTTATTTAATCTCGAAAAGGTATTATTTTTATAATGCATTAAGGTATTCAATTGGTCATCTAAATATTTAGTATTAAAAATAAGTTCTGTATAACTTAAGGTTGCATCAACGGTATAATACTTCAACTTTGCTGATATTGGGTCATAACAAGGTTTATTGGCAAGAACTTGATACGTTCCATTATCTCCCTTTACTAAAAAACTACCACAGCCGTCTCCACAGCTTTCTAAATCAGACAATTTTAATTGACTGAAAGGGTTGTCTTTTCGCCATTCATATTTATCAATATTAAGTCCTTCTTTGATCCGATAAAAAGTAATAAACGCTGTATCGGGCGATACTTTCGTTATTTGAGCAATACTGCTAGATAAAGCCGATTCATACGAATCTGCTTGGAACCAGCCCGTATAAATCCAATATTCCCCCATGCGTTCTTTTTCCCATATTTTTCTACCAATTACTTCCTGCTCTGCGTCTATAGAACTACCATTTCCAATAGAATTTTTATTAGAAAAATGACCGACCCAGAGGTTGGTAATTTGCTCTAATCTGTTTGTTGTGTTTTCACCAGAACGCTCTGTTAGCTTATTAATATAGCTATTCGATTTTGTAGATGAACAACTGACAAACGTGCATAAAACAACTATTATAAATAAACTAGGAATAGATAGAAATTTTGACATGAATTCTAATTTTAGATAAAACAAAAAAGAGCTACCTATATTGATGTAGCGCAAATAAAACACCTTCTACTTAACAATCAACTACTAAAAACAAGTTAACTATCAATCTTTTGTGTTGTAAAACTACACCATTAGAGCCGTGTAGATGTTTATTTTTTTGCCAAAAAAAAGCTCATTCTTGCCAATATGTTTAATAACAACAAGAAAAAGCTTTTTTATTTAATGCTCTTTTATTTCACCATAGACAGCGATTTACGCTTGTAAATCAGCCCCCTTTAGGTTCTAAAATTATCCTTTTAAGCTATTTATTATTAACTAATTGTTTTTCCTTCTTTTCTCAATTCTCGTTTAATTCCTTCTCGAATATCTTCCATTGCCACCGCATCATTTCCTCTTCTCAGAGCACTCAAAGAACAATAACGTAGTACATTAATAATACTACCTCCTGTAATTTTATATTCATTCGCAATAATAGAAAAATCTACATCAGGTTCTTTTTTAACCGTTTTAAAACTATTCTCCCAAAGCTGTTGCCGTTGCTCTACATTTGGTGCGGGGAAATAGACAATCGACTGAAAACGACGTGTAAATGCAATATCCATATTTGCTTTAAGGTTGGTTGCCAAAACAACGACCCCAGAAAAATCCTCTACTCGTTGCAACAAATAAGCAACCTCTTGATTGGCGTGTCGATCTTTAGAATCTGACGTAGCCGTCCGTTTTCCAAATAAAGCATCTGCTTCATCAAAAAACAAAACCCAGTTTTTATTTTCTGCCTGATCAAATATGTTCGCCATATTTTTCTCTGTTTCTCCAATATATTTAGAAACTACCTGAGATAAATCAACCCGATAAACTTCCAAGCCCATTTGCTTTCCAATCAAACAAGCGGTCAAGGTTTTTCCTGTTCCAGGAGGGCCATAAAACAAGGCACGATAACCTCGTTTTAGCTGTTTACTCAAGCCCCAGTCGTCCATAATGGTACCTTGATGCTCCAACCAAGCTGGAATTTCAGAAATTTCTCCCAACACATACGGGTCTAAAACCAAATCAGACCAGTCCAATTTGGTAGACAAATGCTTGGCGGGAAAGTTCGTACTAAAGTCTGGCTTATAAGCATTTCCAGAAGTGAAGAAGCTCAAATACTCCTCACTCAACTCCAATCCACTACTAAACAAAGGTTCACTTCCTTGATTTAGATCCAGTTTTAGAATGTTATTTTTAAAGAAAAAGTGCGTAGGTTTGAACAGGTCAACAATTTTAATACGCTCTTCAATATCGTGTCCTGCAATCAAAAAAGCAGCCGTTTCGCCTGTCGGTAAAAACCCACTGTGGTAACGTCCTTTTAGCCCTCCGAATTCGGTATAAACACGATCGTAAATTTTATTTTTTAAGAAAAATCGATCTAAAACCTGAGGTTGCACATGAGGCGCAAGGCTTAAGCATAAAATAATTCTTTCCTTAAATCCAAACTCACAAAACTTAACAATTCTAGCATAAAAAGAAAGATCGTCTTCCAGAGAAGGCATAGGTACCTCGTAGATACTCTTGTATTTGCTTTCTTGCCCAAAACGAAAATCCATCCGAGTCTTGATCACTTCATTCAGCCAACTAAATTCAGTTTCTAAGGTCTTTGCGTTTAATTCTAACGGTGATAATTTCATAGTTTTCTATAGGTATCTATCGCTATAGTTCGCGGATTTCCATCCAAAAAATCGACAAAATATAGTTATATAGAATAATT
>CACVAQ010000497.1:1643-7294 GCA_902727865.1 uncultured Aureispira sp. | reverse complement strand
TCAGTTTCTAAGGTCTTTGCGTTTAATTCTAACGGTGATAATTTCATAGTTTTCTATAGGTATCTATCGCTATAGTTCGCGGATTTCCATCCAAAAAATCGACAAAATATAGTTATATAGAATAATTCTGAGTACAGGACAACTAAAGTGCAACGCTCAGGAGAAGAGTTGTCCTGTACACAGAGAATAATTATTAAAAAAATTAAAAACAAGCTTTCTCTACATACGTACTTATTGCCAAGTGGTCGCTATAATGTAACGCAAGGTCAAGCCACCTCTGGCTAGGCTCAATCGAGGAAAACCGACAATGGGTTTCCAATCAATGCTAACACTCACTGGAGCATGTGAAAACGTATACTCGACCCCAAAAACAGCCGTGAAGCCGCCTCCAAAAAAGGGGTCTCTTCCTGTTTCGGTATAAGCCCCTAAATAGCCTCCTGCACCAGCAAAGCCTGAAAAGTTCGTATCAAAGCCTAGATCTACGTGTAAAACCCACAAGGCTTCAAATACATAGCCATTATTTTGCGGTGCATCGTACAAAATAGTTGGGAAAGAGATTCCTTCGTCTAATTGCACCCCCACAAGACCTTCTATCGCCTGCTGAACATTGGGCGTATAAAAGATAAAACGTTTGTAACTAATTTCAAAAGATGTTCCACCTCTAAAACCAATCGTTTGGTCATAGTACTGTCCTTTTACTTCCGTTTGCCCAGCAATAAATAATCCTATGATTAAACAAAAAAAGTATCTCCTCATTTTGAATGTTTTTTTGATATAATGATCAAACATTTGGCAAATGCTTGTTCCTAACCTTGAGGCCTTAAGGACACTCTAACAAAAGGTTAAACTCCATTTTGGGGCCAGCCTAAAATAGTTCTTTCATTTGCCTTACTGCCTTCACTCAAACCCAAGATATTGATTTCTTTAGTTGCATTCATCATACTTTGTGGGATTTTTAGTTTTTTACCAAAAAACATAGGTTCTTTGACAACTCAAAGACTCCCCGTAGCTAATTTTTGCCACGGTTTACAAATATATTCTAAATTTTCCATATTCCGAAAGTTCAAGCCCAGCCCTAGTGCTTTTTTTAAATTTCTATTTTTTCACGCCCCTTTCTTAATCAGCAACTAGGTTTTGAGCTTTATTATAATAATAAAATTCCAGTTTTGTGCTGCTTAACATTCCCCTGCAACACATCTTCTCTAATCATTAAACAATTGTGAGGCAATTTGATCAAAAAAATATTATATATTGTATGAAACAATTATTAAATTGAACCTAGTTTTAATTTTTACGTCATTAAATACACTAGTAATTCAATGACTCGTCCTTGAAGTTTATTCACCAACACTTCTATTTTACAGTATTTCATGGATTTTTTTTTGATAAAAACATCAAAATACATCATTCTCTCCAAATGAATTGGAGAATTGTATTCGATTTTTCCACGAAGTATAGATTTTAATAATAAGACAACACCTTGGCAAAAAAGGAAAATAAGCATATCATCGAGCAGCAAATCATCAACCTTGAAATTACAGGAATAGAAGATGATAAAGAAATTGAGCAAATACAACAGAACTTTTTATATGTTTACAAAGAACGTATAGGGAAGATTCTAAATGACCTTTTTGATCAATTAGCCCCTCCAGACATTCACATTCAGATCGATGAATTAGTGATAGACTTAGGCTCTATTAAATATAAGACCTCTGCTGATTTGGAACGTGCGATTACCAATAAAATAAAAAGAACGATAGAAAAAGAGATTAAGAAAAAAATGCAACAAATGCGTTCTCAATCTCCAACAAGTGGCCGCAAGCAGAAGTTTACCAAAATGGGCCTCTTAGAGTTTTTCTTACAAAACGGCTTTTATCCACACTGGGCCAGCCCTGAGAATGGTACGATCAGTGATATATTTGACGATTTGACTAGCCGAAATACAAAAAACTTTGTTCAGCGTATTTTTCAATTGCGTAATAATAAGAATGTTAGAGAGCGTTTGTATCAGCAGTTTTCGGCAAAACAACTGCACCTTCTTTTTCATTTGTTTTATAAAAGCAATACTTCTGCCGCTAAAAAGCAAATGGAAGTGTTGAAAAAGCGATTGGGCAACAAATCTGAAAAAGCAATTATTAGTGCTGCCATCAATTATGCCTTAGATAGTAGTTCTGCCATGGGAACGATTCAATACAATGAACGTACCTTTACTCAAAGCATCCTTGAAGAAGTACAAAAAAGAAACGTTACTACTAAGAAAAAAACGAAGGTTAGAGCTGGTTTCGAAGGACAACACAAAGATATTCAAATCATTGAGTACTTCTTAAAGCATGGGGCTATTCCCGATTGGGCAGATGTTGGTTCTAAAAAAACACTCCACGAGCTTTTTGACAACTTGTTAGAAGACCAATTGGTTCCGATACAAAGGCTCTTAGAACGGTTTATTGAAGAACCGAACTTTGTTAGACGTTTGATTTTTCAGTTTCCGATTGAACAAGTCTTGCAATTACTTGCCCCTACTCCAAATGAAAATATTCAGTTCATTCAAAACAGTATTAAAGATTTTGAATTTCTAACGAATCCTCGCCAAAATATCAAAAATAAAATTAGTGTATCCAAAGTTAAAGAGCTCCTTTTAACAGAGGTCTTGGAGTATTTTTTCTTGGAAAAGAAAAGCAAGTTTGTCAAAAAAACTTTCTTAAAATCTGTGTTAGAGTCCTTTGCCACTGCAACGCAAACAGAATATACCGTCTTGGTAAAAGAAAGCTACAAAAGTGTTCGTCGTAAGAAAAAGGAAACGGCTATCCGTCCCATACTAGAAGTCCTGGACGCCAATTTAAAGACTAAACTGGATAAGGAACGCAAAGAATTGCGGATTGCTAAAAAGGAACATCAAAAACTAAAACGCAATTTAGAACAACTCTTAGACAAACAGTCGAAAGGGACGCTTTCTGATCGTGATGCCAAGGAATTAAAAGGCATTACTAAGAATATACAACAACTCGAAAAAAACGTAGAAGAATTAGAGGACATGGATATGCCTCTAGAAATTGAAATCTTATTAAAACAGCGCATCGACTTACAAAGTCAACTTAAAATTGCCGACAAAAAGGAAAAAGTAAAACTTGAAAAACGCTTAAGTACGACCGAGAAAGAGTTTGCCAAATTACAAGCGGTTTTAAAAAGAGAAGTCGCCACCTTGTTAACCAACAAGAAAAAATTACATACCGAGGTTCATAAGGTTGCCAAGTATCGGATTGATCAACTGAATAACCGAATAAAAAGGCATTATCGTGCAGCTAATAATGTCTTACAACAACTTACTTTAGATAAAAAAGACATTGAGCTATTCTTAGCTGATATCAATCGTTCGTTGCGCAATTCTATCTCTTCTGAAGAAAAACAACAATTGCGTTTGCAAAGAGCGGCATTGCAAAAAGAATTCGTTCAATTGAGTGACTATATAGACGAATTAGAAGTTCAAGTTAAAGAATTGGAGGAAACCTTAAAAACTACCTTGCATTCTGTTGAGAACAAAAACGAAGACTTGGTTGAAAAAACAGGGACGTCTAAATTAGATGCCCTAATTTTTATGCTCAAATACGGTGCAACGCCTTGGTGGGCAGAAGACCTTCCTAGACAATCTATTGAAGAGTTGTTTATCGAATTTGCCAATCAAAATCCAAATCAATTACAAAATACACTTCAAAATATTGGTAAATACCCTGTTGTTTGGGAACGAATTATCAATCAACTCTCTTCTAGTACCATCAAAATCGTACTAGAAAAATTATTCCCAACGGTCACAAAGAAAATATTTGACCAAGCGGGCTTGTTGTATACCCTACACTTTTCAGAAGGTTTTGAATCGCTAAAAAATGTCGATCGCAAAAAATTTCAGTGGGGTATTATTGTAGAGTATTTATTGAGCGTTAAGAGAACCTTTAATCCTCAGGATTTTAACAAAGAAATTACGCTGCAAACGGCTCGTTTTTATAATTTATCCCCTCAAAAATTAATTGAGTATACGAGTAATGTCATCGTAAATAGTGGCGAGGAACAGCAGGAATGGTTTGAATGGAATAAAGCCCTAAGTAAAGACACCAAAGTACTTGCTTTGGAGCGAGAGCAAATTTTACAAGAAAAAGAATTTCAATTAAAGGAACAAGGTATTTATCTAACGGATAGCCAAAAACTGGAATTATTGGTTGAATTTCTTTCGACTGGACGAATTACCAACAGAGCGAAAGAATATAAATACGATTTGCAAGAGAAATTTGAACACTTGCTCTTGGAACAAATTCAATACAACCGAAAAGAAACGGGGTATGTTATCTTTAATTTGTTGCGTTTGTCCAATGCCCGGCATGCTATTATCAATAATTTGCCAGAAACACTTTTATGGGAAATCGTCCATTTGATTCGCCCCAAAGCGGTCTTGCCTGCCAAACGACTTTTTGTTGATTTTAAGAACGTTTTTCAAGATACAAAACTAGGCTTAGAGAAAGATGTTCTGTTCAATCATTTATTGGCACAACAGCATCAAAACTTTGAAGCTATTGACTATATCCAAGCCGTTTTGGTTGCCCAGCAGAAAGCTTCTGGACGAGAACGGATTGCTATTATATCTGAATGGAAACGAAAAATAAATGCGCTAGGCTCTTCTAATAGTTCTTGGTTAGCTTCTACCTTAATGTTGGAAATAGATACCTTAAAAACCGAACAAAAGAAGATAACAGATCTAGAGTTGCTCGCCAACTTGAATGAGCAAATCGAATTTTCTGCAAAAGAATACACAAGAATTTCTGCCCAATTAATTGATGTTTTATCGGAAGAAGTCGCTGAAGCGCAGGGCGTTCCTGAAAAGGAATACAAATTGGTAGAATTAACGAACTTAATTCAAAAACACCAAGTAGAATTAGATTTCTTACAAAAAGAACTTCATAAAGGCGATGGAGATGCCTATCAAGTCTTAAGTATCAAACGGAAAATCGCACAACATACTGCACAAATAAAGCTACTAGAACAGCTTCGTCCGCCTTTGTTAAGAGAGATAGAACGCCAAATTGATGTCTTAAACTTACAGTTGAAGGAAACCGAAGTATTGCTAGACGAGAAAACTGAAAAACCTGATATGGAAGAGGCATCGGATGTGCTGTTGACCGACCCAGCGCAATTCGTAGGGGATAAAACGGAACAACCGACACTTGAAGATGCCACGGGTTCTCCTTTGAGCGATTCGGAACAATCTTTAGACGATACAACCGAACAACCGACAACAAAAGACGATTCTGGTTCTCCTTTAACGGATGCCGAACAGTCCTTCGACGAGGAAACTGAAAAACCGACCATTAAAGGCGACTCGGATGCTCCTCTCCTAGATGCTGAACAGTCCTTCGACGAGGAAACTGGAAAACCGACCGTTAAAGACGACTCGGATGCTCCTGTCCTAGATGCCGAACAGTCCTTGGATGAGAAAACTGAAAAACCGATCATTAAAGACGACTCGGATGCTCCTCTCCTAGATGCCGAACAGTCCTTGGACGAGAAAGCCGCAAAACCCAAGCTTGAAAAGGCCTTACAGGAAAGTCCGTTTTTTAAAGCTTCTTTGATCGAGCGTCAGTTGGAAGTACTAGAATTACTCCAAACAG
>CACVAQ010000497.1:0-1543 GCA_902727865.1 uncultured Aureispira sp. | reverse complement strand
GATGCCGAACAGTCCTTGGACGAGAAAGCCGCAAAACCCAAGCTTGAAAAGGCCTTACAGGAAAGTCCGTTTTTTAAAGCTTCTTTGATCGAGCGTCAGTTGGAAGTACTAGAATTACTCCAAACAGAAGCGCCTAGTGCCTTGGGTAAATTGCCTGAACTCTTGAAAAGTTTGAAAGATGAAACGAACAGTCATTTGTCATTCTTCCAAGAATTAGAACGTATAGCAACTACGATAAGGTCTACACTTTATCGAACGACCTTGATTCAGATCTTAGAAAAAGCAAGCCCTAAGGTGATTTCTTTGGTCGAATTAAAACAATCTGTCCATTTAGACGAGCAACAAAAGGCTTTATTGAAGGATCTTGATCAAGTGGCTCCTATTGTACTTTGGAAACGTTGGGAAGCATTAGAGGAGTATTATCAAAAGACTCCTGCCCTCCTTACGCCTGAAAAGAAAGTGCTTCAAGCACAAATTCGAAATGCAATTCAACGACTTGACCAACAAAATTTGCGCTCTTATGCTCAAACATTGCGCACGGCACGGGTACTCCTAAAAAAACAATTAGAAAAAGCGGTTTCTTTAGTTGCCTTGGATGAATTGGACGAAAAAATAGAAGTTCTTTGGCAACAACAACAAGCCCAAGTTGAGGAAATGTATGAAGTAGCTCGAGGAGAAAAAACCCGTAAGGATTTTAAACAATTGAGAAAAAATATTGACGTTCTTTTCACCCGTCTAAAAAATGAGCGCATTCAACGCTCTAACGAAATTCTTGAAGAGAATTTCAAGCAATTAAAAAAACAAGAAGTAGAACAAGCGGCTAAAATCAAAGCCTTGGAGCAACAAAAAGAGGTCATGATTGATGATATCTCAAGGAAAGAAACGCCTGTTGTGAAAAAACAAAAAAAGAAACGCCCTAGAAAGGTACCGATCCCGCTGCCTGTCGAAGAACCGCTACAAATTTACAATGCGGGGATGGTCATCGTCTGGCCTTTTGTCACTCGTTTGTTTGATATGTTGGGTTATGTAAAAGATAAAACGTTTGTTTCTGAAGAGGCGCAATATAAAGCCATTCATATTTTGCAATACTTAGTAACAGGTAGAACAGAAGCACCTGAAAATGAACTTGTTTTAAACAAGATTCTTTGTAACTTCCCCGTCACAGAGCCTGTGCCTTATAGCATAGAATTTGATCCGAGCGAACTGCAAGCTGCAGAGAGTTTATTGGGTGGTGTTATTAAAAACTGGTCAAAAATGAAAAATATGACACCGAATTCCTTAAGAGGCTCGTTCTTAATTCGTCAAGGAGCGGTAAAAGAAGAAGAGGACAAATGGAACTTGAAAGTAGAACGGCAAACCTTTGATATTTTGTTAAAAAGTGTTCCTTGGAGTTTTTCTTTTATTAAGTTTCCTTGGTTAGAAAAATTCTTGACCGTAGAATGGAAATTGATGTAAACCGATGGGTTTAGAAACCTACAAAAAAAATGAGATGTCCCCCACCTGAATCGTGACGGACATCTCATTCTATTTTAAACTATTTTCT
>CACVAQ010000496.1 GCA_902727865.1 uncultured Aureispira sp. | reverse complement strand
ATGCTCCTTGTACTATAAAGCATTCAAAATTCAACATTAAGCATTCAAAATTAAGAATAGGTTGAGACACAAATTTTGGTATTTTATCGACAAGATCAATTTTCTGCCTAACAGGAGTTATTAAAGCATAAAACTTGCCCTAAGTTATAATTATTATCAAAACATGACAAATAAAAAACAACACAAGTGCCTCTTTTTTTTACCTTTGTGTTTCCCTTGGACTTTAATCCTATCAAGATGCTAAAAGCTTATCTTTTTCTTATTATCGGGCTCTATTTACCTTCTTTCTTAATTGCTCAGAGCTACGATATATGTGGCGATGGAATTGACAATGACAATGACGGGCTAATTGACGAAGCCTGTCAGGCTTTTGAATGCGACGGAACGCTCTATCAATCTGCTAGAGACAACAATGATTTTATTCTGTACCAAGTGAACACCAATCCTGTTCAGTTTATTCCTGTAGCCAATTTGACTCAAAATGGCGTAACAGGCTCTTTCAATTCCTTGGCGTACAATCCTGTTGATAATCTAATGTATGGCATGGAAACCAACAATGCTCGCTTGTATCGAATTGATGCCGCTGGAACGGTGGAGTTTATGGGGAATGTTGCGGGCTTGAATGTGTTTAAAAACGCAGGCACCTTTGATGCTTTAGGGAATTATTATGTATTTGGAGACAATACCCTTAGAAAAGTTAATATTAATAACCTAACACATACCACCATTGGTGGACCAGGAACTTACGGTTCCGCAGACCTTGTTTTTAATCCGCTTGACGAACAAATTTATGGTTGGAGTGGAAGCCCTAGATTGCTTTTTAAAATGGATCCCAATACGGGCGCTCAAACAAAGGTCCCTGGAAATGCGCCCATTGCGATTAACAGTTGGGGTTGGGCTGGAGCTTTGTATTTTAATCCTCAAGGCGATATTTTGGGTTATCAAGGCAACGAAATATTTAAAGTAGATCCTAATACAGGCATTGGGCAATTGGTTGGAAGGGGACCTTCTAAATCTAGTAACGATGGCTGTTCTTGTTCTTTTGGGGTAGAAATGACCAAATCTGTTGCAGGAAACTTTCAGGCTGGCGATACGATTACGTATACCTTTGAATTTTTCAATCAATCTTTTTACGACATCAATGCAGCCTTAGTTTTTGATGATGTGCTGACGAATGGCTTTCAATGGAGTTCCAATCCTTATAATCTTAATAATTTAGCCCTGTCTGGTCATACAGCTGTTTCGGGGAGCAATGTCGCTCATTTTACAATAGATAGCCTGCCCAAAGGAACGACTTCATTTAGCATTGATGCCATTATTCCTTGTGATTATTCATCTACTAGTTATACCAATCAGGCCATTTTAAGCAATTTACCCTTACCACTAAAAGACAGTATTCGTTCTGACAATCCAAACACGTTAACGATTGGCGACCCGACGACTTTTACCTTAAGTACACCACCTTTAATTATTAGCACCACAACAACCAACATTGTTTGTGAGCAAAACACAGGAGTTATTGAGCTAAGCGCTACAGGCGGCTCTCAACCCTTGACCTATCTATGGAGTAATGGACAAAGCTCTTTAGTTGCAGACAACTTAGCAGAGGGAAATTATACCGTGACCATTACGGGGGCAACAGGTTGCCAAGTGACAAGTTCGGCTAGTATTTTGACGGAACAAGTTGATGTAAATACCCTTATTCGCACCAAAAATATACAATGTAAAGATGGAAAAAATGGGTCTATCGAAGTTGTGCAGACGCTCGGAGGGTACCCGCCTTATACCTATGCTTTTGAGAATGGTGCTTTTGAAAATGACTTACTTTTTCAAAACCTTCCTAGTGGTACTTACACCATCAAAACGAAAGATAGCTTTGGTTGTAGCCATGAAATTCAAGCTACTCTAGCCGAACCACTTTTTAAATTAGAGCTTCAAGCCCCCAACGATACGAGTATCCAAATTGGGGATTTTGTGCTTGGTGCGGTGCGTCAAAACACCTTAACGCCTGTTCTGTATGAATGGAATCCATCTATTGGACTAAGTTGTACCGATTGCCAAACGCCTAGCATTCAAGTTCCTGAAACAACAACCTATTCAATCAAAGGAACCGATGTGCAAGGTTGTTCCGATTCGACGGCATTTACCATCAAAGTTGATGAAGCGGTTCGTGTCTTTGTACCCAATGCCTTTAGCCCAGATGACGATGGTCATAATGACATTTTAATGGTTTACAGTCCTGGCGATGTGCAAGAGGTCAAAGCCTTTCGAGTCTTTAGCCGTTGGGGAGCACTCGTTTTTGAGCAACAAAACTTCCCGCCCAATTTTGAGGGCTATGGTTGGGATGGTCGTTTTAGAGGAACAAGAATGAATACAGGCGTGTTTGTTTATTTTGTAGAGGTTTTATTAATTGATGGCCGCAGGGAGATCTTGACAGGCAATGTGACCTTGTTTCGATAAAAGGGGGTCTTCTTCTTCTTAACAAGTCTATCGGTTCTAAAGTTACTTCAAGGCTTTTGTCCTTACGTTGGTCTAACTTTTCTTTTTCAAATTAGGAATCCATGTAGCCCTTCATTTGCATGACAAATTAATAATTACAAGTAAAGGGAACCAATTCCGCTGAAAGTTTTTTATTTTTATAGAGTTTCTTATTTTTAATACTTCGTGGGATT
>CACVAQ010000495.1 GCA_902727865.1 uncultured Aureispira sp. | reverse complement strand
ATTAATTAAGTCTTTTTCTCCTACGGCAAATTGATCTTCTACGACTCTAAAAGTATGTTTAATTCCAGTGTTTGAGCCTTCTACTTGTATCGTAGGAACAGAAACATCAATGCCTAAATCCTCATCTCTAAATTTTTCCCAGTTCGCAATTTTAGAAATTCCATCATTTACATCTGTTTGGAAAATCAAACGAGCTTTACTTTCGTCCTCCAATTCTGTTACAGAGATATTCGCACTTTTTACTTGGTAAATTTTATAGCCTTGAAAATTGTAGGTGGTATCTAAAGGGGCAAAAGGTTGTAAGTCTCCTGGCGATTCTGAATAGCCCAAACCAAAGTTATTTTGATTCTTATTATAACTCAAATTAAGTATTAACGCTTGATCCAGTTCAATAACATCAATATATGGCGCATCTGGTCCATCTGTTATTTTGAAACAGTTGTCAAATAGGTTTTGAGCCAATACATCTGCTTCTACCAATGGCGTCAAAGAAGGGCAAGGATAATCAGGAAGATTTGGGACCCAAACGACCCCTGAAATTATTTCATTGGTTGCTCCTGGTTTTAAAACAAAAGGCCCTGAAGTATGTAAGAAACGTTGATCTAAACCAGACAAAGACTCACTACACATCGACCATGCGCCACTTCCAGTTTCGTTTGGAAACGAAGGAAACACAAAAGAGGTTGGCGTTGCCGATTGATTCGAGGGGTCGTATCCATCTCCTCCTGCTGTGATTGGTGTTCCATTCGGCCAATAGCCAGAAATCAGACGATAAAAGCCTAAAGTACTTGTTGGATCTCCTTTGGGGTCAGAAGTATTATTAATATGATATTGAAAAGACGACAATCCAATTTGGTTTCCAGCAGAATCCAAGGGACCTCTAAAATAATCTACGCCCAAGGCTGGAACTTCTGTTCCATAACCAGGATAGGCTCCGCCCAAACAACTGCTTTCGTCCACGACATCTTGATTGTACACATAGCCCATTCCTGTCACGGTATCACAACCAATATAATCGTCGGTTGGGCAACCCAAGGCTGGATCTGTCCACAAAGAAAAATACGTGCTATTTAAGGCTAGTTTGTTTCTATTCAACAATTTGTAGCGATAAAAAGACATATCGTTAATAGAATTGGTTGTTGCATAGCCAAAAGCCATTGCTTGAATTTCCATTTTCATCGTTTGACCTGAAGATTGACCGTGCAAACCTCCATTGTCATTATACACCCACCAAGTCATTTGATCGGCATAGACAGGGGTGTTGTAGTTCGACTCCTCACAACCTGATACTTCAATAATTGGATGGTCTCCGTCATATGGATTATAAATACCATCATTATTAGCGTCAATAAATGGGGCTAACTCTTGGTCGTAAGCTCGAATATCAAAGCCATGTACTGCCAAAAAATTAGGATTCCCTCTACCTGGCCAGCCCAACAAACCTTTGGAAGGTGTATTCTGAACCCCTGGATTAATTGGATCTAAAAAGTCAGTTCTCAAAGCATCAATAGCCGCTCCATATACCGTAAAATGTAAATCCCAACGTTCACAATCTATTCGCTCTATCGTTCCCAAATCTGGGTCTAAAGGACCTGTCCAGTAATCGTTTCCTCGACCTCGATAGGTCTGTGCCGCAAGAATCAAGTTGCCACCATCATCATAAGCTCCCAACCAGATGGCGCCTGCAAATAAAGCAGAAACTTCGGGCGCTCCAGAAGTAGGATCTACATTCGGTACCACATAGTGAGATTCTGCTCCGTCCCACCAAATATCTCCTCCTGCTCTCAATCGAGCTCGGACATTATTTACATCTAAATCTGTTTGTGCTCTAGAACCAATACAAGCGGCTCGGAAAGTATTATTTGATGGAATATTGGGGCTTGGGTGATTTGTTTCAGTCTGTCCTAACTCCTGAGAATAAGCAAAGGGAAGTAAGGAAAAATAAACGATTAAACTAAACCAATGGTTGATTTTCGTCATGTTTTGCTGTTTTTCGGCGGAGGGGAATGTTTAATAATAAGGTCGAATTTTAATTCATTTATTAGGGCTAATAGTTCGGTATTCTTACAGAGTACTAAGTGCCGTGTAACAAGTTAGGAGTATTCTAGGAAAAGTTTTTGTTCTTTGACAAAGAAGTTGCTACACTTTTACCTTTTTGTGTAAAAAAAAAGGCCTAGAGGATTTCCCCTAAGCCTTCCTTGCTGTTTTTACAAGCGTTGAGCATCAAAAGCTCGATTAATAATAAAGCTTTTTAAGACTTTAGAACCGACGCCTTCTACTTTTACATGAATCAGATAAACGCCTCCTGCTACAGGAACGCCTGCATAGTTTTTCAAGTCCCAATCTAATGAAGTCGTTACTTGCTCTTCTGCATCTGGTCCATTTTGTCCCAAACCGATCCGTGCGATTCCATTTCTTGCGCCTCCTGCTCCTAATTCACTTCTATACTCTTGTGCTATTTTGTATTCTCTAACAAATCGTCCATCCAAAGAATAAATACGGATGTTACATTTTGCTGGAATGTTTGTTACTTTCACCACATTATCAATCTCCGTTACCTCGTAATCAGAGTAGGCATAATAGGGATTCGGTACAACCGTTAATAAATCCAATGCACTTTCCGCTTGTGCTCCATCCTCTTTTGTCGGTTGGAAACCATCTAAGCTAAATTCATACA
>CACVAQ010000494.1 GCA_902727865.1 uncultured Aureispira sp. | reverse complement strand
TCCTAAGGCAGGAAGCACGTCGAAGTGTCGTTACCTTTTAAAGGTTGCGATTAGGCTTTAAAACTTATCGGTGAACGTTTTAATTAATTGGAGCGTAGTCGTATCCGTATTATAAACAGAGTACCAACCTTGGTATTCATGCGGTGGATCTCCGATTAAATCGTCTCCTGCTTCATAGACTGCTCTCGGTATGCGAGGACGGCCTTCGCCTCCCCATGCCCAGAAATTCATTCCTTGATAAGGACTTCCTTCGTTGATGTTTTTTTCTAGGTATTCAAACATGAATTTAAAATAAGAATCTCGTTGTACAACCGTAGACGTTGCATCGTAACTCTCGGCATCTCTAGAAATTCCAAATTCTTCCAAAACGACTGGCATGTTCATTTCTTTCGCAATCTCTATGTGTTTGTCCAAGTAGGCAATTGCTTTTTTCTGTGAGGTTTCCAATGTTGGAATTTTGTGTGGGTCATACCAACCCCAGTTTTGAATCCAGATATGAGCCGTTAGATAATCAATCCCCATAGAATGATTCTTGATGAAATTTTTACGACGATTGCCAAATAACGATTCCGACATAATGCCCTCACTTCCTGTAGAAATCAAGTGATTCGGGTCCATTTCTCGGATGAATTTAGTCGTTTGACGAATCCAGTTTCTATAGGCACCAACTTTGACCCCACATTTAGGTTCATTGGCGAGTTGCCAAGCCATAATGGTTGGATCGTCCTTGTAAGGCTTTCCTGTAACGGAATTGGTACGGGCTACTATTTTCTTTACATGTGCTTTGAACCAGTTCTTAGCACGTTTGTTGGAGTAAAAACGGAAGGTGTAATCCATGTAAACTCCCCAAGAAACACCACCATCCAAAGAGGGGTAGGGAATAGGCTTACCATCTAGCCAAGACAAATATTGAGCAAATCCCCCTGACCAATGCCAGAAATTTCCCAAGACTAAAACGCCATGAATATCGCGCTTTTGCATCTCAACCAATAAGAAGTCCAATCCTTCTAGGATGTCTTCGTTATACTCAAATGGTTTTATCATCAAAGGAGGCTGAACTCTGTATTTTTCATCTCCAGGGCCTTCTGATCCGACCATAATACGTAAATTGTTACAGCCAATTGCTTGTAGTTGGTCAAGTTCGTTGATTAAACGCTCTCTCTGGGCAGGAACCCCTAAATGCATTCCATACCAAAAATTGGTTCCAATAAAGCGATAGGGCTTACCATTTAATTTAAACTCCGTTCCCTCTACAGAAATAAATCCTTCTGGTGGGGTCGCAAGCGGAATGGGTTGTTCTGGTTTAGGAAAGAAGGATGAAAAAAAAGCTGCCATTAGAATAATTGATAATTGTTTCATTGTTTTATTTGATCTTTTTAAGTGGGTGGACCGTTTAATACTAGTTGTTTTTGTCCATCTATTCCAATCCTTTTGATAATTCTGCCAATTGCCGAAGGATGAATCTTTATAGTCGTAATTTTAAGCGTTAACCTATACATTTATAAAAAATAGGAGTTTATAAAATAGTAATTATACCAAAAAAATAAGGGATAAAGTAATTTAATAATTCCTAAGACTTTTTTTTGATATAAAAACAAAAAAAGAAGTAAAAAAAAAGCCTAAATAGCAGAAGCTAGATAGGCTTATCACAGGTAAAAGGTTGGGTTAATATTGGGGGGGCGAATAGGACTAATTCATGAAAAAGGTTCTATTTGATTAAAACTTTTTGAGACGTTGTTGTTCCCGCAGCCGTATGTTGCAAGAAATAAACCCCTGTACTCCATTCGCTAACATCAATTGTTTGAGTGGTTCCTTGCATATTTCCAGTCCACACGACTTGACCATTAATATTAACCAAGGTCAATTGAGCTTCTTGAGCAGTTGTTTGTGTTACATTCAAAACATTGCTTGCTGGTGTTGGGAAAACCGTCCAATTTGCATCTTTTGCCACTTCCGTTAAAGCATTGGTTGGTTTTTGGCTAGGAATTTCTGTTTTCTCTGTTGCTACATCGTCGTTTGTTTCGGTCGGAATAGCCATGCCTCTTTGGAATAAATCAGCCATAGAAAGCTGTTCTAGTTTTTCAACAACTACTGGAGCAACGACAGGCGCTTCTTTTTTCTCTTTTAGAGGATTTACTTGAATGTTAAAACAATTGAAGTGATTCCAAGCAGCTTCCATTCCTTTGCCTTCGATCAAATCCACTTCTGACACGGTTTCTGGAAGGCGCTCAAAATGTACTTCACACTCAAAATACGTTTTTTCTTTTTTTGAATCGGCACTCATGTAAACATGCTCTCCCGTCACTTCTTTGTGGCTTAACTTGTTGTTTCTGCGAACATTATAAACACCAATTAAATTATACTCTGTAGCATTAATTTTGTCTTTAAGGAACCAAGGATGGTCGCCGCCTGGTGAATAGAGCCAAATAGAGGTATAAGAACTCGCTTTATAACGGAAGTGAAAAATAGTGCGATCTGCTTGATATTCTACTTTGTCAAGAATACATTGATCGTTAAATTGCTCGTAAGTAGGATGCTTGTCTGTTCTAGCAGCTTCTAAAGTAGATGCTGGTGTTGCTTTTTGAGCTTGTGTATTGAAGGCAAGTAGTAGGAATAAAAAACTACTTAGGGTAAAAAGTAAGTGCTTTTTCATAATAAAGGTGGTTTAGGTGAATTACTTAGG
>CACVAQ010000493.1 GCA_902727865.1 uncultured Aureispira sp. | reverse complement strand
ATATTCATAGTTTGAGTTCGTTTACTTTGTTACTCACTAGGCTTGTGAGTGCTTTGTTTTTTGGATGATTATTTATTTCCTATTTATTACAACAAAAAAAAGGCAAATCTGTTCTTATAAATTGTTCCTGTGTACAGGACAAAAGTTTTTTATCTAATAAAATATCGAATCTACTTAGCATTTTATTAGATTTTAGATCGCTCCGCTTTTAGATATTAGATTTTAGACCCAATTAGAGCTTAATTGGGTCTAAAATCTAACAGCGAAGCGATCTAGGATCTAAAAGCGAAGCGATCTAATCCTAGTTTTGGGTAGATTTAAGCTGTAAAATATTAATTAATTATTTTTTGTCCTGTACTCAGAAATTGTTCTTTGACCATTTTGCATGAATAAGAAAACGGAATCAACTTGCTTTTCTCTTTTTTAATCTTGTTTTAGCTTACCAACTAGGTTGACTTATCAGAAACAAGCAATGCTTTTGAGGCTTTTTTACTAAAAAAAGCCTCTTTAAAGGAACTTAGAGAGGGGTAGTAACAAGGCGTCAAAGAATGTTACGAATAATCAAGTTGTTTTTAGGCATCTATTTGGGAAGTTTTAGTACTATTGCATGGATAGCTGTTACTTAGGGCAAGTATGGTATCAGACACTTTCAACGTGTCTGATACCATACTTCAAGCAGCCTAATTATTCTTTAGGTATAAGTATTTAATTTTTGATCTATTGAAACTTTTTACACACTGTAGTAAATTATTATAAAAAAAAAATATTTATGAAGTTATTTCGGTTCTGTATAATTTGGGTAGGACTAGTTTTGGTTTGTAGTTTCTCAGAAAGCAAACAAGCGTCTAGTAAGAAGGAAAGCTTCACCCCAAAAATGTCTAGTAAAGCGGCTACTTTATTAAAAGATGGACCCATTAGAGGTTTTACATTAGGCTTACAGTCGAAGGATTATAATTATGACTATAAAATGCTTCTGGAAGAAATAAAAGCAACAGGAGCACCTTGGCTTTCTATTACCTTTACCTTATATCAAGAGACCAATGAAGCCTCTGAAATTAATATCCCACCAGCAGGAGCGCCTTTTTGGCTTCAAATAGAAAAAACAGCTAATCAGGCAAAAGCCTTAGGGTTTAAGGTGGTCCTTTTTCCAATTGTCTTACTAAAAAAGCCAGTGTTCAAACAATGGCGTGGCACGTTGCGTCCATCGAATTACGATGATTGGTACAAGTCTTATGAGTCGTTGATGACCCAAACGGCTCAAATAGCGACTAGAACAAAGGTGGATATGCTGTCCATAGGATCTGAATATGGCTCTTTGGATCGTGCAAAAAAAAGATGGTACCATGTGATTAAAACGATCAAAAAATCTTACAAGGGAGCCTTGATGTATTCTGCCAACTGGGATGCCCTAGAGAATATCCATTTCCAAGATAAACTTGATTTTCTTGGGCTGACAGGCTACTTTGACTTGACGAAAAAGAAAGATCCTACTGTTGAGGAGTTGGTTGCTGCTTGGAAACCTCTAAAAAAGCTCTTTTTGGATTGGCAAAAGCAAAAAAATATTCCTTTGCTCTTTTCCGAAGTGGGGTATACCTCTCAAGATGGAATTAACATGCATCCCTGGAATTATACCATCGAAAATGTGTTGGACTTGCAAGAACAAAAAGATTGTTACACCGCATTTACGGAGGTTTGGAAGGATGAAAAAATGCTTTATGGAGTGTTTTTTTATGAATGGTTTGGCAAAGGTGGAAACGATTTTAGCTATACCCCTAGAGGCAAGCCTGCATTAGAGGTCGCCAAAAAATGGTTCTAGTTTTTCTAAGGAAAAGTAAACAAGGAGATTCTAAGCTTAATCTATATTTTGAAATTATTTATAATCATTTTTTTATATTAAAATTCAATTATGAGAATTCATTTATTATTTATAACAATTTTAACAGTAGCACTTTTTTCGGCAATTGATACAAATGCCCAATCTACTATGTATCCTGAGAGTCAACCAATGGAAAAAGGAGATCCTTTTACTATAGAAAGAATTATCGATGATTGGGTGCATTGTGATGGAGAAACTAAAGATGGCGGTAAGGTCTATCGTGGCGGTCTTCAAGGTGGGGAGCCTGCTTCACAACCTTCTGTATTAGGTGATAATTGCGAACAGATGCAAATTAATGGTACTTATGACTATTATTATGGGGATATTGTTGGCAATGGTTATCGTAGACGGTATTCAAAATCGGCTAGTTATATAATCAATCAAGATAATAACCTTCTTGTTACTTTAGGGAATGGTGATCAACTATTGATTCTAACGGATCAATTGATGGAAGGTATTTTGATCGTGCGTGAAGTTACAAAATAAGAAAACGGTTAATCTACTTAACTATGCCTATTTATTTAAAAATTAAGTAGATAGGATAAAAATTAAAATAGGAGTCTTCTAGCATTAGGAGGCTCCTATTTTTGTACCTTCTTTGTTTGAAAACTTGCCGCTCTTTTAAGACAAGATAGCACCCGTTCATTTTGCATTAAAAACTGTAGTTGTTTTTTAGTTCGCAGGGCTCTTCCTTCTTTTACTAAGTGATAATGCGTATCGTAGAAATAGCTGTTATCAAAAACGAAATCTTCAGGACTGTTGAGTACTTCAAAGTCAAGGTTGTTTTTAAGATCTTTATGGACTTTATTAATAGTGGTAACATGCAAGTCA
>CACVAQ010000492.1 GCA_902727865.1 uncultured Aureispira sp. | reverse complement strand
CCTTACACAGTACTACACTAAGTAATTTTTTAGAAATAATCATAGATTTATGCGTTGTATTTTTTTGTTGGCATTTGTCACGGCTTCTTTATATTCCAATTTTTCCTTTGCTCAAGATGAAACATTGATGGGGACCATCATTGGGACGGTTTTACTAGATGACGGAACCCCAGCCATTGCGGTGACCGTTTTTGTAGAAGGAACGGAGATTAATACACAAACCAACGAAGATGGTCTTTATAAACTGTTGATTCCAGCCAATAAGCGGGTAAACATTGTTTATCGCTACGTCGGTTTTAAGCCGTATAAAGAATTGGGCGTTCGAGTGAAATCCGATCAACCGATACGACTTGATGTTACTTTAACGTCGGCTGCTATAGAAGGCCCCGTAGCGGTGGTGGAATCGTTCGAAAAACGAGAAATTGATGGTTTGTATGTCGAACGAAAAGACATCGAGATGATTCCGACAACGGATATGAACTTGACGACCTTAATCAAATATCTAGCTCCAGGCGTTACCGCAGGAACAGGCGGGGAGTTGACTTCGCAATACTCTGTTCGAGGTGGAAATTATGATGAAAATTTGGTCTATGTCAACGACTTTGAAATCTATCGCCCCTTATTAGTTCGTTCTGGACAGCAAGAAGGCTTGATTTTTCCAAATGGAGATATGCTGGACTATTTGTCGTTTTCTTCTGGAGGATTCAAGGCACAATATGGCGATAAAATGGCTTCGGTTTTAGACGTTCACTATCGTCGTCCCTATGAATTTGAAGCGTCTGTTGGAGGTTCTTTATTGGGAGGAAGTGTTTATGTTGGAGGAGCGATTTACAAAGATTCTACCTCTAAAAAACAAAAAGCGCCCAATCGGTTTACCTATACGTTGGGAGCTCGGTACAAAACAACTTCTTATTTACTTTCGACCTTGGATGTTAAGGGAGAATATGTGCCTCAATTTGTCGATATACAAGGCGATTTTATTTATGATATTAATGAAAAATGGCAAGTAGAGGCGATTGGACATTATTCCAACTCGGTCTATTCTTTGATTCCGCAAGAGAGTTCGACCACTACAGGCCTGTTTAATCAAGCCTTGCGTTTGACGACTTTATTTGAAGGACAAGAGATTTCTAATTTTGAGAATTTTACTGCTGGAGCGGCGGTTACTTTTTTGCCTTGGGGCGGAGGAAGAGACAAGGAGATTGATACGACGGCAACCGTGGCGACCAATTTAAAACTAAAATTATTGGCTTCTCATTATCAATCGAATGAAAATGAACGCATTGATATTATCAATTTCTACAGACTCGATGAGATTGAGACGGGTTTAGGGGATGATAATTTTGGAGAAGTCATCGGAACCTTGGCCTATGGTGAAACCCATCATTTTGCCCGAAATTTCTTGCAAGCCAATGTGACCAATGTTCAACTTAAAGGAACTTGGTTGTACGATCGTTACGAAAGAACAGGGATAGAGAACCATCAATGGTTTAAATGGGGGGTAGGCTATAAGAACGAAGTGATTGATGATAATTTAAAAGAATGGCGTCGAGTAGATTCCTTAGGGTTTACAGTACCTGCCGATACCCATCAAGTTTACATACCTGATTATATCCGAACGACTGTAAGTTTGAATACCCACCGCTTGAATGCTTATGTACAGAATACATGGGAGCACAAATCTATGAAGCATTTGTTTCGGATGACAGCAGGGGTTCGGGCGAGTTATTGGACCTTGAACAAAGAGTTGATTGTTTCGCCTCGTTTGCAGATGTATTACACCCCTAGACGTTATCAAAATTCAATTGCCGATACGACCAAAAAAACAAAAGATTTAACCTTTAAATTGGCGGCTGGGTTTTACCAACAGTCTCCTTTTTATAGAGAATTACGTGACTTAGATGGCAATGTGAATCCCGATGTTAAAGCACAAAAATCAATACATGTCTTGGGAGGTGTTGTTTGGGACTTTATGATGTTCAAACGTCGATTTAAGTTTATAACGGAAGCGTATTACAAACACCAATGGGATTTGATTCCTTACGATATTGAAAACGTTCGGATTCATTATTATGGTGATAATTTAGCAACTGGGTATGTAGCAGGTTTGGATTTAAGGTTGAATGGCGAATTGGTAGACGGGCTAGAATCTTGGATTAATTTATCGTTTCTAAGAGCTAGAGAATCGTTTAATGGCGTAGATCATGGCGTAAGGGCCTTGAATGGGACAACGATTGATACGACTTATTTACCAGATGCTCCCAAAGCTACCGATCAATTATTGATTTTTTCGATGTACTTCCAAGATGATTTCCCGAATGCTCCTTGGGCAAGGTTAAATTTAGCCTTTACATTAGGAACAGGTTTGCCTTTTGGAATTCCAGAGAAAAACGTACAGTTTAGAAATTCGTATCGTTTCGCAGCGTATCATAGAATTGATATTGGCGCTTCTTTTGGACTTTGGGATCGTAAAATTCATATTGATAAAAAATACGAAGGAAACAAAGCACGCTTTAAGAAAACCTCTACACATGCTCTGCGAGGTATTCAAGGTATTTGGATTAGTTTTGAAGTCTTTAATTTGATGGACGTAAAAAATGTGGCTTCCAATACTTGGATCAAAGACTTCTCGAACAGAAGTTATGCCATTCCGAATGTATTGACTTCTAGACGGTTTAATGTACGATTCAAGATTGATTTTTAATGCTTTT
>CACVAQ010000491.1 GCA_902727865.1 uncultured Aureispira sp. | reverse complement strand
CTGTTTTTTATATTCTAGTAGACTACTAGAGCCTTTTTTAGGCTATTTCTTCTCAAACAAAGCAATACTCTCAATATGTGCCGTGTGTGGAAACTGGTCTGCTAGGCAAAAGCGTTTCATCTCATAACCTGCTTCCATCAACGTCATGGTATCTCTAGCTTGTGTCGAAGGATTACAAGACACGTAAACGATAGATTTTGCCTCTAATTCGATGATTCTTAACAAAGCCTTTGGGACAATTCCTCCCCTTGGTGGATCCAATACAATCGTTCCAATATTTCCTTTGTATTGAGGATAGTCGTACAAGAATTTACGGACATCTGCCGCATAAAACTGAATGCCGTCAATACCGTTTCGTTTGGCATTTTCTTTTGCATCTTCAATTGCCTCTGCAACAATATCCACTCCAATCACTTTGTCGATATTGGGATCGTTTGCCAACAATTGGGCAATAGTTCCAGTGCCACAGAACAAATCCATAGCAACGCCATTTGTCGTTCCAGAACTTTCCATTCCAGCACGGACATACTCAATCACTTTTGCGTATAACTTTTCGGCACATCTAGGATTTGTTTGAAAAAAGCTTTGCATACTAATTTCAAAATCCAAGCCTAGAATATTTTCTACAATTTTTTCTTTTCCATACAACAACGTAGATTGCTCCGCAGGTTGTTTGGCAACATCTCCTACTTCATCATTAATCGTATGAATAACGCCTGCTAAACGCTCACCTAAGATCTCTTTTAACAAGCCAACAAACGCCATTTTATCAAATTGATCAATATCCGTACTTGTCGTCACCAAATTGAACAACAACTCATCGTGTACATAGCTTTTTCGAACGACCAAAAACCGAAAAAATCCTTGACTCTTGGCAGGATTCCAAGGCGGTAGATTGGTTTGCGCACAATATTGGCGAATGCGAAGCATTGCACCTTCAAATTGAGCATCAAACAAGCCAGAATCTGCTTCTAAGTTCTCCACAGCCCACCATTGCCCTCTACGCTTAAAACCAAAGGCAAAGCCTTCTGACTCCTCTCCTGTTCCTAGCTCCGATATCAAAGTAGAAAAAGAATATTCCATCTTATTTCTATAATGCCAAACCAAAGGAGAACTAATGTACGTTTCGTACAAATCCTTGATGCCTTCGACCCCACTCAGACGCTTAAACATCTCCAAGGTAGACGATTCTTTGTATTGTTCTTGCTTTTTAATTGGCAATCGAGCAAAAGGCGCTCCAGGAATTGGCTGATAAGGGATATCCACTTCATCCTCTGAAGGCGTAATGACCTTAACCAATTTACACTTTGCAAAGCGTTTTTTCTTCTTAATAATTTTTGCATGCACAATTTGCCCTGGCAAACTATTTTTGACAAACAACACATAATCGCCTTGCTCGGTCTTCAATTTAGCCAAACCTTCTCCGCCAAAAGCAACATCTTCGATTTTTACATTTTCTAAGACGGCTCCTTTTTTTATTTTTACTGTATTTGTATCCACTACTTTTCTATGATATTAATGTTTCTAATGTTTCCTCCTCTCTCAGGCTTCAAGCAAGTCATCTGCTTATTATAAAAAACAAAAGTAGAAAGTAGCGGCTTCATATTCTAATTGAGCGACTACTTTCTACCTCTGTTTTCAAACAAATTTTTGTCCCGACTTTAATAAGCCGCTCCTTCTGCTTCTAATTTTTCTAGTTTTTCAGATTTCTTCTGAATTTTTTTCTTCATAATGTGCAGTTGAATCCCATAGTCCGTAAACTCCTTCCCATGCTTGACATAACCAAATTTGGTATAAAAATCTAAGACACCAACATGTGCATGTAGGCGAATTTCTTTGTAGCCTTTGCTAATCAATAGTTTTTCAATTGACTCCAAAACCTCTCGACCAAGCCCTGTGCCTTGCAAATCTTTTCGAACGACGACTTGACGAAGCAAACAAATTTTTCGTTTGTTCATAAACTCATCTTCTTCCTCACACACTTTGGCGACCACCGCAGCAATCAATACACTTTGATCGTTCTGCACCCTCAGATGTACGTCTTTATATTCTTTCGCAAAATGTTCCACTGTAATTTCAGCATTCAAGGGTTCATACAGGGTAGCAATACGCATGGCTACCAATTCATCATATTCAGGGGTAGCAAACATAACGGATGTAATATTCATAAGTTCCTTATTTTAATGTGTCATCTGATTATATTCTTACCTCTACACAATCTTACTAAACGGTCCTAAACGCACTTCATACTGGATAAAGCAAAACGCTAGAACGAAGATTCTAAAACAACTTCTTTATAAATATACGATTTACATTGAGTAGTACAGAAAAAAATAAAAAAAAAATCCTTTTGGGAATTTTTTTTCAAGCCAAAGCGTTCTCCTATTAACTTGTGAATCAAAGCATAAAATAAAATCTACTTTTTATTTTTCATTAAAGCTTAAAAATAAAACGATTCTTTTTCTTTTTTTTGACAAAAGCTCGTATATTTGCAATCGCTTAGTACAAGCAACAATAACATTATCGGCTCGATAGCTCAGCTGGATAGAGCATCTGCCTTCTAAGCAGACGGTCACAGGTTCGAATCCTGTTCGAGTCACTCAAAAGTCATTTAGATTTATCTAAATGGCTTTTTTTTGTTTAACAATTTTAAACATTCCTAAACACCATGGAATCCTCAGAAATAAATCAATTATTCAATCTCTTAGACAACTG
>CACVAQ010000490.1 GCA_902727865.1 uncultured Aureispira sp. | reverse complement strand
ATTTTTAGTACCGTGTACTAAAGTTTAGGCTTAAAAAATCATGAATTATAAACGTATGAAATCAATACTTACGCTAAGCATATTATTACTTTTATTTGTTGCTTGTAAAACAACACACAATGGAGGTTCTCAAAAGGAAACGTTAAACTTAGATTGGTTTCATGGACTTTGGAAAGTCACTGCTTTTCGATTCCACGATGGACGTGTCATGCCAGGTGCCTACATGGGAAACCCTCAATATGCTTTTGATAAAGAAGGAAAACGGATCAAAACATTGAATGAAGATCCTGCGCCTCCACCAGAAACGGTCGATTATATTTTGGGAAAAGATAGTGTGGTTTCGTATCCAAACAATAAATTCCCTGATATGAAGGTGATTCATTTGTCTCAAGACTCAATGGTTTTGAGCAACGATAAACTGAATTGGTATTTACACAAATGATTTTGCACTTGAAAAATATATATTGTGTGCTAACAAAATATTAACAAATAGAAAGTTCCATTTCAACTCTTTGGTATAAAAATAGATTACTAATATTCACGCACCGATCATTCGGGTGTACTAAAAACAAGTGTTTCAAAAAGAAAACGTAAGGTTATGCAAAAAAGTTTTAATATAAGTATGTTAATTAGCGTAATGCTATTGTTGTTCGCTGCTCAACAAGCATTTGCTCAGGATAGCGAGGATAAAAAAAACGCTAAAATAATTGCTAAAATTGGTATGTGGGATTGTAAAAAACTGCAAAAAGATGGCCGAGAAATTAATATCAAAGCTATTGCAGGAGTGGTGACAATGCAGTTTACCATTCTGAAACAAAAGAAAACAGAGAAATATACAGATGCAAAAGGAGAGGAGAAGAAAAAGAAGGTGAATGAAGTGGTCAATGTATTTCAAATGGAAATGGGAGGAAACGATCGCATTTTTAATTATGAGATAAAGAAAGATTCGATTCAATTTGTTGGCCTCAATGGATGGAATGATTATCGAATTATACGAGTTGAAAAAGACGAAATGGTTTTAGAGCATAATCTTGACGATAGTATTTATCGTTGGACAATGATTCCTGCTGTTAAGGTGAAAACTAAAAAGAGATAAATTCCACAATAGGATAATATATAACATGAGCCAACTAAATTTTTTAGTTGGCTCATTTTTTTGTTAGAAAAAGAAATTTTTGATTCCTGTTAAGATACTTTGTACAGCATAAGCGGCTAATATTAAGCCCATAATTTTACTAATGATAATAATACCATAGGAGCCTATTTTTTCTTGTACCGCATTAGCTGCCAATAAAATCAAGCAGGTCAAACCAATCACCGTTAAAACAATAAGAGTTGTAATAACTTGCTGTTGTATCGTATATAAATGGTTGTCTGTCAGTAGAACAACGGCCATAATTGCACCAGGAGAAGCAATAGACGGTATTGCTACAGGAAAAATAGTGACGTGCTTATAATCCGTTATTCGATTGATTTCTTCTTCGGGTTTACTATCTCCAAAAATCATACTGAGGGCAAATAGAAATAAAATGACACCTCCTGAAATTTGAAAAGCATCCAAAGAAACTTCCATTCCTTCTAGGATTAATTGTCCTATGATGATGAAAAATAATAGAATACAAAAAGCAACAGCAGAAGCACGAACGGCAATTTTTTGTTGGTGCAATTTGTCAAACTTTTTGGTTGCCTCTAAATAAACGGGGACAGAACCTAATGGGTCTATGACCGCAATAAAAAAGAAAAAGGTCGCAATAAATTCAGACATCGTATTTATTTAATTCGCTTTGCTTGTGTTGAAAAAGATAGACCTTGTTGGCCTTTTGTAGAATTCATGATTCCTTCAAATAAAGGTTCTGGACAACCGATAGGCGTTTTCCATTCAAATAAAAAATTAGAACCCGTCCCTCCACTAACATCTGTTAGGTTAATAATAATTTCTGTAGTTTCCATCGGAGCCAAAAAAACAGGCTTGTCAAAATAAGTTCGAACTAAAGCACCATAAGTATCATAATAAGTTGCTTTTAGTAGATAGATCGTATCTAAATCACTTGTATTCCTCAAGCTAACCATAGCGGTCAGGTTTGTAACGCGTTTGTCATCTGCACTATATATTTGAGAATAGACCGATAGATATGATTTTCCATATTCTAAGGAATCTAAAGGAGGAATGTCCACAAATTTTTTAGACCAATCTTGGCTAGGAATCGTTTCTTGTTTTGTTTGTTCATTACAAGCCAGGAGAAACAGCGCTATGGTTAATAAAAGTAAGAGTTTTTTCATATTTGTATAAATGAAATTTCTGTAATTGGTCCTATTTAACTTTGGAGGCTGAGTAGAGGACAACATTTTTGTTTAATAATTTAGGTTCTTTGACAACGCTTCTCACGTAGTAAGTAGGTAGTAGCAGCCTAGCTAATCGTGTGGAGTTGAAACCATCGGCTAACTTCTAACAGCTATGCATTGAGAATAAGAAAAAAGATAGACCAGACATTTTTTTTGTAAGTAAACTATATTTTATAAAATAGTTTTTGGAAATTTATAAAACATTGCCTACATTCGAGCTAAGGTTATAAAACATTAGTTGTGGTTCTATCAAAAGAACACTTAAAAACGATTAAGGTTTTAAAATTTAATTGATTGATTTTTGGTGATTAGAAGGTTTGTCGAATGAAAATTTGGCAAACCTTTCTTCTTTGATAGGGGGGACTTATTGCTAA
>CACVAQ010000489.1:11805-13825 GCA_902727865.1 uncultured Aureispira sp. | reverse complement strand
TTGTCGAGCGTAAATCTTTTAACTGTTCTAGGGCGTTCATTTTATTTGTTCTTAGGGGTAAAAAAAATTATTCATGCGTTAAAACTAATTCCATCACTTATGATCTACTTAAAAAAAATAGTCGAACGATTAAATCTAAATCATTCCTGGCTAGATAATCTATTTCATACTCCCAGAGTACGTCAATTTTTCGACCAATCAATTCGCAGGTAAATTCACAAGCACATTGGTTCATGAAGAAAAAAACACATTTGTTCCCTTGGATCAGTAAATTATTATTGCAGATGCCTTGGCGAACAAAATAAAACGCTTTATCAAATTGATAAAGCGTTTTTAACTCTCTTAAATTAGTCCAATCTATTGGGATGAAATTCCGATATAAAATATAATTTTCATAAGCTCTAATCAGTTTACCCACTCAATTTTTAAAACCCATCGCGTAAAGAGCACAATCCTCTAAACAGGACTCAAACCCAATTCTTCCGCTTTTTTAACCATAAAATCAAATGCCTCTTGATAATCATTTTGAATATCGCCATCGAGAATAGCTTCTCGAATACTGTTTTTGATTTGTCCGACTTCTCGACAAGGTTTTAGGTCAAATGTTTCCATGATTACCTCCCCCGAAATCGGTGGTTGCCAGTTTCTAAGACGGTCATTTTCTTCTAATTCTGCAATCTTAGCCGTTAAGACCTTTAAGTTTTTGGCATATTTATCCAACTTCCATTGGAACTTAGAGGTCGAATCTGCTCCACAGAACAACAATAAATCGTCAATATCTTCTCCTGCTTCAAACATCAAGCGACGCAAGGCAGAATCTGTAATTTCTTCTTTGGTCAAGACCACAGGGCGTTGGTGCAAGCCAACCAATTTTTGTACATATTTCATTTCATTGCCCATTGGCAATTTCATTCTTCGGAAAAATTTAGGCACAAATCGAGCGCCCAAGGCTTCGTGTCCATGAAAGGTCCATCCTTGCCCCGTTACAAAACGTTTGGTCAACGGCTTGGCAATATCGTGCAAAACGGCAACCCAACGCAACCAAATATTATCACTTACTTTGGCAATATTATCCAAAACTTGTAGCGTATGATAGAAATTATCTTTGTGTCCTTGCCCATTTTTATAATCCACGCCATGCATTTCCGCTAAGGCAGGAAAAATCAGCTTTAACAGCCCCGTATCAAACAACAATTTGTAACCAATAGAAGGCTTGTCCGTGGCCATTATTTTTTGCAACTCGGTGGTAATCCGCTCTTGCGAGATGATTTGAATGCGTTCTTTTTGGTCCGAAATTGCTTTTAAGGTCACTTCATCTATTGTAAAATTGAGCTGTGTCGCAAAACGAATTGCTCGCAGCATTCTCAAAGGATCATCTGAAAAGGTAATGTTAGGATCAAGAGGGGTTAAAATACGCTTTTCCTCCAAATGTGAAACGCCCCCAAAAGGGTCTACCAAAGTAGCATAGTTCTCGGCATTCAAACTAATTGCCAAAGCATTAATCGTGAAATCACGACGATTTTGGTCGTCCTCCAAAGTTCCATCTTCTACAATTGGCTTGCGAGACTCTTGTCGATAAGATTCTTTTCGAGCACCGACAAACTCTAATTCTAGATCTTTGAAATTCAACATCGCTGTTCCAAAACGCTTGTAAACGACTACTTTGGGCTTTGGATGCAATTTGGTTGCTAATTTTTTAGCCAACTCAATACCACTTCCCACACAAACAATATCCATATCTTTGGATGGTCGTTGAAGCAATCGATCTCTGACGTAACCTCCTATGATATAGGTCGGAAAACCCAACTCTTTGGCCGATTCACTCAACAGATTAAATATTTCTTGCTCCTTTTCCTTTATTTCGATTTGCATGATCTTTATTAATTAGTCTAGGGGATTCGTGGGTAAATTCTAAAAATTTGCGTCCTAAAGGTAAGAATACTTCCCTGTAATAAGACTATTAATGCTTCTTTGATTTTTTTATTATCAAAAAACCTACTTAATAATACTTCGTGGGATT
>CACVAQ010000489.1:5280-11705 GCA_902727865.1 uncultured Aureispira sp. | reverse complement strand
TTTTAGTTTTTTTACCAAAAAACATAAAAACCATTTCATATTAGTTTGATTATCAACGACTTAGCTGAATCAATAATTAAAAGCTATCTTATTGATAATCAAACTAATATAATTTAGCTACGCTGAGCCTTCGGGTTCTCCACGAAGTAATGTACTTAAGGAACAGTAAATAAATAAGAGGCTGAAAAATATTACTTTCTCAAGAAAACCAAATCTTCACCATCTACTACTTTTACCAGCACAGAAGGCGGTGCAACATTGTCTTCATATTGCTTGTGTTGTGCGATACTAGCAACTCCTTTTTTAATAACATGCTCTATGTCTAGAAACGTTTTTGGATAAGGTTTTCCACTAATGTTCGCTGAGGTAGAAACAATCGGTTTGCCAAAAGCGTTCACCAATGCTTTACAAAATGGATCCAAGGTCACTCGAATAGCAATACTTCCATCTTCTGCCAATAAAGAATCTGGTAAATTTTTAGGCGTATCATAAACGATTGTCAAAGGTCTTGTATGATAAGCAATTAGATTGCTTGCTTTTGGAGGTATATAGTCAATGTATTCTGACAAATGCGCTTCACTGTCCAGCAACAAAATGTAATTTTTGCCTTTTTTTCGTTTTTTTAAAGCATCCAATTTCGCAACCGCAGCAGGGTTTGTTGCATCGCAGCCAATCCCCCAGATGGTTTCTGTTGGATACAAAATAAGATTTCCCTCTTCTAAAGCTTCGAGTAATGGTGTAATTTCCTTTGTAAAATTCATACGTTATTATTAGTATACTTTGTGCATTTTTACGTTCTTGTTCCTTATTGATCTAGGGTTTCCACAACAATGGATGCTCCAGCTGATGTCGATCTATAAGAACTACTAAAATTTAGGGCGGTGTAAAAATACCTTATAAAGTTGTTGAACTCCAAAGGTACAGGATGTAAATATTTTCATTTTTTTTTGATCCTTAAGAAACAGAAGTTTGCGAGCTCACGAGCACAAACTATCTAAAAAATGAAAAAATTTTCTATCTTTTTTACCCTTCCTTAATAACACCAAATGTTCAATTTTAGTATATACTATTTTTTTTAGCAAAAATAAAAATTTTAAGTACTTTTTCAATTTTAAGTGAAGGCTAAGGAACATTCTAATACATTTTAGTAGCAGCTACTTGGCATATACGCTTACTGTTGTCTACGCATTTCCTTATATTTCATGATTACAATTAACAGCAATGGCTTCTTCTAATAAGAAAAATAAAAATAAATCTTCTGCAAGTTCCAAAAGTTCTACTAAAACCGTAAAACAACAAGCACCTAAGCCTAAACAAAGGCCTAAAGAAAGGCCTGTCGGGCTCCTTCTCGCAGCTTTGATACTTGCGATAATGACGGCTTTTGTTTACAAAGGAGCCTTAGATAATGAATTTGTGGATTGGGATGATTATACCTACGTTACTGAAAACAACTTAGTCCGTTCAGGTACGGATCTTACTGCTTTTACGCAATTAAAAGGCAGCAAACGATCCATTAGTGCCAGCCCTAGCCCGCACACAAGCAGTATAAAAAATGTTTTTACGACAGTGGTTGCCTTAAACTATCATCCATTGACAGTTTTGACCATGCGGTGGAATAACAACGCTTGTCCTACTTGCCCTGAAGGTATTTCTGCGCGCCCGTTTATCTTTTGGAACATTGTCTTGCATGTACTAAATAGCCTTTTAGTTTTGCTGCTTATTTACCATCTGAGTAAAAAAAATCTACTCATAAGTATTTTTGTAGCAGCTATTTTTGCCTTTCATCCAATGCATGTAGAATCGGTTGCCTGGGTATCCGAACGCAAAGACGTGTTGTATAGTTTTTTCTTTTTGCTGGGCTTATTAAGTTACTGGAATTATTTACAAAAAAACGCCAAAAAATGGCTCTACGGGGCTTTCCTTTTATTTATCCTCTCTTGTTTATCCAAAGCGATGGCGGTCGTATTTCCTTTAGTAATGTTACTTTTGTATTTCTGGAATAGCAAATCTGCTCAACCTATCGAAGCTTTAAAAGAGAGTTTAAAGCCTGCCGCTTTGATTCCCACCCTTCCATTTTTTGCTTGTTCTGTTCTATTTGGGGCTATTGCTATGAATGTACAAGCTGGGGGCAATTGGGGCGGATTATTAGAGCGAGGAACCACTGCTGTTGCTATGAATTCCTTTGAAGACTTCAAATTAATGGAACGCATACAGTTTGCATCTTATGGTTTCATACAATACATTTTACACTTTTTTCTTCCAACCAATCTCTCTACGTTTTATCCTTATCCAGATCAACAGACTTTTAACGATAGCCTCTTCTTTAAAGCTGCTCCTATTTTTATGACTCTAATCCTTGGCGCAGCCTTAGCGAGTCTCAAATTCACAAAAAGCATTGCTTTAGGGATTGGTTTTTATTTGATTACTGTGGTACTTGTTTTGCAATTCGTTTCTGTTGGAACCGTCATCATGGCAGATCGTTACACGTATTTACCTTATATTGGTTTAGCCTTTCTATTGGCAATGTTGGTACATGAATTTGCGCCCCAAAAAGCAAAAAAAGGTGCTTTAATTGCGCTGATTGCTGTAGCCTGTTTATATATCCCAAAAACCATTTCACAAATAGAAATATGGCAAAATAGCGAGCGACTTTGGACCAATGTTATTGACTTAAATAAAACAGAAGACAATCTTGTTCTACCAACTATGGCGCGACCTCTAGGGATACGAGGCAATTATTATGGAAAACGGGCAGACAAGGCAACCACTCCGAACGAACGCCAAGTCTATCTAGACAAAGCTTTTAAGGACTTTGTAATCGCTGCCAAACTTGGCTCTAAAAATGCTAGTGTTTACGAGGGCATTGGGAGTACTTACGGTATTCGTGGCAACATGAAGCAAGAACAAGCTAGGCAATTACAACAAAAAAACAAAACACAAGAAGCGCAACGCTTCGCCAAAGAAGCGAAGGAAAACTTAAACTTAGCGATTCAAAATTACTCTAAAGCAATTGAATTGGAACCGAATAGAGGAACATCCTACTTCAATCGTGGTGTCACCTATAGTATTCTCCGAATCCATGACAAAGCAATTAGTGATTATACCAAAACACTGCAATTCGCTCCCGAACAAGCACCTAGAACACATATGAATCGAGGTATTTCTTATGCGGCCATGAGACAAAATCAAAAAGCGATTGCTGATTTTCAACAAGTCTTAAGATACAACCCTAAAGATGATATTGCTCAACGTTATTTAAAACAACTCACTAGGAAATAGGTCTTTTTTTCTATTTTAAAACAAAAAATTGAGCAAAAAGAATAATTTTTCCTATCTTTTTAGCTATTTCTAGAAAAGTAGTACTCTCAACTACTCCAATCGTTTTATTCAAAAAAGCTACATTTTAAACTTTTCAATTATATGACTACAACTGACCGTATTTGGCTAAAGAGCTACAGTAAGAGCATTCCGCACGACATCAATATTGATCAATATCCTTCCCTAATTGGTTTTATCTCTGATAATCTCAAAAAATTCAAAGACAGACCTGCTTATACTTGTCTGATTGGAAGTAATCAAAAGACATTAAGCTATGGTGATGTAGACCGTATGTCTAATGCAATGGCTGCCTATTTACAGTCTCTAGGGCTTCAAAAAGGAGATCGTGTAGCGATTATGTTGCCGAATATTGTACAGTATCCTGTTGCTCTATTTGGTGTTATGAGAGCAGGGCTTATTCCTGTGAATACCAACCCGCTTTATACTGGGCGTGAAATCAAACATCAATTTAATGATGCAGGTGTTAAAGCAGTTATTATTGCTGAAAATTTTGCTCATGAATTAGAAAAAGTAGTCAAAGATACGGGGGTAAAACACATTGTTACCGCATCTATTGGTGGTATGTTTGGTGGTCTAAAGGGCTTTGTTATTAATACAGTCCTTAAGTTTAAAGGGATGGTTAAGAAATATAACCTTCCTAGTGCCGTCAAATTTCCAGCAGCGATCAAAGCGGGTACAGGCAAAAAAGTAAGCGAACATGCTGTTAGCAAGGAAGATATGGCTTGTATTCAATATACGGGCGGTACAACAGGGGTTGCCAAAGGAGCTGTCTTGACCAATCGTAATTTGTTGTCTAACATGGCGCAAATGAGTGCTTGGCTAGCAGATGCCAACATGAAAGAAGGGCAAGAGGTCATGTTGACGCCGCTTCCGATGTATCACATTTTTTCATTTACAGTGAATTGTTTGTGTATGTCGAACTTTGGGGCCTTAAATGTTTTGGTTCCAAATCCTAGAGATATTCCAGGCTTGGTTGATGTGATTGCTAAAACAAAACCAACTTTAATGACTGGTGTTAATACGCTTTATAATGCCATGTTAAATAATGATGCTTTTAGGGCCTTAGATTTTTCTGCTCTGAAATTTTCAATTGGCGGCGCAATGGCCATTCAAGCTCCTGTTGCCAAACGTTGGAAAGAGGTGACCAAGAATGAATTATTAGAAGGGTACGGTATGACGGAAACGTCTCCTGTGGCTAGCGCCAATGTTGTTGGGAACGTTGAAACGGGAACAATTGGCTTGCCAATGCCTTCTACTTATATGAGAATCATGGATGCTGAAGGAAACGTACAAGGTCCAGAAGAAGGTCGTGGTGAAATCCAAATCAAAGGTCCACAAGTGATGCAAGGCTATTACAATCGCCCTGAAGCAACTGCCGAAACCTTTACGGCAGATGGTTGGCTAAAAACAGGTGATGTTGGAATTATGCTAAAAAATGGGGCGTTCAAAATTGTTGATCGTATGAAAGATATGATTCTAGTTTCTGGATTTAATGTTTATCCAAATGAAATTGAAGATGTCTTGGCTTCTCACCCTAAAATTTTAGAAATTGCAGCGGTTGGAGTTCCTGATGCAAAATCATCTGAAGCAGTTAAAGTATTTATTGTCAAAAAAGATGCTTCTTTAACCGAAGAAGAAGTTCGTGCCTTTTGTGTAGAGAACTTTACAGGATACAAAAAACCTAAACACATTGAGTTTAGAGACGAATTACCAAAAACAAATGTTGGTAAAATTCTACGCCGTGCTTTGCGTGATGAAACTAAGAAGTAGTACACTAAGTTGAAGGTTTGTCTATCTGAAAATAACCCATCGCAAGCATTTTCACAGGGACAAATCTTCAACGCTTCTTTTATCGTTTGTTCAATTCAAACAACAGGTTTCCTCTTTGGCTTTTATCGCCACAAAAAACGTCTTGATTGGGGCATTCTAAGGCATAGATGTACAATTTCTTTTTTTGAAATTCAAAGCCATATTTTTTAGCGTTTGCATTCCCTTTGTTCAACCAAATTTGATCCATTTCTTTATTACTATTATAATAAACAATGGGATAATAGGTTTCAACTCCTGCCCTTTCCATTCCCTTAATTGCGCCACCTTTACAAAACTCTACTGGCTTTCCATTCCATTCATAACTGCCTGTAAACAATATTTTTTGCACTAAGCTAAGGTCTTTGTCCCTGCTATTTAGTTCCTGTCCAAAGCGCAAGAATAATTTATCTCCTACTTGTAATTTTTGATTAGAAATCAACTTCGTTTTGAGCTTCAAAGTATAATCAAATATGCTGCTAAAAAACAAACCTTCTTTATCTCGACCCAAGAGCCAATCATCTCCTTCTTGAAAAGACAAGACCAATTGTTTAAACGTATCTATTCTAACTTCGACCACCTTAATTCGTGCCGTCTCATCTGCCTGTTGGGGCGATTTCGTCAATCTCAATGCCTCTAGGTACTCCTGATTGATCCAATTGCCTTCCAAATGCTCGGCAACCTTCATTAAAGGCATCTGTTTGTTGATGCTACAGGCTCCTAAAGCCCAGCAGTAGACAATTATTATCATAAAACAGAACCGTCTTTTCATTTAACACAACTCTTTCAAGTGACTTATAAAAAATGTCTGCACTTAATAAACATGATTACGAATAAACTCCTTGATCCCTCTTTAAAGGATTTGTTATCAGCAATAAAAACATCCTAGAAAGATTCTAACCTTTTAAATAGATGGACAAAAATAATCAACACTAAAACAGGGCATCTTTTGTCCGCTAAATTCCTTAATTTACTTCCTCTGTTTTTAGGGGTTCATCCATATGATAAACGACTAAAACCTAAGACGCTCTTTCACAAGCAAATAAACTAAAATAACGCAATTCGGCTCTTTTTAGATTTCTCTTAGTTTTATTCGTAACAATAATTTAATACTGTATTAACGCAACTTAAGCATTGAAACCTTACTTTTGTTCTAAGAAAGAACAGAATAATTTATTTGCTTTAACAATCCTAATGTAGGATTTCTAATTCACAAATATAAGTACATAGCGTTAAATAATCGTCTAAATATTTTGGGGCTCTTTGACCGTTTTTGCATT
>CACVAQ010000489.1:0-5180 GCA_902727865.1 uncultured Aureispira sp. | reverse complement strand
TAAGAAAAGGTAAGCTTTTAGATCAACTATTTTAGATCTAAAAATCAGTTAAGAACTACTTGTTATTTTAAACCTTTAAAGCTTTGGCAAAAAGAGTCAAAGAACCCTTATTTTTTTATTGATCGCCTTTTTTCTATTTGATTAAATGAATCAAAAATATTTTATATTTTAAGCATTCAAAACCATTCTTAACTTAGATACAAGATGAATTCAAGCGAATACAAAATACTGATTGCCGACGATGAACCCGATATTTTAGAGTTTGTTTGTTATAACCTCGCCAAAGAAGGTTTCGAAGTAAGTACAGCAACCAATGGTCTAGATGCACTAAAGAAGGCAAAAGAGATTAAGCCACACCTTATCCTTCTAGATATTATGATGCCAGAAATGGATGGTGTAGAGGTTTGTAAAGAACTTCGTGCCATTCCTGAGTTTGAAAATACAGTGATTGCTTTTTTGACGGCTAGAAGTGAAGACTATTCGCAAATTGTAGGTTTTGAAGTTGGTGGTGACGACTATATCACCAAGCCAATACGACCAAGAGTCCTCATTAGTCGCATCAACGCCTTGTTGCGTCGATTCAACAAAAACAGTAATCAAGCCGATAAACATGTCATTGAAGTAGCCGATTTGTACATCAACAAAGAGCAGTTTATTGTTCAGAAAAAAGGCTCAGAAGATAAAATCACCTTAGCTAAAAAAGAATTTGAATTGCTTTCTTTATTGGCTTCTAAGCCAGGAAAAGTGTTTACTAGAGAAGAGATTTTTAATAAAATATGGGGGAGCAATGTCATTGTAGGCAATCGAACGATTGATGTACACATTCGAAAAATTCGTGAAAAAGTTGGAGACAATTACATCATCACCATCAAAGGCATTGGGTATAAATTTGACTTCTAGCCGACTTTTTTGCTAGTTCAGTTCTAGGTAGAACTAAATATTCAAATCTATAAAAGGTTGAAATTTAGCCTTGGTAAATTTACTTCGTGAGAATAGTTGTCAAAGAACCTTAAAAACAATCGTAGCAAATGCTTTTTTTTACTAAAAACCCTAGCCCAACACAACTTGCTTGGCTGACCGCAGCGAATAATACTGGCGTGCTGTTGCTATTTACACTTGGAGCAAAACTACTCTTTCCCAATAGCATCACTTGGGGGCTTGTTTTTTTGATTCCTAGCGTTTCCTTCATTTTTGGTTACTTGGCTGTTTACAATTCCTTGCGTCGGTATATTTATCAAAAAATAAAATTGATTTATAAAACGATTCACAGCATGAAAACGCCCACAACGAACACCGTTGTTAGTATCAACATGAAGAATCATATGATTGATGAAGTCGAACAGGAAGTTGTTGAATGGGCCGAAAATTGGACTAAAGAAATTTCTGCGCTCAAAAGCATGGAGGTGTACCGTAGAGAGTTTTTAGGAAATGTTTCTCACGAGCTTAAAACGCCTATTTTTAATATACAAGGCTATCTATTAACCTTGTTGGATGGAGGAATGGAAGATCCTAATATTAATTACAAATACTTGACTCGTGCAGCGGAGAACACCGTTCGAATGGAAAAAATTGTAGCGGACTTGGGCTATATTTCAAAATTTGAAGCAGGAAAACTACAGCTGCATTTAAGTAAGTTTGATGTTTGCCAATTGGTCAAAGATGTCTTAGAAGACAGCGAACTTAAGGCGGCTAAGAAAAATATTACCTTATCGTTCAAAAACAACTTCCAGAAACCCTTAAAAGTCAATGCAGATATGGAAAGCATTCGACGAGTGGTTGTTAATTTAATTAGCAACTCCATCAAATATGGAAAGGAAAACGGGCAAACTTTAGTGGGCTTTTACGACTTGGGGAATAATATTTTAATCGAAATATCTGATGATGGCAAAGGCATTGCTCAAGAACACATCCCTCGATTATTTGAGCGTTTTTATCGGGTTGATAAGGGCCGTTCTAGAACAGAAGGTGGGTCTGGTTTGGGTTTGGCAATTGTTAAACACATTCTAGAAGCGCATCAACAAACCATTACCGCAAGAAGTCGAGTGGAAGTAGGTTCTACCTTTGGATTTACCTTAAAAAAAGCAGAATAATTTCTATCCTTCTAAAAAAAGGAATGCCCCCACTAAACACAACTTTTTAGATTTTAGATCGAGCAGCCCTGTTTCTTTATGAACACAAAACGGCTCGATCTAAACATTACTTTTTAACAGCTTTAAGCTCCCAAATAGTCCTTCTTTATTTATTTTCTGTACACAGCAATTTTATATAAAAAATACGGTTCTTTGCCCCTTTTTTCCAGCCCATAAAAAATAGCTTAGGCTTTACTATTTTAGTCGTAAGTCGCAAGTAAAAAGTCGTAAGTTAGAACACTGGCAGTCATTCTCTTACGACTTTTTACTTGCGGACAAACACCTACTGTTATGAAAAAGAAAAAGAGTCCGCTGTGGCAAAGTTAGCTGCGTTGAGTCTTTGTTACTTGCGTGCCGTCGCTTTGTTAGTCGCTAAGCTCCTAAGCGCTGCGCTTTAGTTCGCTTCCTTCGTTTGTCAAAGACCCAAAAATGCTTTTAATCCTTGACCGCTTCCAACTCAACGTTGATCTTATTTAGCAATTCAATCGTACCGATAGACGCATCCTCCGTACCTGCTGCTCTAGCCAATTTGATTGCTTTTTCAGCAACAACTTTCGCTTCTGTATAGCTTTTCATTTTATACAACAAAAAGGCTTTCGTATCTACATTAAAATAATTTTCTTCAATTTCAATCGAACGATTAATCCATCCTAAGCCTAATTTTAATTTTTTCAAGTCATCTTCCTTTTCGTAGACATTCCAAGCAACTGAATTTAATTCAGACCAATTATTCGTCACTTTCAAGCATTGGCTATACGCTTTATTAACCTTAGCAGCATCAGGAGGCGTTTCCATTGTCGCTTTCATGTAAGCTAAGCGTTTTTTAAATTCTTTTTTTGCAGCAGGAAAAGCCTCTAGTAATTCTTTATTAAAAACCTTGGCTTCTTTTTTATCTTCCATTTTTGCTAGATTCCAAACGCCATAAAGATAGCAGGTATTTAAGATATCAGCGATTTCTTCTTTGCTAGTAGCGGTTTCATAAGCCGTTTTATGGGCTAAAAAATACTGCGTAATAGGGCTTTTAAAATTACCAAAACTACTCGTCACACCTAACATTAACTCTAGTGTTTCTGCCGTTTGTTTCTCTTCGTCATCTATTTTTTCCCAATAGGCCTTAAAAGGTGCTTCTAAATCTTCGCCACAATCATTTAAGACAGTTAAATAAGTCATCAAGAAATCCTTATCTCGCGTACCCGCTTCATATTTTTCAACAAAAGCAACCAATTGCTTGCTTGGATCTAAAGCCGCATTAGATAAGTCAATTAAACCCTCGGCATCTCTAGCCCCAACTCCTTTATGAATCATGTCTCCTTTTGCATCGAAATAGAGCAAGGTCGGATAAGCAACCACATTATTGTTTTTTGCAAAATCAGGTCCTTCCCCCTTTTCCATGTCCATTTTGTAGGCAATGAAATTTTGCTTCATATAAACGCCTACTTCTTCTTGGCTAAAAATCTCTTTCGACATCCATTTACAAGGTCCACACCAAGTTGTATAAGCGTCTACAAAAATAGGTTTATTTTCCTTTTCGGCCTTTGCTTTTACCTCGTCCCAAGTACCCTGCTCAAATGTAATTTGAGCGTTCATTGTACTTCCAGCCAACAACAAGCCTACTGTTAAACCTTGAAAAAGCTTTTTACTTATCCACATATGTATTTTATTTTGGGGGTGATAGATTAAAATAATTAGCTCATAGTACAAATAAATAAGCAGATTAGCTTTCTCCTTGTTGTTAAGATGTTCTTAATGTTATTTACAAAACAACATAAGTACATAAGTACCAAGCCCATAACCATAACGCTAGTATATACGCCCATGCAGAATAAAGCACGAAACAGCTATACGGTAGCCAAAAGATAAAAAACGATTGGATATATTGCTCCTTTTTTTAATTTTGCTTTGCTTAGAATTTCTCCTTTACAAACAAGATGTTTATTTCTTTTTTCTAATACTCAAACTGTTGATGTCTTCTATAATGAAGCAAGAGCTTCTTTTCTGATCTTTTTAGTTCATTTATAAGGAGGGATCTATTTTAGTGTTTAATTCTAGTGTTTGAAATAAACCAATAGCTCCAAAACTTAAATAGCTTTTAGTGGAAATAATCAAATGGCCAAGTACAAGTGTATTGACAATAATTCAAACTTGGATCAATTTACCTATCATATTTTTATCTGCGTCTGACAGTTTTTATTCTCCGCTAGGATGGGTATGCTGTAGATTACTTCGTGAGGACTTTGCCCTTGGCACATCGAGCAGACTTGTGCATAAGTAAGTAAATAAGTAGATGGACAAAATTAGTGGTTTAAAAATTGGCCCTATCTTGTTGTCCAACTACTTATCATCAGCAGGGAATGTATACCTAATTTTAGACTTATTCTACTGAAAAAGTATAAGAATGCATACCATTAGTGATCACATATTCACCTTTATCTAATTGTGATGAAAGTACTAATTCATATATGTTTCCTTCAAGATTTTTAGAGTTGAAATCTATTACATTTTCATCGCTCATGGTTGCCGTTCTTAAGCCAGTTGTTACTACTATAGCTTCTCGTGTCTTTTTTTTAACCGTTAATTTATAAATTTTCAGTGCTGATAGGTAAAGAGGATTGGATGAATTAATAAGGATTGATATTTTATTGGAAGATTTAATTTTTGTCTTAGACTCCGTTCCAGAATATTTATATAACATTTTCATTCCAAGCACCTTCATTTTGAGCGTTTCTTTTGAAAAGGTTATAAGTGTGTTGGATTCTTTATTCCAATAATATGGAAGATCAACAAATTCTGGTTTTGGTGTTTCTTGTGCAAAAGAAAAAGTAACAAAAAGGCTTAAGAATATTAATGAGAAGATCGCTTTCATAATTTGGGTTAGTTTATTAAATTTTTTATTTTATAATATTAAATGCATCATGAGCTCCCTAAATTTAAGAAAAAAATAGGTCTACACAAAATAAAATAGAAATTTCGCTAAGCATTACTCCCTTAAAAACCCGAAGCGATGGCACTATCGTCCAATTGTTTGTATAGTTTTAAAATGTCAGCACTCAT
>CACVAQ010000488.1 GCA_902727865.1 uncultured Aureispira sp. | reverse complement strand
AAAAAAACATCTTGCATCAAATTGATTCTTAATCAATTTGATTCGATTTCTACACGAAGTAATATTATAATAACAAAAATAAACTTAGTTTACAAACTAAACAAAGTTATTTTTACAAGCTTTTAATTGCTCTTTTAGTTCCCTTAATACTGGAATAGATTAAAAGGTAGCTATTTTTTTGTATTTTTGAATAGCTTCGCTATTTAATGCGCCATATAACACGATACACAACCATGAAGATTTGTAAGATTATTATAAAAGAGTACCAACAATTCCAAGATTTTGAGTTGGACTTGACTTATCCCGAAGGGCATGAGAAGGCTGGTGAGCCTTTGGAGAAGGTTTGTCTTATTGGTAGTAATGGTACGGGGAAGAGTACTTTGTTGGAGACGATTTTTAGAACTTTAACTGATCCTTATAAAGCCCCTTCTATTGCTAAATCTCTTATTTTTAAAATACAATATGGCAAAAAGTACTTCTACCTACACAATTTCAAGTACAGGGATTTTTCTGGTATTTCTATTTACAAAGAAGACATTGACAAGAAAAACGATTGGCAAGAACTTTTAGAACAAGCGATTCTTGAACAAAAAAGCTGGATAGCTGACAATAAGGCTCGACTACCATATGTGAGTCAAAATAACTCAAATGACTTATTCATACATTCCTTAGCAGAAGGATTCAAGAATGAATACAAAAATTTTAATGATGTTCCTAGTGCTACAGTCAACGATGCTCTACAACTTTTTAAGCATTTCCCTTATGAGCATGTCATATCCTCTGATACACTAAACGACTTCTGGAAACTACTTATTTATCAAATCAAAAAACGAGAAAGTGACCTCTTAGCATTCCAAAAAAGAGAAGAAAACCTAGATAAAACCATTCGTCAAGTACAAGAAGAATTTGATAAAAAATCGCCTAAAATTCTAAACAAAATCGCAGAACTCTGGGACAAAATACTAGACAAAGCAGGCTTAGAATTTGACGTAGAAGGCGCAAGTAATCCGATTCAATTAAATGATAATTTACAAGCGTACATTAGGCTAAAAGGAACAGATAAAAACATTCCTTATAGTCAACTCAGTACAGGAATCAGAAATTTCATCTTCCGAGTAGGGCATATTTTTACCTTGTATTTTAATAGAAATATAGAACGTGGTTTTTTGTTGTTAGACGAACCTGAGAACAGTTTACATCCTGACTTTTTGTACGATTTAGTTGATATTTATACGGGTATAATTCAGAATACCCAGTTTTTTGTGGCAACACATAATCCAATTATTGCAGCACAATTTGAGCCTTATGAGCGATTCATTTTAGAATTTGACGAGCAAGGTGCTGTACATGCCAAGCGAGGCACAACGCCTGTTGGCGACGATCCGAACGATTTGTTGGTGCAAGATTTTGGTGTCCGTAATTTACTAGGCAAAGAAGGTATTAAAAAATGGGAACGCTATGTTGAGCTAAAAAGCTTAATTCAACAAGAGGAAAATAAAGCAAATAAAGTACAATTGCTAGAAGAGTTTCTATCTATTGGTCAAGCCTATAACTTCCCTTTGCAATGAGATATTTGACTAAAAAAAGTGATTCGACGATTCTTGCAGAAGAATTAAGTTACGATACTCAAAGCCAACGTTTGCGTATTAAAGCGCTTCTACTCAACGAGCAATTGGGCTTTTGCGCTTATTCAGAGCGTTATATCCAAAACACAGATGCTGTAGATATTGAGCATTTTGATGGGCGAATCAAAGCCACTTCTGACGATAGTTATTTTAATTGGTATGCTGTTTTGCGATGGATGAACTCGCATAAGCCTAAAAAATTAGACGAACGTTTTTTACCGCTTCCCGCTCCTTCTGCAAGTAATTTGCAAGAACGCATTCGATATGAAGGCGGCATATTTGTTTGTAACAAGGACGATATAGAAGCAGGAAATTTAATCAAATACTTAGGCTTTAACAATCCAAAACTTGTCGCAGATAGAGAAAAGCATGTAGCTAGAATAATCTATTTGAAAACTCAAATGGAAGAAGGTTTCGAAGATTATCTAGCTACACACAAAGAAGAACTTAGTTTTATAACCGCCTTAGAAGTAGAACTTGACCTCAACTTAAGTCACCTCTTATAAGTAGATGGACAAAAATAACTAACACTATTCCTCCTCCATATACCAACTAGCATATTTCACATAATTATCTGCAATCCGAGCCACCGTATCTTTAAACTGCTCGGGGCTTAACTCCTTCACCTTTTTAGCAGGAATTCCCGCATAAATGCAATTGCTTTCTAGGTGAGAATTTTCCAACACAACCGCCCCTGCGGCAATCAAACAATTCGACTCCACGACCACATTGTCCATCACCATTGCGCCCATTCCAATCAAGACATTATCATGAATCGTACAACCATGTACAATTGCTCGATGTCCGATAGAGACATTATTTCCAATCGTCGTTGCCGCTCGTTCATAGGTACAGTGAATAATCGCAGCGTCTTGCACATTTACTTTATCTCCCAAGGTAATGCTATTGACATCGCCCCGAATCACAGCTTGAAACCACACGCTGCAATCTTTCCCCATTTTAACCTCGCCCAAAATGGTTGCATTTTCTGCTAAAAAACAATTGTCTCCAAATTCAGGCGTTTTTCCTCGTACTGTTTTAACCAAAGCCATTTATCTCTTATTTTTGTGTAAAAAAAGGATCAAAATTATTATTT
>CACVAQ010000487.1 GCA_902727865.1 uncultured Aureispira sp. | reverse complement strand
AAATTTATGTTAGAAAGAGAATGAACAAAAAAGAAATAAGTCGGAAAGACAGTAAAAAGGTTCATCCTAAAATTGACATCTATTTTTCAATGTTGCAATTTGGATTTAGTGGTTTGCTAGAGGTGACCTCACCTGCTGTGCGAGCAATTTTTACAGCAAAAACAACTTGGAAAAAGTTCATTAATGTCGTAGGGCGTTTTGTGTTATTACCCATAAAAGGAATTTATTATCGATTTAAATATTCAGACCAAATTGAGTATAAAAAAATTATCAACAAGCCTTGTTTGTTGGTGATTAGCAAAAATAATAAGGACGTATTAAGCCTTATAAAGGAAGGAAATAAAGAGGCTGTTTATATTACCTATGAAGCTTATGTAACCGATAAAGAAGAAATTGTTCCGCTAGTACATTTCTCTATCTGGTTTCGATCTTATCTTTATCCTTGGGTTTTGTGGAATTTTTACAAACGTTATGGTAAAAAAGCGTTTCATTACATGGACTACATTTTTAAAGGTGTCGGACAATACGAAGCTTCCGTTCAGTTTTTAAAAAAATATAGACCTCAGTATATTGTTTTTGCGAACGACCACACTGTTTTTCCTAGAGCGTTCTTATTAGCAGCAAAAAGCTTGGAAATACCAACGATTTATATTCAACATGCCAGTGTGACGCCTTATTTTCCGCCCTTGGATTTTGATTTAAACCTCTTGGAGGGGCAAGCAACTTTGGACCAATATACGGCAAATGGTTCTGTTCGTGGCGAGGTAAAGTTTGTTGGTATGCCAAAGTTTGATCCTTATATTAATTGTAGAAATACAAGTGAAAAAGTGAAAAAAATTGGTGTTTGCTCCAATATGATGGACGATCAAAAGGTAGTAGAGTCCTTTTTGAGTACTTTAAGTCAAGCCTTGCCAGAGGTCGTTCTAACATTTCGCCCACATCCTGCTGATCCGACAATTTTTAAAATACCAAAAAGTATCAAGCGTTCGACAAAAGAAGAGCCTGTCTTTGATTTTTTACAAAACCAAGATTTAATTATTGCAGGAAATACCTCGATTCACTTGGAAGCGGTGTTGTTAAATGTCGTGAGTATTTATTACGAATACACGCCTTTCAAAGCAGATATTCGAGACATGTATCGGTATTGTAAAAATGAATTGGCTTACCCTGCCCTTGATTTTGACCAGCTTTTGGCGGTGATTAAAAAGGAGCAAGCGCAGAAAAATACCGTTATTTATAAAAAAGCAAAATATTACAATGCGGTCGTTGGAACGGAGCATGAGGGCAAAAGTGGCGCATTAGCGGTGCAATACATTAATGAATACATCGCTGCCTTGCCCGCTGCCGTGTCAAAGTAATCGTTCTACGAGTTGTCAAAGAAGCAAAACGAATTAATAGAGAGCCATATGAAAATACTATTTGTAACACATGGACCAGATATGATGGGGGCGAATAGATCTATGCTCAATCTTATTGACGGCTTGGAAGCATACAAGGTAGACTGTGTTATCTTGACTCCAGGTGATGGGAAATTAGCTGCGAATATAAAATCAGGTCAAAAAATTATTATCAGTACTTATTATCGTTGGGCACATACCCAATACCTATCTAAAGAATATTGGCTAAATTATTTTTTGCAAAAAAAGAATGAAAAAAAACTAAACGTCATAGCGGAAGAAATAAAAGAGCATAAATTTGATCTCATTTATAGTAATTCCTCTACAATCGGAATTGGAGCGCAGTTGGCGGATCGTTTAGGTATTCCTCATGTGTGGCGAATCAGAGAATTTGGCGAAGAAGATTATAATTTGTCTTTTTGGAAAGGTCGAAAGCATTTTATCAAATGGGCAAATAAAGCCGCTGCGGTATCGTTTATCTCAAAAGCCATTCAAGCAAAATTTAACGAGCAAATAAGCGTACCTAAATACTGTATTTATAATGGCGTGATTTCCAAAGCAGGATTGGATAAGGTGGTACCTTATGCGAACAAAGCAGCATTTACATTTTTAATTATAGGGCTGATTCATCCCAATAAAGGACAGTTTGATGCGCTTGTTGCTTTTCATGCCGTGCATAAGAATTTTCCAAACTCTAAACTGTTAATAGTAGGAAAAGGAAGGCGGCTGTATACTCAAAAAATGAAACAGTATATTGCCAATCATGCACTCTCCGATCAGGTCAATTTTTTAGGATATGTAAATAATCCACATGAAGTCTATAAGAAGGTGGACTGCTTGTTAATGTGTTCTAAAAGTGAAGGGATGGGGCGCGTAACCATAGAAGCGATGATTCATGGAAAACCTGTTATTGGATACAATGGTGGGGCAACTCCTGAATTGGTAAAACATGGCGAAAACGGTTTAATTTACTCGAACTCAAAGGAGCTGTCTGCCTGTATGACCAGCTTATTGAAGGATAGAGTGCTTGCCCAAAAATATGGTGCAAAAGGCAGGGAGATGGCAGAAGACTTTGTTACAGAAATTTCTGTAGCAAAGGAATATAAAGCTTTTTTGGATGTTCTAGATTAGAACGAAAGAGGGGACTGGATTTAATGTCAAACATTTCTTATTATTTCCTGTCCTGTCCTGTCCTGTTTATTTGCTTGGTTGACAACTCAAAGACTCCCCGTAACTAATTTTTGCCACAGCGGACTCTTTTTCTTTTTCATAACAGTAGGTGTTTGGTCGTAAGGAGTAAGTGAAAAGTCGTAAGTCGATGACTACTAGTGTT
>CACVAQ010000486.1 GCA_902727865.1 uncultured Aureispira sp. | reverse complement strand
ACTTCTCATCTTTAGCGAAATTTGAAACAAAAATCCAGCTTCAAATTTGTTCATCTTATTTATTGACCATTCCTTAACTATAAATTACTCTAATAAGGGTTTAGGAACGGAGAAATGCTTAGTCGTCAGCAATCTCCCCAATTTCATTTTCTTCGTGCTTAAATTCTTTGAGTTTTGGAAGCTCTTTTATTGATTTTAAACCAAAATGCTGCATGAATTTTTCACTAGTTGCGTAGAGCAAAGGACGACCAACATCGGGCGACCGTCCTTGGATGGTGACGAGTTCTTTTTCTAGTAATTTTCGAACCGCATAATCGCAATTTACGCCTCTAATGCGTTCCATTTCGCCTCTAGTAATCGGTTGGCGATAGGCAATAACAGAAAGGGTTTCCAAGGCAGATTTACTCAATTTCTTGTTGCTTCTCTGTTGAATAAGTACGCCAAGGGTTTCGTTAAACTCTGGCTTGCTCAAAAACTGATACCCGTCTGCAATCTCCATAATGCTGAAAGAGGAGCTCTTCGAATTATACTTTTGTTGCAAAGCGGTAATCTTATTTTGCAAAACTGTTTTATCTAATTCTTGATCCAAAACAGATTCTAAGCATTGTTGAATTTCTTTTAGAGACATTGGACTGTCGCTCGCAAAAATTAACGCTTCTATATGTAAGGTGATATTATCCAAAATTTAGGTGTAATTTTTTGTTATTTTATTAAAAACAGGGAACAAAGGAAACTAAATTTATGTTAGTAAATTGTATTATTACGACAAAATTAGCGGTTTTCCTATCTATTTACAAGTCCACAAGCATAAGTTTTTATTGTGAGACAAAAAAAGAAGCCTCATCCTATCAAATAATAGTAAAAAAATTGTAAATTTCGGGAGTGTGTACTTTGTGCAACACCAATTCGGTTTTATCTATGCAAGAAAAAGTAGATAGATCAATAGATTTTTTTTATAAATAAATGAAAATCCAATTAAAATTATGATGTTGAACTACTTTGAAAAAGTAAAAAGCTATCTGTTAGATTTGGGACACGAGATTGTGAGTGAGGATGCTGGAGAAGGTATGCTGCTTATAACAGATGAAAGCAAAGGATTAATGAATACGATGTTAGATTGTGAAGGTGAAATCTTGGTGATTGAACAGCATATTATTAATTTAGATGCCAACCAAACAGAAGCTTACAAACGCTTACTTCAAATTAATAGAGAAGTTGTTCATGGAGCATTTGTCTTAAATGAAGATGCAACAAAACTTTTGTTTAGAGATACTTTACAGTTGTCTAATTTAGACTCAAATGAGTTGGAAGGATCTCTAAATGCCTTGACCATTGCGTTGGTCGAAAATACAGACGAACTATTAGGATGGGCTGCTAAGGAGCCTGTTGCTTAATTGTTTCTTTCATTTGAACCTCAATCATTCATAAACAACTAAACTCTTAATATAAGTTATGTGGGAATTTATTAAACGATTATTTAGAATAGGAAAAGCAGAAGCAAACGCTGCGGTAGACAAGTTAGAACGTCCAATCACTTTAACCAAACAAGGTATTCGTGATTTGAAAAAAGACTTAGACGAAAGTTTAAAAAGTTTGGCAGAAGTAAAAGCAACGGCCATTCGCTCAAAAAGAGAAGCGAACAACCACATGGAAGCGGCTGAAGATTATAAAAAGAAAGCGAAAGCTTTGCTTCAAATGGCTTTGGATGGTAGAAAAGACGAAGGTGAAGCAAATCGTTTGGCGGCAGAAGCGATGGCGCGTAGAGAAGAATCTCTAAAGTTGTACCAAGTTGCTAAAACAAATCAAGATAAATTTGAAGAGTTGGTCTCTAAAATGGAAAACAAAATCCGTAATCTGAAGAGCCAAGTTGCCAAATGGGAGAATGAATTAAAAACCTTGATTGCTCGTGATAAAGTAAGTAAAGCAACGGGTAAATTGAACAAACAATTGGCCAATATTGATTCTAGCGGAACCTTGTCGATGTTAGAAAAAATGAAAGAAAAAGTAGAAGAGCAAGAAGCCTTATCGGATGCTTATGGTGACATGGCGGACGAAAGCAAAACAATTGATCAAGAAATCAATGATGCTTTGTCTGATACTAGCTTAACTTCTAGTGCTGCTTTGGATGACCTAAAACGTGAAATGGGTTTATTGCCAGAAGAAGAGAAGATCGAAATCAAAACAAAAGTAGAGGAAACAATTAAAATTGAAGTAGACAAACCTGATACAACGGATACAGATACTCCAGCTTAATTGTGGCTTAAAATATAGCGTTTTTAACGACGTTTAAGAAGGGTTCTTAGCATTGCTAGGAACCCTTTTTTGTGTGCTCAATTGAAGGGGAAATGCAAGGAGAAGAGAAATGTTGGTTTTTTATGCCTTCCACCTTGAACTTGTGTAAAGTTTTTATTTTGAGGAGTTTATCGAGTTTTTATGCTTGGTTTTTCTAAAAAAAGCCCCTTTGTAAACCAAATGTAAACCCACACTAGATTTTTATTCAATTACATTGGATTGTTTTTTGTATTTCATCGAATAGTGCCTTTCGTTTTACACTTCAATAGGTCTACTGAAAGGACAAGAAAATATACATTTATGGATGAAATTTATTAGGCATGACTCCGTTGAAAAGTCGTATTAGGTTATTGCATGAGTGCTTCGCTTTGATTATCAGCAAGATGAGTTTTTAGCTATCAAAGTGTAAAAATCTGATAATCAAACTAATGCAAGATGCTTTTTTATGTTTTTTA
>CACVAQ010000485.1 GCA_902727865.1 uncultured Aureispira sp. | reverse complement strand
AGGAGGTTTGTGTTATATTCTTGTCACTTGGGCGGCTACCTTAACGGGTATTTTAGATTGGTACAAAAATTTTAATCCTGACCATTTAATGGAAATTGTTTCGATTTTTGCGCCCTTTTCTTTGATGGCTGTGTTTATTTTTGTCACCATTTATGCTTACCACAGATGGGAGCCACCAAAAAAACAGAAAAAGACCTTTGGGAACTTGATGGTCATTGGCGCTGGCTTTGCGCTGGGGGCTACTATAACACAATTATCTTTGATGCAAATTGATGGGACAAAAATTGGAAATTCTCTAATTATTGGAGGGCTGTTTTTCACAACAAGTATCCTTATTTCCTTACTTATCTCTAGTTTTTATTTGTTTATTAAAAATATAACTCAAGAAGAAGCTTAAAATAATGGAATCAACAACTATAAAAAATGACCTGTTAGAATATGCAATTGATGGCGATGGCTTTGCTACAATTACAATTAATATGGTTAAAGAACCAACCAATTTATTCAGTATTGATTTTATTCAATACTATTTAGAGATTGCTCAAAAAGCGGTAGAAAATCCTGCGGTAAAAGGCGTTATTGTCACTTCTGCCCATCGTGATTTCATGGCGGGTGCTGATTTGAAGTTTATTAGCAATCCTCCTGAAGACAAGGAAGGTTTATTTAAAGCTATTTTGAACGTGCATCAAGGTTTTCGTGCGCTAGAACAAGCTGGAAAGCCTTTTGTTGCCGCAATTAACGGAACGGCGCTGGGCGGTGGTTACGAACTTGCCTTAACTTGTCATCATCGAATTGCCTTAAACAAACCTAGCCTTAAAATTGGTTTACCAGAGGTCGGCCTGGGCTTACTTCCTGGAGGTGGTGGAACGCAACGCTTGACCTATTTGATTGGCGTTCCCAAAGCAACGACTTATATCCTTCAAGGAAAACAGTTTAGACCAGCACAAGCATTAGCCGAAGGTTTTATAGATGCTATTGCGCCAGATGAAGCCACTTTAATCGCTTCTGCGAAGCAATGGATTTTAGAAAACAGTACGCCCGTTCAAGTTTGGGACAATAAGCGGTATACAATTCCTCAAGGAGGACTTATGTCTAAATCTGGTGCCGATACAATGATTGGTGGCATTGGAAATTTGCGTAAAAAAACGCATGGAAATTATCCTGGGGCACAATATGCAATGGCTTGTATTCACGATGGAATGCAGTTGCCAATTGATCGAGGTTTGGAAGTGGAAGCTCGCTATTTTATCAAGGCGTTTTACTCTAAAGAGGCTCAAAATTTAATCCGCACAGGATTTTTTGCAATCAACGAAGCTAAAAAAGGAAAAATTAAACCCAAAGGTTTTGAGTTTTATGGGATTAATAAAGTTGGTATTTTAGGGGCTGGAATGATGGGGGCTGGAATTGCCTATGTTTCTGCTAGAGTAGGCATGGAAGTGGTCTTGAAGGATGTTTCTGTTGAGAATGCTGAGCAAGGAAAAGCTTATTCTGAAAAGCTACTCCAAAAAAGTGTTTCTAAAGGCAGGGCAACTCCTGAAATGTTACAACAAACATTGGACAATATTCAAACAACGGATCAAGCAGCAGACTTGGCTGGTTGCGATTTAATTATTGAAGCAGTTTACGAAAATCCTGATTTAAAAGCAAGCGTAACAAAAGAAGCAGAAGCGCATTTGGGCGAAACGAAAATCTTCGCATCCAACACCTCTACGATTCCAATTTCTCTATTGGCAAAAGCCTCTCAGCGTCCTAAGAATTTTATTGGCATGCACTTCTTCTCTCCTGTTGACAAAATGCCTTTGGTTGAGTTAATTGTTGGCGAAGAAACGGCTGATTATGCGGTCGCAGCGGCGGTGGATTATGTCATTCAGATTGGTAAAATTCCAATCGTTGTCAATGATAGTAAAGGCTTTTTTACGTCTAGAGTCTTTTCTACCTTTACCCGTGAAGGGGCTTTGTTGCTCAAAGAAGGTGTGCCTCCTGTTATGATTGAAAACATTGCCAAACGAGTTGGAATGCCTGTTGGTCCGCTTGCTGCAATGGATGAAGTCTCTCTGAGCTTGGCGCTAAATATTATGGATGCGGATAAAGAGGAACGTAGTAAAACGACGGAGGACTTGTACCGTTTGCTCCACAAAATGGCCATTGATTTAGGTCGAGCTGGTAAAAAATCGGGCAAGGGTTTTTATGAATATCCTGCGGATAAAAAGAAACACATTTGGTCGGGCTTAAAAGAGCATTTCCCGAATGATGTCGATTATTTGGAGGCTGAAACGATTGGAAAACGTATTTTGCACATCATGGCTTTGGAATCGTACCGCTGTTTAGAGGAGGGCGTTTTAAATTCTCCAACGGATGGCGATGTGGGTTCTCTAACGGGCTTTGGTTTCCCTCCTTATACGGGAGGCGTATTTTCTTATATGGATTATGTCGGTCTTCGGGAATTTGTAGCGGATTGTGATGCTTTTGCGAGTGCTTATGGTCCTCGTTTTATGGTTCCTGCATCGCTTCGTGCAATGGCGGTGGAGAATAAGACGTTTTATTAGTAATGATTGTAATTAAGTCTACTATTTAAGTAGGTTGTGGGAGGTCTTTTTCTTTTGATAAGAACCTCTCACAGCCTTTTTTTTGCTTTAATATTTGTGTTTTTGTTTGTAAAATTTGTGAGACACAAGCAAACTTTAAATCTGTTTGAGCTTCTGTTGGCTATTTTCGTGGTTTATTATTTATTTTCTTTATAGCCTTTTCAAA
>CACVAQ010000484.1:9277-13965 GCA_902727865.1 uncultured Aureispira sp. | reverse complement strand
ATCCTGTATCGACAAATGTGCTGAGCCAAGTATTGATGCTTATATCTATACCATTAAAGCAAAATAAAAAGGGGCTGAAAAAAAACGATCATTTGACCTTAGAATAGTCAAATGATCGTTTTTTTAGGTAAGCTCAACAGCCTTTTTTGCCATCTAGTAAAAGCCTTCTATAGGAGCCCGTTCAAGGCACCGATGGATATTGTTTTGGATGAATCCTAATTTGAATTGCTGCTTAATTCTGCAACAATTTCAACAAAGCCAACTCCAGTTCTTTCGAATCAAGCGAACTTGGTGTGAAGGCAAAGTTTCCTTTTTTGGTAATAAGGAAGAATTTAGGCACAGAGAGTACCTCATAATCCGTTGTAATTTGAGAACGCATAGGATCAAAGAAAAGTTGTTGTCCAGTGAATTTTTTTTCATCCAAGGTTTTTATCCAATTTTCTTGAGAACGATCTAAAGAGACATGTAGAAAAACAACATTTTTATCTTTAAACCGAGCCTTTAGAGCTTGCAAGGCGTCGATTTTTTGCATACAAGGACGGCACCAAGACGCCCAGAAATCTAGATAGACTACTTTTCCCTTCAGTTGTGACAATTGCACGGTTTCACCTTGCGCATTTTTCAAGGCAAAGTTAGGCGCGGCTGTTCCAGCGGTAAATTGATTGGCTTTTTGAAAGGGATCTAACACAATTTTATCCAACTCGTAATAAGGATTTTCTTTAATAAAATCTTCATAAATCGGCAAAATGGCAACAGGATTTTCTTTGCGTAAGGCAGTCGCTAAGAACTGCGCCATTGTAAAGTATTTTGTTCGTCCATCCAAGTAGTACTTACTATAATTATATAATTGTATGTAAATACTTTCCTTCGTATTCGATTGATATCGGCAACGGTAATGGACAAATGCAGTGATAAAATCTCGATAATTTTCGTTGCCTAGCGATAAATCATTTAAAATCAAGGCGGAGTCTAAAAAGCTTAGAAAACTAGTATCCAAACGATGGCGACCTTGATAGACATCACCATAAGTAAGTAGTTTTAGCCAATGATCGTAATTAAATTCTGTTTGTATAAAGGTTTTGAATTCGTCTGTAAGATGTTTGCTTGGATCTTCATTAAACAAAAGGTACATAGATTCCTTTTGTTTGCGTTCGGTTTCTAAGAGTTGTACAAAATCAGTTGGAGCCGTTTTGTACATAAGTTTGTCTAAATCTTGATGAATTTTATAATAATGCATCCCCTTTCTGTATTGACGATAATTAAAAATAATTAAGTCTTTAGGGAATTGTTTTGTATAATTTTGCCACAAGCTATTGTTGTCTTTGGCACGTTGCCCAAATTTGATCTTTTCTGGAAAGGTTTGACTATTAAATTCTACGTGAAGCGAATCGTTGGGTTCTAAAAATAATTGGCAACTTTTTTCGCCATAACGCAGCGTCACCAATTGCGGGATTTCAACCCGACAAGCAATACCAAAATTTTTAGTAGAATTGAGGTACGCATTATATTCCTCTACCGTATTGTTAATATAGCGTTTGTTAATTTCTAAAATAACCTCTCCAATAGAATCGTTGAGAATTGTTCCTGTTAAAAGCACATTGGCTTGTTGTGCTATGAGCGTAGTCGAAATCTGAATCAGCAAAAAACAAAAAAACAAAGTACGCATAATAAAGGAGTTAAAATAGAAGAAAAAAAGAAGTGATTTTTTAAGAATAAAAATCCATTCATCCCCAACAAATATCAAACCATCAACGGATATTGCTACCAGCGACTTTATCTTTATTATAATAATGTTTAATAAAGAGAGATGACCACTTCTTAGAGAGTACTAAAACTGATTTAGAAGGCAAAATTTAACGTGACACGAACCGAGAAGCGCTGTGCATCTCTATTGTCTAGATAGTTGATTCTCCACAAGGCATCGACTCGTATAAACTGAAAAATATTTTCAATACCAACACTAACCTCTGTAAAGGGGCCTTTATCAAAACTACCATAAAAAGGACCTTCTGTAAAGGGGGCTTGGCGATCTTTCGAGCGTTTAATAGTTCGATCGTAATGGTTCAAAATATTAGCATTTTTGTGTTTGTTAGACAAGGTTCCCCAACTTGCACGAGCAGCGGTTACCAAACGCCATTTTAGAAAATCTCGGACCAATTTAATACGATTCAGAATAAATCCATCCCAGTGATGTTCAATTCGAGCATGCACAAAAAAGTCGCTGACAAACTCAAAGCTGTTCATGCTATTAAACGAAGTTTTATTGTAAAAATAAGCTTCGTTACCTGGATGTACTTCTAACAAAAGGTAGGGGAGTGGACCCGCACTAAACACTTTTCCTACTTCTAGTTCATATTCTACCCAACCAACAGGACTGGTATAAAACCAGTGTTTGATGCCTAGGCGAACTTTATGAAAATCAAATTGTGATTCTAAAACACCTTTAACGCCCAAGGTGTATTCTAGGCTGATAATAGGATATTTAGAACCTAAACTAAGGTCTTTGAAGGGACCCGATATTTTACGTTCTTTATAAGCAAAACGAGTTTTTAAAACCATCTCCGTCGAACGAATTTGAGTAATGGTATCAACCAAGCCCGTTTGTGCGTTGTTTTGCAAGAACTTCAAATTAAGTCCGCCAAATTTTGTTCCTTCGTATCCAACAGGATTTAATCGACGGTGCAGAACCGCTAGACGATTGGAAAAGCCTTTTTTCCAAGTATGCTGAAACCATACTTTTCCTTCCTGAACATACATCATTTTTTGAGGAATAGCCCGACGCAACCAGCCCGCAAACAAGCTTTGCGTTTTGCGTTCCTCCGAATTTCTGTTCTCAAAAGTAGCATCATTAGAATAGCTGAGCCCAATAGCAGAACGTCGGTAACGGTTCAATACGTATTGCATGTCGCCCCCGTATTTCCATCGCTTGTCCTTAAAACCATAGCCAGCATAACCATAGATCTGAAATTTTTTGCTCAATTGATTGCTCGTTCCAATACCCAAGCTAAGACGAATGCCTTCCACATCATTCCAAGTAAATAAATTAGAGTACGGACCAATTTTAATCGGACCAAGATCTTTGTAGCCATTGACGACCACGGCCGCAATTTCGGCAACCGTTTTGAATAAAGGAATGTTCTGAATACTATCAACCATACCATAAACACCTTTCTCATTTTCAGAAAGATTGTCATGTCTATTTTGCGCCCAAAACGTATCAGCTTTGGCTAATTCATCATAGCGAACATCTTCAGGGTCTTTTTTAATAAAGATTTCTTCGGTTGCTTCGTTATCAATATTAAAATCTTTATAAGAGACCGTTTTTCTCCCAATGATTCCTAAGCCCCTATCTTTTTTTGCCATAGCAAAATCAATGACTGTTTTTTGTTTCGTTGGAATCCAGTATTTTTCTTTATAATGATCGTATTCTTGATAAATAATGATTCGATTCACAAGATTAATGTTTGCTTCTGGATTCATTCGCATATTGACCAAAAGCAAGGCATGACTCTCCATCGAAACCCAAAAGTCACCATAAAACGTATTGCCACTTTTATCCTTCGGTTTGAATTTTAATTTGTAACTCCACTGCCCTTTGACCTGTGTACTATCCATGATGTAATACTCATAAAAAGTTAAGCCAACATCAGAAAAAGGACTAATAAACTCTTTTCCTAGTATTTTAATTGTGTTGTTATAGATGTTGTATTCTTGGTTCATACTCCCAATAAAATCTACAACGGTTTGATTTTTAACACCAGAAACACGTTGGGCTTTGAGTATTTCTTTTTTTTCTTTGCCTTGTACATAATAAACATCCGCAATGTTTTCTGCAACATAAGCAGGCAAGAATGGCTTCACATCAGAAACGGTATCAATATTATCAAAAATAAACTGAAGCTTTTTAAAAATCTTCATGTCTTTCATTTCTTTGGTAATATTGACCAAATCCAATTCAACTTTGGTGTATTGTTCCGTCTCATAGGTGGCAACAATATCTTCTAAATCATTTTGCGGCTTTTTTTTGGTAATTTGACGCAGGATTTCGTTCGCAGGATTTTCGCCCGCAACCACCGTAATATCTATTCCCATGTCTAGGCTTCCAGAAATCATTCTGAAATTGATGACCTGTTCGTCTTTTGTTTTGTCTATAGGCTTCAAGACATCGGCATAACCCAAAGAATTGGTCGCAAGTGTGTCTCCTTCTGACAGGTCAAATGTAATGCTATAGTTTCCATCAATATCAGTAGTCACACCATTACTAGTACCATAGACATAAACGTTACAAAAAGGCATGGCCTCTTCAGTGTCGTCATCAAGGACAACACCTGTAATGGTGGTAGATTGAGCAAAGTTGAGGGTAGAGAAAAGTAGGAATAAACTAAACGTTAAAATTGTGTTTTTCATTGATGTTTTTTCACGAACGTTTGAAAGCCTTAGCTGTCCATGTATTTATCTAAAAGGTTTTAGGAAAAAACTAATTTACATAAAAAAAACGAAAGAAAGCTTAAAATGTAGTTTTCTAAGGTTTTAGAATTAAGAATATTAAAGCTATATTTATAACTCCTGTTGTAAGTAGATAGACAAAATAAGGAAGCGGCTAAAAATTGAACGGTGATGGAGTAGACTTGTTTTAATCTTTAATTCGTGTTAGTTGTACTAACTAACTAACTAACTAACTAACTAAC
>CACVAQ010000484.1:0-9177 GCA_902727865.1 uncultured Aureispira sp. | reverse complement strand
ACTAACTAACTAACTAACTAACTAACTAACCGAACTCAACTTGGCAGGACCCTACTTTTTTTTGTAAAAAAATAGATGGTTGGACAATTCAAAGATTTCTCGCAGCTAATTTTTGCCACAGCGGACTTTTTTTCTTTTTCATAACAGCAGGTATTTGGTCGTACCTTTTAAGTGGGAAGTCGTACGTTTTGACTACTAGTTTTTAAGGTTAATTATTTTTGTTCATCTACTTACTGGCACAAAAATAGATTTAAAGGCTAAGGTACTACTATTACTCCGTTGAAAACCCGAAGGTAACGAAGCGAGCTAAAAGCTAAATCGTATTTGTTTATTCTAAGAGCACTTCACTTAAGTGATCAGCAACAGAGCATTAATCTATCTAAATACGCATTTTATGGCTCCACATATGACCAAGACAACACGTTTTATCCTCAGCGCAATTATTTTAGTATCAATAGGAGCTAGTTTTGCCTATTATTTGTCCACCTCAGTTGCTAACAAAGCAAACCGTTATATCCTTGCCGCTGATTTATCACTGTACACCCATCGAGGCGTCCTTTCTACGGCTTCCACCGACGCCGCCGAACAGGTTCCTATGAACGCCCAAATCGCCATCGTTGACCAAGAGTTTTCAGAAGGGAATAAACTATTGGCTTTGGCGAAATACGAACAGTTGTTGGAAGAAGATCCAAGCAATATGGAGCTTTTGCTGAGAATAGGAATCATTTATTTACAAAAAAAAGAATACAGCCTAGCGCAAGAAAGCTTATCGGAAGTTTATGGATTTAAAGCCTCTATTTTTTCTTTGGATGCCGCTTGGTTTTTAGCCTTGCTAAATGTGGAGTATAAGCAATGGGGAAAGGCAGAAGAATTGCTAAAAGAAGTGGTAGAAGGCAGAGGTAATTACCACTTACAAGCAAAAGAGTTGCTCGATTGTTTATAAAAAAAGGTTTAGCACTGTTTATACAGTACTAAACCTTTAGTATTTTGAAAATTTCAATTCAGAAATTTATTTATTTTTCTTTGCCCAAGAATCTTTAAGCGTGACCGTTCTATTAAAAATTAAGTTATCCTTCGTAGAATCTGTGTCCACACAAAAATAACCTAAACGCATAAACTGAACAGCAGCACCCGATTCAGCCGTTGCCAAACTAGGCTCTAAATAAGCATTGACGGTCGTTAAAGACTCTGGATTCAAAAACTCCTTAAAGTCCACATCATGCCCTGTTGGGTTTTGGTCGCTAAACAACCGATCATACAAATGTACTTGAGCAGGAAGCGCCTGTTCGATAGAAACCCAATGAATCACACCAGCTTTGATGCCACTCGTATCTTGCCCCGAACGGCTGTTCTCATAATAAGTACAATGCACTTCCGTTATTTCGCCATTCTCATCCGTTTTGTGATCCGTATAATGAATGATATACGCTCCTTTTAGACGAACGTCTTTCCCTGGAGCTAGACGACGCCATTTTCGATTTACTTCAAGCGCAAAATCTTCTTTTTCAATATAGACTTCACGAGAAAAAGGAAGCACACGATTCCCCATGCTTTCGTCTTTTTGGTGATAATCTACCGTCATGTCCTCCACTTGCCCTTCTGGGTAGTTGGTGATAATAACTTTCAAGGGATTCAAAACACCCATAACACGTGGGGCGGTCGTATTCAAATCATCTCGAACACTTCCTTCCAACGAAGACAAAGCGATATATTGGTCTCTTTTCGAAACACCAGCCCGCTCAATAAAGTCACGAATCGAAGCAGGCGTATAGCCTCTACGACGCATTCCCGAAAGGGTTGGCATCCGAGGATCGTCCCAATCATTGACCAAGTTCAATTCAATCAACTCTTTTAATTTTCGTTTACTAGTAACGGTATAATCTAAATTTAGACGAGAAAATTCAATTTGTTGAGAGCGATAAATGTCTAATTTTTCTTGACACCAATCATATAATGGGCGGTGGTTTTCAAATTCCAACGAACACAAAGAATGTGTAATCCCTTCGATAGAATCCGATTGACCATGTGCCCAATCGTACATTGGATAAATGCACCATTTGTCTCCCGTACGGTGATGTGGCGTTTTTAGGATACGATAAATAACAGGGTCACGCATATTGCGATTGTCTGCTTCCATGTCAATTTTTAGACGAAGGATGCAGGTTCCGACTTCGTAGTCGCCATTTTTCATTTTTTCAAACTCTGCCAAATTAGTTGCAGGAGTCGTATTTCTGTACGCACTTGCCTTCCCTTGTTTTTTCTCCTCATCCATGACCTTTGGACTTGAGAAATCTACGTAAGCCAAGCCATCTTGGATCAGCTTAAGCGCATATTCATACAAGGTATCAAAGTAATCGGAGGTAAAGAGCAACTTTTCCCACTCAAAGCCTAGCCATTGGATATCTTTTTTGATGGCGTTGACAAAGCGAGTTTCCTCTGTCATCGGGTTGGTGTCGTCAAAACGCAAATTGGTTTTTCCACCATATTTTTGAGCAATCCCAAAATTGATGCAAATTGCTTTGGCATGTCCAATGTGTAAATAACCATTGGGTTCAGGAGGAAAACGGGTCAACACTTTGTTGTCAAATTTTCCAGTTTCGTTGTGTTCTTCGATGATTCGCTCAATAAAATTCAGAGATTCTGTTTTTGGCGCATCCTTATTTTCGTGACTCATTTTTACGCAGTCTATTTTTTTATTACTAATAACTCAAAGTTAGAATTTTTTTGTTAGAGTTGTGCATTAAAACTCCAATTCTTAAATAGGGAAATTACCATCTAGGTAATGTTTGACCAAGAAGGCATGAGAGAGCGGTTTACTAGGATCGTTAATATCTCCATTCGTCTCATAATCCAGAAGCACAATGGTATCGTATTCTTGGGCTAATTTTTTGATTTGTTGGACCTCCTGTTGGAGTTTGTTTTCTAGAACCCATAGGTACATTGGAGCGTAAATCTGTTTTCGAGCTTCGATATAGGGAAGCAATGTTGTTGTTGCAGTTCCTTTTTGATGTCCAAGTACGGGGCCATATTTTCGAACCGTACGTTTCAAGCCTTTCATGGTTCTAAGGTCAAATTTCCGAAGATCAACGCCTTCGGATTCAAATACTTTCAAGCCTTGCCATATTCCTTCTACAGAAGCACCCGTAGCGCCTTCAAAAAAGGGAATTGGAACGCCCTCAATTGGATAAAATGGACTGAATTTAACCCAAGGTTCAATGCCTTTGGACGTTAGGTCTAGGATAAGCGCATTGGGGTAATTTTTCTCCAAGGTTCTAGGTAAGTTTCTACGACTTTTGACGACAATAGGCATGTTGCTTAGGTTTTATCTAGTTAGAAAGGTAAATCTATGCAATGTAAATAGGAGAGAGAAGGTTCCCTGAAAAGCCTTTTTTTTAGGAGGAATAGAAGCCCTACATTTGTTTTGATAAAGAATAAGCCTACTTAGTAGGGCGTTTTTTTCTTACTCTTTTTAGAATACCAAAACGTTTGTTTGGAGGAATAATTTATTATGCATGCTGTTTAGCAATCGTTGCTATTCCAACAAACGATTTAGGCACATGCTATTTGTGTCTATTTTTTTGTACCTTTGCAGCGTTTTAGGGAATTATTCTATTAATAATAATAGAGTTGCTAAACCGTTACAACAAAAGATGACTTGTTTAGGAAGCATGAAAAGTTTTTTCTTAAACACAGAAATATCAATTCATAACCAATAAAATAGATTTAACATGCGTGTTCGTTTTGCGCCCAGTCCAACAGGTGCCTTGCATATAGGAGGAGTCCGTACAGCTTTGTACAATTACTTATTAGCTAAAAAACTTGGCGGAACTTTTATTTTAAGAATAGAAGATACCGATCAAACTCGTTATGTAGAAGGAGCTGAACGTTATATTATAGATGCGCTGGAATGGTTAGGTTTAGAATTTGACGAGAGTCCAGCCAAAGGTGGTCCTTATGGACCGTATCGCCAATCGGAGCGCAAGGCAACGGGAATTTATAAAAAGTTTGCAGAACAATTAATTGCAAACGGTCATGGTTATTATGCTTATGATACCGAAGCGGAATTAAAAGCGGCTAGAGCAGCAGCAGAGGCAGAAGGAACAAAGTTCAAATACGATGCGGTTACTCGTTTGAATATGAAGAACTCTTTGACCTTGTCTAAAGAAGCCTGTGCGGCTTTGGTGGCAGATGGCGCACCAGAAATTGTGCGTGTGATGATTCCAGGAGAAGGAAATGTCAGCTTTACGGATATGGTTCGAGAAGGTGTGACGTTTAATTGTGCTGACATGGATGATAAGGTCATGTTAAAAAGTGATGGAATGCCAACCTATCATTTGGCGAATATTGTGGATGATTATCACATGAAAATTACACATGTGATCCGAGGAGAGGAATGGTTGCCTTCAACGCCATTGCATGTTTTGTTGTATCAATTTTTGGGTTGGGGAGATGCCATGCCGACTTTTGCCCATTTGCCTTTGATTCTGAAACCAGAGCCAACGGCTTATTTGAACAAAAAAACAATTCAGTCTTTCACAGAGCGTTTTACAGAAGACTTTTTGGTTAAGCACGAAACGTTTGCACCGAAGAAAGAGCAAGTTGCCAAGACAATTCAGCCCTTGTTGCAAGATTTTAAAAATGTAGCAGAACGGATTCGAATTAATGAGAAGAAAGATTCAAATTTACAAAAAGAGGTCAAAAACTTTTTGCGTAGCACCATGTATGGGAAATTAAGCAAGCGTGATGGCGATCGTTTGGGAATGCCTGTCTTTCCTTTGGATTGGACTGGCAAGACGGCCTCGGATAGCTTTAAAGGATTTAAGGAGTGGGGCTTTTTGCCAGAAGCAGTCTTGAATATGTTGGCTTTGTTGAGTTGGAATGATGGAACCGATAAAGAAAACTTTAGTATCGATGAAATGATTCAAGCGTTTGAGATGGAACGGGTTTCTAAATCTGGTGCTCGTTTTAGTTTTGTCAAAGCAAAATCTTTCAATAAGCAGTATTTGGCTCAGATCGAAAATGCTGATTTGGTAGATTTAGTTCGTTCTGATTTAGAAGAAAAAGGCGTTCAAATGCCTGCGGATACCTTGAATAATATTGCGGGTTTGTTGAAAATGCGTATTAGTTATGTAACGGATTTTTATGCACAAGGGCATTATTTCTTTCACAATTTAGATTTGGAAGCCGTTGCGGTGCAGCATCAAAAGAATTTCCAGAAAAAAGTCTTAAACAAATGGAACGAGCCTTTAAGCGAGTTGTTAGAAAAGCTATTAGGCGTATTGGCAGCAGTAGCCCCATTTGAGGCCTCTAATTTAGAACAGACCATTGAGCCTTTGATCGAAGAAAATAAAGGCGAGGTATTGCCTATTTTTCGCTTGGGACTTTCTGGGGAAATGGGAGGGCCTAGCGTCTACGAAATAATGGCTATCTTCGGACAAGAAGAAACCTTGAAACGCTTGACTGCTTTTATCGCATTCTGTAAAAGTAAACTTTAATAAATGACCTAATGAAGTACTAAAGTTGAAATTTGGAGCTTTGGAAACGAAATAATTATTTTTTTTTCAAGGCTTCAAATTTAAGTTTTTAGGAAGATAGACAAGGAATAATACCTTAATTTATTCTTTTTGGAAGAAAATGACTTGTGCTGCTTGATGATAATTGGTAAGAAATTTGTATACATAATAGCCACTTAACCATTAAGGAAGGAATGTTTGACTCCATTAATTATTTTTTTAGAAACAATTTTGCTCTTTTTTGTTTTGCTTGCAACAAAATGCTGTAAAGTTAATCTGAAGACAAATGAACTATTGAGTAACGAAAAATTAATGAAATTAATTATTAATTTTTGAAACTTTGCGGTAGCATTCTTCGTTTCTTGTGCATTACTATAGTGTAATGAGTGAAACGTTTTGTTTTTATTTTTTGTACAAAAGACAAGATTTACTTAATTGTAGGATCATTTTGTGTTTTACGTTTTAAGACCAGTCTTGAAACGTAAAAAAATAATAGAGTCCACCTTAAAAAAAATGGCAAAAACTCTAGTAGAGTATTCCCCCAAAGTATGGAAGTGGTTTTAAATTAAGTCATCCTTAAATATGAATATAAGTCAGCCTAGCTGAATCATTTTTTGTCCTAGTCTTTGTTCGGTTTTTCCAAATCCGCTTCGATTAGAAATGAGCAATATACTTCTATTTATAAAGACACAATTCTAAACGACTTTATGGTTGACAAATAAATATAAAAATTATCGCCCAAATAAATTCTTTATAGAACTTAAATATAGATATCTATGAGTGAAGACAATAACAAAACAAGAAGCAGATATAGTGACGAAGACTTAGAAGAGTTTGAAGTTATGATTAACGAAAAGCTAGTCGATGCTAAACTCCAATTAGATGACTTGAAAGAACAGTTGACGGAGTTGAACAACAGTGGAGACGAAAATCGTGCAGGAACATTTGACGATGGAGCGTCTAACTGGCAAAGAGAGCATTTAAGTAAATTGGCTGCTCGTCAACAAAAGTTTATTCGTAATCTAGAATATGCTTTGGTTCGGATCAAGAACAAAACTTATGGTATCTGTACGGCAACAAAAGTTTTAATTAGCAAAGAACGGTTAATGTTGGTTCCTCACGCCACTAAAACAGTCGAAGGCAAACACTCTACACAAGGTAAAGCGAAACGTCAAGAGAAGCCGAAATTCTTTAAAGAGTAATTTTTTTTTGAAATTCTTAATTTTAAAAAAAATATAAAATAGAAGAGGTTGTTTCGAACTAAAAGGAACAGCCTCTTTGTGTTATGAAAATATTGAAACCTTAGTTTGGGGGCGTTGATATTGGCCTGCGGAAAAAAAACTAAAAAAAAATGATTTTTTTTTCGTCAAAAGTTTGCAAGTCTCAAATCTCTGCGTATATTTGCAACCGCTTGGCGAGGTTAGCTACACAAAATAAAGTTAACTTTTTCGTTCTAAAGTAACCGGCTTCATAGCTCAATTGGATAGAGCACCTGACTACGGATCAGGAGGTTGGGGGTTCGACTCCCTCTGAAGTCACTAAGTTAAGAGATAATAATAAAACAAATAGTCCCGTGCATTTAACTCATGTCGGGACGTTTTAAATTAGAAGAAAGTCATGTCTAAAATATGCCAATTAACCGGAACGAAGCCTTTAGTAGGTAATAATGTTTCTCACTCAAAGCGTAGAACTAAGAGACGCTTTAATCCAAATTTGCAAACAAAACGTATCTACGTTAGAGAAATTGACTCTTGGGTTAAAGTTAAACTAACTACTAGAGCGTTGCGTAACATGGAGAAAATTGGTACGTTTAAGTATCTAAAGCAACAAATAGCCGCTGGGTTTGATCCTAAAGTGTGGGTAGAAGATGCTAAAAGCATGGAAGCTGCTAAAACTGCAAAACGTGGTTACAGAAGAGTGGAGCATGTAGATGCTAATGGACATAAGTCTTACTCTATTACTTTCGAACCAGAAGGTGTCAGTAACAAAAAAGTGAAACTATCTTCTGTTATTAAATAACGAATCGTTCACTTAATTTATCAGCAACTGTAAGGTTCGCAATTCTAGGAAAAGATTAAAATCATTATAAGCTATGGCTAAGAAGAGCAAAGGTAATCGTGTTCAGGTTATTTTAGAATGTACAGAGCATAAAGCAACTGGTATGCCAGGTACTTCTCGCTACATTACGATGAAAAATCGTAAAAACACACCTGATCGTATGGAGTTGAAAAAATTCAACCCTATCATGAAAAAATATACTATACATAAAGAAATCAAATAATTATGGCTAAGAAGGTATCAAAAAACCAGAGAGCAGGGCAACGTGCACAGAATGGTTCAGGTAAAGACCACGTTAAGTGCGTGAAATCTGTGAAAGATCCAATTACTGGAAAAATTTCTTATAAAGAAGTTATCATTCACAAAGACCAAGTAAATGAGTTTTTTAAAGCTAAATAGTTTAGCTTTTGAAAATCTACAATAATATACAACAGGCTTCTCCTTATTTTTGGAGGAGCTTTTTGTGCTTACACCCACTCTAGAATAGGTTTAAACTTTATATCTATTCTTATAATAATTGAACAACACTATGGGATTTTTCAATAAACTCTTTGGCAAAAAAGAGGAAGAAAAGGAACAACTTAAGGAAGACCTTAATCAAGGATTAGAAAAATCAAGAAAAGGCTTTTTCTCAAAGGTGGCGACGACATTTGCTGGTCGAACAACTGTTGATGAGGAGGTTTTGGATGATTTGGAAGATATTTTAATTGCTTCGGATGTGGGCGTAGAAACTACCATTAAGATTATTAAACGTATTGAAGCTCGTGTTGCGAAGGATAAATACGTGACGATGAAGGAGCTGAATGAAATTTTACGTGATGAAATCGTTCAGCTGTTAGCTTTAAACAATTCTAGTGATTCGGTTCGTTATGAGGTACCTGAAGGTGTTAAGCCTTATGTAATTATGGTTATTGGGGTTAATGGTGTTGGAAAAACGACTACTATTGGTAAGTTGGCGAATAAATATCAAGAGGCAGGCAAAAAGGTTTTGTTGGGAGCTGGTGATACTTTCCGTGCCGCAGCGGTGGACCAATTAGAAATATGGGCCAATCGTGTCGGTTGTGATTTTTATAGCAAAGGAATGAATGTTGATCCAGCGGCAGTGGCTTATGAAACGGTACGCCATGCAAAAGAAAATGGACATGATGTCGTTTTTATTGATACTGCTGGGCGTTTGCACAACAAAGTAGGTTTGATGCGAGAGCTTGAAAAGATTAATAAATCAATTGGTAAGCAAATTCCAGGTGCACCACATGAGGTCATGTTGGTTTTGGATGGTTCTACTGGTCAAAATGCCTACGAACAAGCCAAGCATTTTACAGCGGTTACGAATGATGGGATTACTGCTTTGACGGTAACTAAATTAGACGGGACGGCTAAAGGTGGAGTTGTGATTGGTATTAGTGATCAATTTAATATTCCAATTAAGTATATTGGAGTAGGAGAGGGCATGCAGCATTTACAAGAGTTTGATAAACGGGAGTTTGTTAATTCTTTCTTTAAGACAAGTTAAATGAGGTCGTATATAGTAGAAAAAAAGGTCGTTTTCATCTGAAAACGACCTTTTTTTATGGGCTAAGTTTATTTTAAGACGTTTACTTATCTT
>CACVAQ010000483.1 GCA_902727865.1 uncultured Aureispira sp. | reverse complement strand
AGCGAAGCGATCTAATCCTAGTTTTGGGTAGATTTAAGCTGTAAAATAGTAATTAATTATTTTTTGTCCTGTACTCAGAAAAAAAATAGATTCTTTGATAATTTCAGGTAGCTTTTAAGGATTTTTAGAGCTTCGGTTGTTTTGCTTCTGAGTGCTACGGTTTTGCTTCGTCCTGTACTTAGAAAAATAGAAACAACAAAGATAAAAAAAAGGTAGCATCCCTGCAATAGGAATGCTACCATCTATTTTATTTAAGACTGTATTTTTTAAAAAGTATATTTTAGTAGTAATTGAACATCATTGTTGTGCAATTGATTCGGTACTTTGATCGATTGGTTGCTTGTACTTTCTCTATTCACCGGTACAATAAGTTCCCCATTGTTATCCAAGGATTGAATATTGTATAAGGGATCGACTCCTGCATCTCTTGTTGCTTGAACTTCTTCTTCATGTAAATCAGAGGACGCTTGGGTTAAGTTAACCAAGCCAAGGCTATATTGCACACCTACAGACCAATTGTCATTAAAGTAGTATTCCATACCCAATAAAAGACTAAAATCAAAATCACTGATTCCCATTTCAGCATTGGATAAATTATTCAATTCAGGATTGCTTGTTTCGGTATGCATCAACCAAGCTCCTTTTACACCTGTTTGCAAGTTGTATTTTGGATGTGGGTGAAATTGATAGACCAAAGGAACTTCTAAAAAATCAATTCTTTTGATCGTTCCCGTACTCGAATTTAAAGTTGTTCCTGGATCTGCTTGTGCAGCTGAATTTTGAGTTAGATTACCAATGCTTTTGTACTGCACCCCCGTTTGTATTCCGTGGTGTTTTGCAATGCGATAAGAAGCACTAGCCCCTGCAAAAGGCATGACTGAAAAATCTTTAGTAGAGCCATATACCTTCGCACTAGCACCACCAAATACAGACGCTTTTAAAGGCGATTTTTTAGTATTTAATAGATCACCATCTCCAATACCAAAACTTCCAATGGTGTTTTGTTTTTCCATCAACTGACGCTTTTTTTGAAGCGCACGCAAAGGAGTCGTAGAGTATTGATAAATAATCTCTGTACGAGTTGTTTTTACCCTACGTTTGGTACCTTGTACGTTGTTGTTTTGGCTTGAAGCTGTAGCAACAGTTGTATTTTTTACTTCCTTTGTGTTCGCAATAGGAGTAGGAACGGGGGCAGCATGTCCAACAGAACGCATCGCTGGATTTGTTGAATTCTTATTAGAACCTCCTTCCGTTAAGCGTGTTTGTTTAGCGGCAGCTTTTTTCTTAACCGTAGTTGTTCTAGCAGCAATTGTTGTTACAGCAGCTTTAGTTTGTTTTTCTGCGACTAAAGGTTCTTTTAGTTCCGCTATAGGAGTCGAAAGAGCTGCAAGTTGCTTCGATACTTTTGGTGCTTGTGGAAGGACCGCTTCTGTCGCAGTTTGTTCTGCAAGAACGCCATTAGAAAGAGCAGCTTGTCTTTGATTGGGCGTAAAGTACATCCCCAAACCAATGACACCCGCTAAGGCAGCAGCAGTAACAAAGGGTACTGACCACCAATAGCCTACTGCCCGTTTTGCAACAACAGGATGCTGGTCGAGCAGTGCCGACATGTTTTCCCAGGCGTTGGGGGTTTGTTCAAACTCATGTTGTGTGAGTTTGTCGCGAAGTAGATTGTCATTTTTTTTGTAAAAATCGGTCATTTCATTCAGTCTTTCTTTCTAATTAGAATATTTTTTACTCGATTACCATTTTTCTTAGTACCCTCTTACCAACAACTCTTCTTGATCTTGCTGATGAATGAGCCGTTGCAGCTCTTTTCGAGCGTTTGCTAAATGCCATTTTGACGTTCCTACTGTGATGTCTAGCATTTCAGCAACCTCTTTGTGTTTGTATCCGTCTACGACGTATAAACAAAACACGGTTCGAGAAGCAGTGGGTAATTTATGAATGAGTTTGAACAAATCTTCAGCATTAAGGTTATTAATACTATCATTGAGGACGGGCGCATCGCGCTCTATCTCAAAATTCATAACTTGACGATACTTGGTGTGTCTGCGTACGTGATCAATCGAACAATTGAAGACAATTTTCGCAATCCAGCCAGCTAGATTGTTGTTGTCTTGGTATTTGTCCAAGGCCGTAAAAACTTTTAGAAAAGCTGCATTTAGAATTTCAACCGCTTCTTCTTTTTGTTTTGTATACCTCATTGCTATACCGAGCATCTTACCAAAATATCTTTCGTACAAGACTTTTTGGGCTAGACGCTCGCCTTTACGGCAGCCAGCAACTAGTTCTTTATCCGTATTTTTTGCAGAATATCTCATTCAACCAAGTTGTACATCGTCTAGATAAAAACTTCCAATAAGAAAGTATTTATTTGGGAAGACCTAAAGTATGTAATGTATAATTAAAATTACGGTTTAAGTCCGTGTTAAAAAAATAACCTTTTTGCTATTAACTTATTCAGTGCCACATTCCTTTTAGAAATAAGCCTGTTCGCATCTATATTGTTTAACGCTAGTAAGCTTACTTTTGGTATGAATTGTGGTGATAAAAACCCAATTCTATCTAGAAAACGCAATAAAAAATAAAAGCGTTGGTAATTTTGCTTTTTTTTGTTAAAAAAAATGATTTACCAACCTTACTGAATTATTAGAACGTATTATAGAATTAATACTTCGTGGGATTAGTTCACTACGTTCATGAGCGCTACGCTTATGTTAGCTTCGCTGCTTCTCCGAGGTTTTAGTTTTTTTAC
>CACVAQ010000482.1 GCA_902727865.1 uncultured Aureispira sp. | reverse complement strand
AGCAGCTGGTGTGTTTCTGCTCTTTTTTTAAAGGGGTCAATAGCAATTTATTGTTATTGACCCCTTTTTCTATGCCTAGCTGTGACCTAATTATTTTGGATTTTTATAAAATATTGTATTTTTATATTTATCTTGAATAAGATTCTAAACAAGTTGGCGGCGAAGAAAGTAAAAACTCGCAGAAGTAGCGCTACTCCATTCGTTCAACAAACCTAAAAATAGACGACTAAACAATCTTACCTATGAAAAAAATTACCTATACAATCCTTCTAATGCTATTTTTTATGCTAGGAGAACAAGTTATGCATGCACAAGCTACATTTACACAATTGGGGGCAGACCTTGATGGAAAGGATGCTGATGCTCTTTTTGGCCAGACGACTAGACTTTCCGCTAATGGACAACGTATGGTTGTTGGCGGCAATGTTTCTATTTATAATAACGATACAACTTATGTGCGTGCCTATGAATGGGATGGAATGTCTTGGGTGCAGTTGGGGAGTGATTTCAAGGGGGCGACCTATAGGCAAGTGGGACAGGCCGTAGACATCTCTCAGGATGGCAATAGAATTGCCATTGGGGCATTCCGAAGTACAGAGGTACAAGTGTATGAGTATAATGGAATCGATTGGACCCCACTAGGAGACCCTATTGAGGGTTACGGAGGCGGCAGTTATTTTGGCTATGCCTTATCTATGGGAAAAAATGGAAATAGAATAGCGATTGGAGCACCTGAAGGAGGAGGTAATTATACGGGCTATGTAAGCGTATATGATTGGGATGGAACCTCTTGGGTACAGTTGGGGAATCCTAATGGAATTATGTTTGGTATTGAATGTGGTTCTAAATTAGCCCTTTCAGAAAATGGAGAATATCTTATTATAGGCGTCCCAGATGCAGGAGCTAGTGGCCATGGTCATACTAATACGTACGGATATGTACGGGTGTATCAATATGTAACGGCTTTTCAAGATTGGGACCGTCGTGGAGCTAGTATAGCTTCTGGGTTTGGGGCCTTTATTCCTCAGGATTTTGGTTCTGCTGTCGCTATATCTGATGATGGGAACGTCATAGCGATAGGAGATGAAGAGGCAGATGGTGTTTTTTTGGGGGCATCGGCTGGGATCGGTATTGTAGAGGCTCATGAATGGAATGGTACAAGTTGGCAAATAAAAGGTCAAGTTTTAATTGACAGTACTATGATTAGAGGATCTCTAGGTGCGTCTATTTCTCTTTCTCCAGATGGAAATATGCTGGTAACTGGTGGGAAAAGCGCAGGACGGACCCATCTTTATACTTGGAGTGGAAGTATCTGGCAATCGCAAGCTATTATTACAGAAGAACATCTTGGGGACAAAGCAGGTATTGATTGCGATTTGGGAATATCGTCTAGTGGTCAACTACGAATAACAATAGGAGCGCCCTCTAATGATGATAATGGCACGAATGCGGGACATGTTAGAGTTTTTGGAGCTTGTTCTCCCACAAGTGTTTCTCCTAATAGTATCTCTCAAAATAGTGATAGTTTGATGGTGACAGCAGGTAATAATGCGACTTATCAGTGGATCGATTGTGCCAATAATAATGCACCTGTTGTAGGGGAGACCAATGCTACTTTTATGCCGAGTCAAAGTGGATATTATGCTGTTACTGTTGAGGAAGATAGCTGTTCAGCGACGTCTAGTTGTCATAATTTTATACTAAACAGTATCGTGACTTTGGCAAGTAGCCAAGTTAAACTATATCCTAATCCTACTCATCAAGATGTTACATTAGATTTGGGGATCAAATATGATAATGTAGAAGTACGTTTACTGAATTTGTCTGGACGGGTTCTTCGCCATCAAACATTCGATCAGTTAAAGCAATTAGAATGGCCCTTAGGAGCAGATATTTCGACTGGGGTTTATATTATTAGCATACAATTAGAAGATCAAGCACCTATTTATTTGAAACTCATTAAGCAATAATTTTTCTTTAGATCGAGTCGTTTATTCGTACATTATATCTACGCTCAAAAAATAACGATTAGACGTTACAAAGAAGATAAGAACAAAATAGAAAAAGCCTATCTAGATATTGTATCCAGATAGGCTTCTCTATGTATTAATATTCCCAAAAGGAATAGGTTATTTTACTTACTTAGTAACGATTAACTTTTTTGTTAATTCGGTAGCACCAATTGTAAATTTAACCATGTAAACACCAGTAGGTAATTGAGCCGTTTCTAACTCAAATTTACTGTCTTTTGCTTGATTAAATAGGTGTGTCATTACCGTTTGCCCCGTTACTGTCGTAATTTGAATTTGAACATCCGCTTGTGCTTCTAAGTTCAAATCAACAAAAACATTCCCACTCGTTGGATTCGGGAACATATTTAAAGTAGAACCGTGACCAATAGCACGAAGATCAAGCGCTATCGCTTGGAAAGAAATAACATCACTACAGCCATTAGCATCCGTAACAACGACATAATAAACGTTACCAGCAGTCAATCCTGTCGCCATCATAGTAGTTTGGTTACCAGTAGAAGCATCCCAAAGGTAAGTATATGGAGCAAGCCCACCAGAAACACTTGCAGTAGCGGTTCCGTTACCATTGTCTACAACACTAGCGACTACAGCCGATGCAGGTTCTGTCAATACAATAGAATCTGTTAATTGACAACCATTGGCATCGGTTACACTAACCGTGTAAGTACCAGCAGCAGCATTCATCAATTGATTTGAGCTTTGACCATTACTCCATAGGTAACTATAGCCAGGAACACCACCATTGACAGTGGTTACAGCCGATCCGCTGTTGTCACCCATACAGTTTAAGTTCGTACTAGTGCTCGTTAAGTTCATTGAAGGAGGATCTAATAAGGTTAACGTTGCAACAGCAGAACATCCAATAGTATCTGTTACCGTTAGCATATAGGTTCCAGCAGATAAACCAACAGCCGTAGAAGTTGTCTGGTTACCAGCAGCAGCATTCCATTGGTACGTATACATTCCAAGACCATTATTTCCCATCGCTTGAATTTCTCCATTCGCAGCACCTGCACATCCTACAGGATTTGACATGGTTGCATTTACGCCAGTGTAAGATATTCCTGCACTTACGGTAATGGTATCATCAGAAAAGGTCTGATCAGCAGCCAAATAAGTATAGGCTGTAATCATAGCATTTGGACCGGCTGGTCCAACACCACCTAATGTCAAAGGAATGGTATCCGTATGATTTGGAGCTAAGTTTGCAATAACACCACTAGCAAGAATGACTCCGTTTGACTCAACAGCCCAAGGTACATCTGTTTCAGGATTACTTGAGTTATTAGAAATGACCAAATCAACGCTAACAGGAGCATTACAATAAAGCGCTTGTAGCCCCAAAAGTGCATCCGCAGAAACATTTGGTGCTTCTTTAATTTCTATGTCATCAATTAAAATGTCATTATAAAAGGAAGTTCCAGGAGAGTTTTCAGCAATCGTGAAACGGACTTGTATAGGACCTGTAATCGTTAAGTTTTGTAAGCCAAAAACGATGTTATTCCATCCATTCCCTTGATCTGTATTGATGGTATTAGCAACATTCCAAGCAGCACCATCATAGACTTCAACCGTTAATGTATTGTAGGTGTTGTCTGTACTATTGTGTGAGAATACCCAGTAAGATAAGAGCGGAGCCGTTAGGGGACTAACATCAATAGGAGGACTTTCTAAAGTCGAAATCTGATTTGGACCATTTGGAGAAGAACCATCAATCCATGCATAGTTGCCACCATTTCCTGTGTGATCCAGAGCGTTGCCAGCAGCATAACCTGCTGAAGTACTATAGCGCCAAGCTTCTGAGCCAGATTCTGCCCAACAATTTGGCGTAGACGTTCCAGTGAAACTTTCTGACCAAGGCGCTACAGCTGTTGCGCAAAGTGTTGTAAAACTAAGAGGTCCTACCCATATACTAGTATCACCTGCACCACAAATTGAGCGAACGTAATAATCAAGTGTAGAGCTAGGAGATAAAAGTGTTTGATTATGAGGGTTTGTTGTTGTCAAAACAGACGTTCCTGTTGCTGATCCTTGTGTAAATCCTTGAGGACCATATTCTATTTCCCAATTGGTAGCAGCACCATTTTCAACCCAATCAAAAGTGGCAGTAGTAGCTGTTATATTAGTAACATTTAATGCAGAAGGACTAGGGCAAGTAACGATGACGCCACCAGATACCACAATACTAAAGTCTGCTGCCGATCCCCAAGTGAATGTTCCGCAAGGGCTTAGAGGAAGACTACCGCTTTCTTGTTGCATAATACGCATACGAGTACTGCCATTAAAAGCATTAATAGGCACGGTAAAGGCGAAGGCAGAAAGGTTTGCAGGAATTGTTCCAGACCAGGTGCCGATGGATTCTGTTGGCTCAAAAATACTATTTTGATTCCAGTCAATCCATGCTTCACCAGCCCCACTATAATTGCCACCACAGGTTCCAAATTGAGTATTGGCAGTATAAGAACTACCCGCTGTGACATTAACGGATTGACTGGCAGTTAGGTCCTCTAGACCAATAACGCCACCACCACCGGAGCAACCAGTGTAGGTAATCATTGTAGCAGCGTCACCAGTAAGGGCAACCGACTCTAGATTGGAGTCTCCAGTGCTCGATGGCCCAACTGCCGTACAGTATTGTGCCGATAAGGTTGTTGCGGACAGACCGAGACCAAATAGGCAAGTAGTAAAAAAGTTGTTCATAATTACATTTTTTAAAAAAAATTGTTTTGAAGCAAACAATTTAAATTAATGAATAGATTGTTGTATTAGAATAAAGGTAAAGATGTCTATTTAAGTGTCTTAGGAACAGTCAATAAATAAGCATTATTGCTAGTAAGGTAAAATTTTATTAACCAATTTTGGAATTGATTTATTATTTATTCCGATTTAAAGTATAAAAAGCGGATTTTTTATAAGAAAACCACTTTAAGTTTCGAATTTCAGTGCAAAAAAGATACATTTTTATAAATGTACAAAAAATAAGGCTGCATCCTCCTAAGAGAATGCAGCCCATTTTTGTCTAGTAAAAAACTAGTTTATTGTTTGCTAACAATCAATTTTCTAGTAACTAACTCTGTTCCAATTGTAAATTGAACGATGTAAACTCCTGACGTTAAAGTTGATGTATTCAACTCTACTGTCTCAGATTGTACATTTGTCAATTCTTTACTGATAACAAGTTGACCAATAGAATTGGTGACGTTAATTTGAACAGTTGCATTTTCAACCAATTCCAATGCTACAAATACATTTGCATTTGCAGGGTTAGGGAACATGTTAAGGTTAGAAAGATTTGCAATGTTGTTAACACCAACAATAAGAACTGTAACAGAAGCAGTATCTGAACAACCATTTGCATCTGTAACAGTTACCATGTAGGTACCATTAACCAATGTTGTAGCTGTATCCGTTGTTTGATTACCAGCAGCCGCATCCCATAAGAAGGTATAACCAGCCGTTCCGCCAGTAGCTGTAGCATAAGCCGTACCATCACCGTTATCTGTAGTTGTTATAACAAGCGCTGTTGGCTCTGTTAACGTAACCATAGCAGTATCAGTACATCCAATAGAATCCATCACTACAACCGTGTGCATTCCAGCAGCAGCATTCATTAAAGTAGCTGTGCTAAGGTTTGCATCAGCATTCCACTCATAGGAGTAAGTACCAAGACCATCCGTACCGACTGCCATTACAGCACCAGTAGAATCACCATTACAAGAGATTGTTGTCATAACACTTGCCGTAGCACTAGTGTTTGATATGTTCACCATCATAGAAAGCATATCATTACTTGTGTTCACATCACCAACTAATGAAGTCATTGCAACAACATTAACAGCACCTGTAGCTGCTGGGAAAGGTCCAACAGTAATTGTGTCTGAAGCATTTGCAGCCAACAAAGCAATTGTTCCAGCGCCAATTGGAGCACCATTCGCTGTAATCGTATACGGAACGTTTGTTACGTCTACGCCATCCATGTTTGTAATAATGACAGAACCTGTAATCGTCGGAACGTTACAGTACGTAGAATCTAAGTTGTAAAATGAAGTCACAGCAACATCCAATACAGCAGGACAAGCATTTGCAGCACCTGGACTAGCCAAAACAAGATTACCGTTAATTATAACACCTGTGCTTGTTGTAGCCGCACTCCAGTTTGTTCCATCCGCATTATCTGATGCAGGATCACATAGAATTAAAGAGGAGCCATCGCCATCAGGGCTAGTTGGCCAAGGTGCATTGTCCTCATAAAATACAGAATCGAGTACCATACCCATTGCATTGCTGATCATAACAGCTTCACCACTATTAGATAAACCACCAGTAGCAATACCGTCAGCCGCAAATCCGTATACGGTATTAAATGCAGAAGCATTGACACCAATAACATAGTATCCACCAACGGGTAATGTTACCGCAGGGAATGTATATGTAATACCAGATAATGTGTAGTTGGTTAAATCAACATCAGCATTACCATTGTTGTAAATTTCAACAAATTCTAATGAATCTGTTCCACCTTCTGGTGAGTTGTACATAATCTCTGTAATGACAAGATCCGTAATAACAGGGCATTGAATTGTACTAGAGATGTTCAAGTCATACATTCCTTGACTTGTAGTGAATCCTTCTACCATAATGAAGATGGTATCACCTTCATTGATTAAGGAATCATTGGTTACATCAATTACTAAATGAGAATTGCCACCTGTACCACAAGCGACAGAGTTATCATCATTGAAGAATAATTGAGTATTTGCATCACTAGCAAAAACACGTACATAAGTATCAAAATCAGATCCACATAAAGAAATTGTTAATGAATCTGTACATGGCTCAACAATGTGTTGATACCAAACATCTGCACTAGCATTGTTTCTAGTATCCATATAGCAAGAATCGGTGTTACCGGTCGTTGAGTATGGAAGGCTGCCAACTAAAATAGCATCACCAGATACATCTCCAGAAAGAACCGCACAAGGTGTTGCAAACGTAAATGGACCAACCCACTGACTAGAGTCACCCGCACCACAAATTGCTTGTACATAAAAGTCATAAGAAGTTGCAGACATCAAAGCTGTTGCACTAAAAGGATTAGCAGCTACAAACATTGTTGTTCCTGCACCTGGAGCAAAACCTGTCGCACCATATTCAACTGCCCAAGAAGTAGCTGTACCATTTTCAGTCCAAGCTAAATCAGCAGAGGTAGCCGTAATGTTGGTTACCATTAATGCATTTGGAGAAGGACAACTAGGCATTTCACGGAAATGAACGTCATCAATTAAGATATCGTTATAGAAGGTGAAACCTCCATTAGAAACACCTGTTACAGAGAAACGAACTTGTGTATTTCCTGTTACAGTAAAGGCTGATAAGTCGGTTGTAAATTCAAGCCATGTTGAACCCAAGTTACTTTGAATGGAATCAATAACAGTCCAGTTAGCACCATCATAAAATTCAACGATCAATTTATTTTGAGCAGCATCGTTTACATTATTACTGAATACCCAGTAGCTTAATTCTGGATTAGTCAATGGAGTAATGTCAACAAAAGGAGACATCAGTGTACTGACATCTGTATCTCCATTATTAGAACCATCCATACCGATGAAGTTTCCTCCACCTCCCATGCTGTGGTCAGAAACATTCGCAGCACCATGACCTGCAAATCCAGTAGGAGTAGTAGTTGTACTACCATATTCCCAAGAATTTGCTCCTGCTTCTGACCAACAAGCTGGTAAAGCATTGGTCGCAAAAGCTTCTAAGTAAGGAGCCATTACAGGGGCACAAGGGGTTGTAAACGTAAGTGGACCCACCCAAATACTAGAATCACCAGCACCACAAATCGCTTGTACATAAAAGTCGTAAGAAGTTGCAGCCATCAAGCCAGTTGCACTAAAAGGATTCGTAGTGGCAAGCATTGTCGTTCCTGCACCTGGAGCAAAACCTGTTGCACCATATTCAACTGCCCAAGAAGTAGCCGTACCAGTTTCAGTCCAACCTAAGTCAGCAGAAGTAGCCATAACATTCATCGCTGTTAAGGTATTTGGCGCACTACAACTTGCTAAGTTGGTAATTAAGAAGTTATCAATAAAAAGGTCATTATCTGCATTACCTACAGAAGAAGCAGCATAAAACCCAAATTGTACCACTCCTGTATAAGCAGATAAGTCAATTATGATATGGTCTCCTGTATTACTTGGTTCAGAACCAGGCAACCAGAATTGTAGTACATTAGCCATTTGCCAAGTTACACCATAATCCGTAGAAATTACGATAGCAATTGTATCGTCAACTCCCAAAGTAGTCGCATTACTAGTATTATAATCAGTTAATGCAATATCAAATTCTAATTGATAGTTGGTTGCAGCAGTACCTAAGTCAATCATTTGACTAGTGATCCATTCTTGTCTATTGTTAGAATAAAGATTGAGTCTTGCAGCAAAATCACTTCCCGTGTTCCCAAAGAATTGAGTCGTCCAGCTTGAAGTCGTACCCGTTAGTGTTGTACTAGTAGATAACACACCTCTAGCCTCAGACCAACAAGGATTCAAGAAATTGGAGAAGTCTTCTGAATACGTTGGAGTCGCTGCAACACATGGTGTAACGAATGCATAAGGACCAGCCCAAGTACTAGAATCACCAGCACCACAAATCGCTTGTACATAAAATTCATAAGAAGTCGTTGGCATCAATCCTGTTATAGTTAACGGATTGTTACCAGTAAACATTGTTGTTCCTGCACCTGGAGCAAAACCTAGTGCACCATATTCAACTGCCCAAGAAGTAGCTGTACCAGTTTCTGTCCAAGCTAAGTCAGCAGAGGTAGCTAAAATCGGACTAGCCATGAGTCCAGTTGGACTAGGACAAGTAATGGCAACACCACCAGAAACTACAATACTAAAATCTGCGGCAGATCCATAAGTAAAACTTTGACAAGGATCCAATGGCAACGAACCACCTTCTTCTTGTATAACACGCATACGAGTTGTTCCGTTAATTGCTGTAACAGGAACAGTGAAAGTGAAGCTAGAAAGTGTTGTAGGAGGCGTTCCTGACCAGGTTCCTATAGATTCATTCACGTCAAAATTTTCGTTCTGATTCCAGTCAATCCATGCTTCTCCAACACCTACATAGTCGTCACCACAAGTACCAAACTGAATGTCGGCAGTATAGGGGTTTCCAGCAGTAACGTTAACAGATTGAGTTGCAGTCAGATCATTCAATCCCGTAGCAGGCGTACCAGTACAGCCAGCATAATTGATGGAAGTAGCAGCATCTCCTGTAAGTACAGTTGTTTCTACATTAGAATCGAATGTAGAAGTTGCTCCTGCTGTCGTACAATATTGTGCCGACAAGTTGGTTGCTCCCAAACCTAGGAGGCAAAAAGCGAAGCTTTTCATTAAATGTTTTTTCATACTAATAAGTTAAAATTATTAAAAAAAGTAATATCAAAAAAATATTGATTTTAGATCATGTAAAGATAAAAACTTCCTTGTATATCTTCAAGCCAATGACTTGAAGATGATAAAGTAAAGGCAATAGAAATTGCTTTACGTTTGTCATATTAGCTCTTTATAAGGCTAATAGGTTCCTTTGGTGTGCTTATTCTATTTATAGTATGCTTATGTATGATAGGCTATCTGCCCTCCTTTTATGTTTTTTATGCCCCCAGTTTATATTAATAGGTGCTTTTTCAAAATTAATGCATCGAAATATTCAACAGTAAACATAGGAATGCCATAAGCAGGCTAAAGCTTGTTTAGATTCAAAGGATCTTTTTAATAGACATCTTAAATTTCTTGATCTTTATAACTCTAAAGAAGTGTATAAGGATGCAGAAATAGCTCAAGAGGTGTTGAGATATTGTTCATAAAAGGAAACTATTATTTTTTTCTATTGCTTTTTAGTCCATTGGATTAAATAACCTAATTTATAGAAATCAAATAGTGTTAATTGGGGAAGGCGGGAAAAGAGATTCTTTTTTAATAAAATTTTTGTGAAAAAATATATTATTAGAATGGGGAAGTGTAAATATAACCTTTTTGTTTGTAGAAAAAAATGAAGGAGTTTAATTTCTTTGTGAACAGAGTGCTTGGTGTGTAGGATGTATAGGTTTTGAATGGCTAGTTCACTTTTTTTTAAAAAAACATGATTCGGCTCTAGCCCAATATGTTCTAAAGGGTTGTCTATATGTAGGATAGGAATTCTTTTTTCTTGTAGCTCTAAACCAAACAAAGTATCCTCATGGCCATACTGTGTTAAGGTTTCCTCAAAACGGATGGATTCAAATAGATCTTTTGGAATCAAAAAATTATTAGTCATAAAAGATTGATAGCTATTTTTTTGTCGATCTTTTGCAATGCTTTGTTCTCTGTGTTTACCATAATACCAATGAAAATAAAGCGTCAAATCGTTGGGGGCTTGCTCTTGATAACAGCGACCACCATAGAGCAGTTGTTTGGGGTGGATTTGTTCGATGTAGTTCGAAAGGTAAGCATTAGAGACTGGCATGGAATCACAATCCATGAAAAGTAGATAATCGTAGTGAGCTTGTGTAGCGAGGTAATTTCGTATTTTAGAACGCCCCAAATTATTGGACAAAACTCGATGTGTGACAAAGGAAAGGGCATTGATCGACTGATTCAAATCAACGTATTTTTGAAGAGAAGCATCCTCGATACAAATGATTTCGAATGGAACCCTTAACAAAACTCCTTGTTGGTGCAATTGATGGACTAGTTTTCGAACATCAAAATTATAACTAGGAATTAAAATGGATAGCATTTAAACTGTTTTTTGAGTTTACAAGGTTAAGCCGCCTGCCAAAATGATTTCGGGCATATTCTTTTTTTGAATCTTACTTTCAATCCAAACCACTAAATCAAAATTGGGTAAAAAGTTGCGCTCAAATTTATGGGTGCGAACTTCTTGCAGTTCTTGTTTAAGAAATTTGAACGAGTCCATAATTTCTTCGTTCGTCGACATTCGAAGATACTTCTTTAAATATTTAAAAATAACCTTTTCGCTTTTATATAATAATTTTCGTTTGTACATCATTCGATAGGTGTTCAACAGTAGCGACTCCAACAATTGATAATTACCCAATTCGAAATGAATCAATAAATTGATAATCATCGCTCCAGAATAAATGTACTGATGTTGTTTTAGAACTTTGTTGGCAGATACTTGTTCGATGCTAAAACTAGCTTCTTGAGGCATTTGATTGCACAAATAAATCGACGTTTGAAGATAGTCAATTACAAGCTTTCTAAAATCACCGACTTGACCGTAAATGTCCGCAATTTCTTCTTGATTTGTATGCTGATACTGCAAGGCTTCTTGATATTGATAGGAGCGTAGGTAATACTCTAATTTGAATTCAATCACCCGTTCCTTGATTTTAACAATTAGATGGGCGTTATTTTTAATGTGTTCATGGCATAGTAAAGCGATCATTTTTTGACAATTTGTCCAAGCTTTATCAAACAACAAGGCTTCTAATTGCAAAAACATTAAATTATTTAGATTTGAAATATATTCCTCTATTCTATTTTTAGGAATTGATTTTAATTCTTCTAACTCCTCTACAAACTCTTTCCAATATTCACATGCTTGAACATAGTTGCCTTCGTACCTGCAAATAAAGCCATTTAAAAAACGATACATATCTAAAGCACTTTTGGATTTTGCAAGCGAGGGATCTTTTAACAATGGATGCTCCTTTAGGGCTTGAATTTGTGCCATTTCAGCTTCGCTTCGAATGGCTTGTTTTTTATGTGTTATGAATAAAGTTTTGAGCTGTAAATACTGATAGGTAAGGTCGGTTTTGTATCGTTCCAAAAGATCGTACTCTTCTTCTAATGCACGATCCAGATAGTGGGTGATTTTTGTCAAATCGCGCTGATTCATAAACGAGTTTGCTTGACTAGATAAACCCGTGATTGCTAGTGGGAAAATATCTAACTTTATAGCCGTTTGAATTGCTTTTTGGTTGATAACATCCGCTTGTTTATACAGTCCTTTTTTTTGCAAAATCTCCGATTGAAAAATCAATTGATTGATTTTTTGATACTCCGAATTTTTTAAGTGGTATAGATGTAATGCCTTTAGGATTAAATTGTACAGCCTGTTTTTGGCAACATGAAAGTTTTTGGCTGGAATTTTATACTTAAAATCTTTTCGAATTTTATCTTCGTTATACTCTTGTTGTCGATCAAATGCATCAAAAAGAGCCAGTTGATTATCGGTGCCTTTACTAGTAAAGGCTTTTGTAACCAATTTTACATATCGTTTCTCAGATTGATTGAGTGCATTGATTAGTTGATATAAATCGTCAGAAAATTTCATACAAGAGCGGTAAATGAAAATTAATAAGTATAAAAAGAATCGTATGGGGGCTTTCTTCTACAAAAAAACAGCAGAATTTAAAATAAGTTTACCTAAGCATTACTCCGTTGAGAACCCGAAGGAAGCGAACTAAAGCGCAGCGCTCAGGAGCTTAGCGACGAACAAAGCGACTTTTTGTATTAACAAAGGGGCACGACCACGCAGTAGCAGCGCAGCTAACCTAAGCGTAGCGCTCCTAAACCGAACGGAGTGCGTTCACGAGCAAAGCGAGCTAACAAACGTAGTGAACTAATCAACGGAGTATTACTAATAGGATAAAAAAAACAATGGAATGCCTTTTTCTTAAAGGATGCCGTATTGTCGGAGCGTAAAAGTGGGCGCAGAGTGGATTAGGAAAAAAGTAATCAAACAGTAGTGTTTTAATCAAAAAAACAGCAAATACATTTTTTGTATTTGCTGATTTTTTATCAGGGCTTAAGGCCCATCTACTGATCTAGCGACGATTTAAGATGCTTTTACAAAAAGTCATATTAAGTTGTAACTTCCGTCCTGAATCACTCTCTCTAGGGCTGTTGATCTTGTTTTTTGAATCTAAGGCTTTATTTACCCAACTATTCACTTGAACTGGACTGTTTTTAGTGGAACGTTGCGTGAGGTTTAGGTCAATCTGTACTTTTGTTTTCATAGAGTTTTTTTATATAATAGCTTGTATGTTAGCACATTACTTCGTGGAGAACCCGAACTAAGCGTAGCGACCTCACGTAAGTAACAAAGGCTCAGCGTAGCTAAATTATATTAGTTTGATTATCAATAAGATAGCTTTGAATTGTTAATTTAACTAAATTATTGATAATCAAACTAATATGAAATGGTTTTTATGTTTTTTGGTAAAAAAACTAAAAATCCCACGAAGTATTATTAGTATATAAGTGTTGTTAATGTAAGGCAGTAAAGAACACTTTAGGTTTACTGCGCTTCGATCTAAATTACTAAAAAAGATGCACATTTCAAAAGAATAGTTGTTTTAGCGATCACTTACTAGTCGAGATAAGATCTGTTTACCCCTATTCAAGCTATTAATTATTTCTACAGAGCTGAATTATACTTTAGAGAAAACCTCATTTTCTTTTATATTTGCCTAGACTTCGTGGAGAACCTGTATCAGATTAATTATTGCCAGAGTATTAATAGGATGATAATCAATTTTGTACAAGATCGTTTTTATTAAAAAACTACGTTCTTAGGTAACCCTTCTCACGCAGTAAATTGTGTGGAGTTGAAATCATCGGCTAACTTTTAACAGCCATGAATTGGGATATACCTTTTAAGTAGAACGTCGTATTCGTTTATTATCAAAAAAAATAGACGACTTTCTACTTGAAACTTAGGAGGCATACCGTCTAAGGAACAGTAAAGAAATAAGATGAACATTTGAATAATATTTTTGCCTCAAATTCCACTAAAGAATCGGGCGTGTAGCCCGTGCCAAACCTTTGCGCCTAGCGCAAGCTTGCTCGTTCGCTACACTCATACTTCTCATCTTTAGCAAAATTTGAAACAAAAACCTCGTTTCAAATTTTGTTCATCTGATTTCTTGACCGTTCCTAATAAAAAAA
>CACVAQ010000481.1 GCA_902727865.1 uncultured Aureispira sp. | reverse complement strand
AAAATAAAATTAGGGGAACTTTATTATGAAAATTTTCCTTTATGTAGATGCAGAGCGGTTTCATCTGGATTTTTTATCTTAATGAAAGCTTATTTTTTGAGTATTTAGAACATCGGGTACTTGAAAAATAGAAATAAATTTATTTCCTTTGTAAAGCAGCCATTTAAAATGGTTGTCGATTTTTTATTTTTTATTTCAATGTTTTATAGATTCAAGCAAGGCTTTTACTCGAACAAAACATTGTGTTTAATGTGCAATTTGCACGCAAATTTTATTATTATGGGTACCAATACAGGAACAGTAAAGTTCTTTAACGAAGAAAAAGGCTACGGCTTTATTAAAGATGACAATGACAATGTAGATTATTTTGTTCACGCCAATGGTTTGGTCGAAGACATTAACCAAGATGATCGCGTGTCATACGATCTTGAGGATGGGAGAAAAGGAGTGAATGCAGTAAATGTAGAATTAGTCTAAGCTAGTTTTTTACTGAATAGAGAAAAAAACGCCTTGCACATTTGTGCAAGGCGTTTTTTGTTGTTGGGACTCACTCAAGGAGCGAACAGACCGTTCTATATAGTTGTTTGTTTGAAGCTGTCTTAAAACAAAAAAAATAGCTTTCCAAATCAATTTGAAAAGCTATTCTATATTCTATATCTTATTAGTACGTTCTATACGGCAAAGCTTTCGCCACAGCCACAAGTTCGAGAGGCATTCGGATTGGTAAAATGAAACCCTTTGCCATCTAAGCCACCAGAAAATTCTAAGGTAGAATCAAACAAGTACAAAAAACTCTTTAGATCCGTGACAATTTTAATTCCATTGTCCTCAAAAACTTGGTCTTCGGCTTGTGATTCGTTATCAAAATCCATATTATAGGATAAGCCAGAACACCCACCACTTGTCACGCTAACACGAACAAAATAGTTTTCGTTCAAGTTCTCATTCTTTGTGCGAATATGCTCAATTTGACCTTTTGCATTGTCAGTTACGAATATCATACGAATGAAATTGGAAGTGTTTTTTAATATTAGGACTCAATTACTCAGCGTTTTTGCTTTTGTAATCTTTGATTGCTGATTTGATCGCATCTTCTGCTAAAACAGAACAGTGAATTTTTACAGGAGGCAATTCTAATTCTTCCACAATATCCATATTGTCAATAGAAGAAGCTTCGTCCAATGTTTTTCCTTTTAGCCATTCTGTAGCCAAAGAAGAAGAAGCGATCGCAGAACCACAGCCGAATGTTTTAAATTTAGCATCTTTGATCAAACCAGACGTTTCGTCTACTTCAATTTGCAAACGCATGACGTCACCACATTCAGGGGCGCCAACGAGTCCAGTCCCTACATTTTTTTGGGATTTGTCTAGTGTTCCTACGTTTTTAGGTTTTTTAAAATGGTCTAGTAATTTATCAGAATAAGCCATAATTATAGTTATTTTAATGCTACAACAGGTGCAGCGAGTTTAATCAAAATGTATATTAATGCTCCGACCATTGAACAGCATCAAGGTCGACACCTTCTTGGTACATTTCCCAGATTGGAGAAAGTTCACGCATATGATTCACGCCAGTACGAATGGCATCAATTGCAAAATCAATATCTTCTTCAGTCGTAAAACGTCCTAAACTAATACGCAAAGACGAGTGTGCTAAATCATCTCCTAAACCCAATGCTTTTAAAACATAAGAAGGCTCTAGAGAAGCCGAAGTACAAGCAGATCCAGAAGAAAGCGCAATGTTTTGGTTAAAGGTCATCATCAAACCTTCTCCTTCAACATGTTTGAACGACAAGTTCGTCATGTGTGGCATTCTAAACTCTGTGTGGCCATTAAAGACAACCTCTTCGACTTTCATCAACTCTTTTTCTAATTTATCTCTCAAGCCAGACAAACGAGTTGCATCCGCTTCCATTTCTTCTGCACACAATTCACAAGCTTTTCCCATTCCAACAATCCCAGGAACATTTAACGTACCCGAACGCATTCCACGCTCGTGTCCACCTCCGTCCATTTGAGACGTTACCTTAACACGTGGTCCTTTACGAGAAACATACAACACACCAACACCTTTAGGTCCGTACATTTTGTGTCCAGTAAATGCCATCAAGTGAATACCCAATTCTTTTACATCAACAGGAATTTTCCCGACAGCTTGCGTTGCATCTGACATAAATAATACTTGGTGTTTAACACAAATATCACTAATTGCTTTCATCGGTTGAACAACACCAATCTCATTATTAGCAAACATGATCGAAACCAAAATAGTAGTCGGGCGAATAGCCGCTTCGAGTTCCGCTAAATCAACCAAACCTTGGCGATTTACTTTTAAGTACGTCACTTCACAGCCTTCTTTTTCCAACTTTTTGCAGGTATCCAAAACAGCCTTATGTTCTGTCTCTAAGGTAATAATGTGATTTCCTTTACCCTTGTACATTTCAGCAACTCCTTTGATTGCTAAATTATCCGCTTCAGTAGCACCCGAAGTGAAAATGATTTCACGAGGATCAGCTCCAATCAAGCCAGCTATTTGTTCTCTAGCTTTGTCAACAGCACCTTCCGCAGCCCAGCCAAAAGGGTGGTTTCTACTAGCAGCATTGCCAAAATGTTCTGTAAAGTAAGGTAGCATCGCCTCAACAACTCTTGGATCAACAGGGGTTGTGGCATTATTATCTAGGTAAATCAGTTTTTTGTCAGACATTATATTTCTTATTTGTTATTATATTTAGATTAAATCTAATCTAGTTACAAAAGTAACACTTTTTCACTTGAAAGTGTTTGAGAAAATGCGAATTTTTTTTGATCCTGTTCAAAAAAAAATCAATATATAAAATACCTTACTTATTTTTGACAATTTAGAGCTGCTTTTCGAGCCTAAAAAAACAAATAAAATTTTGTTGAACAGGCTTAGGCTATTTTTATTGATTGCCTCTCTTTGTTTTTTAATAATAATGTACCTAATGCGTTCTGCGTCAAGTTTTTTGATGAAAAAAAGGCAATAAATTTAATTCAAGTCAATATTTCTAAAATAGTTGATTTGCTAGTCTCTTCTAGCTAAGTTGTTTAACTTTAGAGCTTGTAATCCTAATTGATGAACAGGACAAATTTGTCTAAGAGGGGGGGGGGAATGAACGTAAATCCGTTCGTTTTAGGAATGGTCAATAAATAAGATTATTCAATGGCGAAGCTCTCACGACCTCGACCACGGAGTAGCAGTGTAGCTAAGAAGTAGCGCAGCTAAGTAAATGTTCATCTTATTTTTTATTGTTCCTTAGGATTTAGAAATAGTATTGTTTTGAATAAAAAGGGTTTGATCTAGTATGAACATGTTTACTTTTTTGAGTTTCCCCGTCGTTTTTAAATGGCATCTTATTATAACAAGAAATAAGGTTATAAAAATGACGCCTTTACTTTTTTTGTTATTTGCTCCTTTTGTTTTTTTTGCCCAAGAGGCTAAAACAGATACCGCCAAAGCCAGTATCTTAATCGCCAAAGGGCGTGCATTTTATAAGAAAAAAAATTATGCACAAGCTAGTTATTATTATGAGCAAGCCCTTATTTTAGATGAGCGGCATAAAAATTATGACCGATTTTTTCAAGTAAAAAATCATATTACGATCATTAAAAGAGAGTTGAGAGAATATGATGTTGCGACGCAATTGGCAAACGAAATTATTAAAGAAAGTCGGGCACTACTCGGTGTAAATAATAAACAAGAAGCGGTTGCTTACAATACCTTAGCAATCATCAAATCTGTGAAAAACGAGTACGATGAAGCGATTCGCATTCACAAAAAAGTGTTGAGCATTTATCAAAAAAACAATGAAGAGCAGCGTTTGTGTGCGACCTATAATAATTTAGCAATTGCTTATTGTTTAAAAAATGACTTTGAAACTGGTTTACGCTATTTTAAACAGAATGAAATTTGTATCACCAAATTTGGGAAGAAAGGCGACTTTGCTTCTTTGTATAATAATTCAGCCGCCTTGCATTGGGCGATAGGAAATAAGGAAGAAGCCTTGGAATATATGCTCAAAGCGGTTGCTATAACCGCCATAAATAACCCTGATGATTGGAAAGAAACGGCTCGGCAGTATACCAATTGTAGTGTCATTTGCCAAGAATTGCAACAACCGAATCGAGCACTAGATTATTTAGGAAAAGCAGAGCGATTGTTGGAGGACAAAGAGGACAAGCTTCGACTTGCACAGACGTATAATGCAAAAGCAATGATTTATGAGAAAAAAGGATACGTTGAAATTGCCCTTTTAAATTATGAAAAAGAACGCAAATTAAGAGAGGAGGAAGGGACCGAATTGCTTCTATTAGCCTTGTGTTATGTGAATTTGATGGGGAATTATGGAAAATTAAATCATAAAGAAAAGTTTGAAGAATACAGCGCTGCTGCCATTGAAATTTATAAGCAAGTAGAAGGAGACAACAAGCGAGGATTGGCTAGGTGTTATGAAAGTATGGCCATCGCTTATACGACTTGGGATATGGTCGAGGAACGAGGGGTGTATTTTGAAAAAGCATTGACTATTTATCATAATATTTATGGTGGAAAACACCCTGATGTAGCTAGACTCTACACGACTCAAGGTGCTTTTTGGGTTCAGAAAAGAGCGTATGAAAAAGCAGAAATGTTCCTGAAAAAAGCATTAGCAGCCAATCTGTTAAACAACCAACCTGATTTAAAAACGCTGATTGATAACAAAGCGTATTTAGATATTAATGAGCTACAGAGGACGCTTGGAACGTTACAATTGTTGTACAACGATTGGTATCGTTCGACAAAAACAGAAGCCTACCTCGAACAGTCTTATAAATATAGCTTGCTGGCTCAACAAATCCTTTTTACTCAAAGAGAGGCTTTGGCGCAAAATGAAGACAAAAAAACACTGCTTGCGAAGGCACATAATATTGTGGCGAATATGATTTTAACGGCACAAGAATATTACAGCCTAAACTCCGAGCAGAAATATATTGAAACGGCTTTACAGGCGGCCGAAAAAAGTAAGTCGATCATTTTGCTAGAAAGTTTGAAAGGAAGTGCCGAGGAAAAGTTTGGCGGCTTGCCAGAGCATATTCAAAAGGAAGAAACCAATTTGAAAAAAGAAATCGCTGCGCTTGAAAAGCAAATTATAGATGCCAAAGAGGCGCAAGAAAACACCTTACAGAACGAACTCAAAAATCAATTGTTTGATCAAAAACGAGCTTTAGAAAAACTCTATGAACGCATCAAGTCAGAGTTTCCAAAGTATGTTGAAATGAAACAAGGAGGGACAAATTTTGATTTAGAAGCCTTTAAACAGAACGTTTTGGACGATGAAACGGCTTTGTTAGAATATTTCATAAGTGATTCCAGTTGTTATTTGTTTGTTATAACCAAGAAGGAAAGTCAATTTTTGAAGCTACCGATTACAAGCAAAAAAATAGGGCATAAAGTAGCGCAATTTCGAACCGCATTGAGCGATTATGAATACATACTCAAAGATAAAAAAAGAGCCTATCAACAATATACAAAAACCGCACATTGGTTTTATAAGGAATTGTTTGCCGCAGCGATTCCTTACCTAAAAGGGATTGAACATCTTATTCTTGTACCTGATGGAACTTTAGGGCATTTGCCTTTTGATGTGTTTTTAGTAGAAAAACCTTCTGAAAAGCTAGCCTATAGTCAGCTGCATTATTTATTGCAAGATTATTCCATTCGCTATAGTTATTCTGCGGCTTTATTGCTCGAAAATAAAAAGGGACAAGCAAAAAGACCCCTCAAGAAAGATTTAAATTTGTATGCTTTTGCCGCCAGTTATGATGCTCTAAGGGATACTAATTTGTATCAACGAACCTTGCTCCAACAAGAAATAAGAAAACAGTTGTCTCCATTGCCTGCGGTTGTGTCGGAACTCAATCAGTTAGAAAAATTATTTAAGGAAGGACATTATTATTATGGAGCAGCGGCGACAGAACATAATTTTAAAGCACATGCAGCCGAAATGGATGTTTTGCATTTAGCGATGCATGGAATATTAAACAAAAACCACCCATTTGCTTCTAGTTTGGCCTTTACAGAGAATCGAGATAGTTTGGATGATAATTTTTTGTATGCCTATGAAATTTCTCAACTGAATTTAAATGCCAGCTTAGTCGTGCTTTCTGCTTGTGAAACAGGCTATGGTCGTTTTGACCAAGGAGAGGGCGTGCTGTCTTTAGCACGGTCGTTTATGTATGCTGGCGTGCCTTCTTTGGTGGTTAGTTTGTGGCAAGTAAACGATGCTTCTACGGCACTAATTATGCAAGGCTTTTACACCTATTTAAAAGCAGGTTTGCCTAAAGATGTGGCACTCGGAAAGGCTAAATTAGATTATTTGAAAGGAACGATTGGAATTGCGGCACATCCTGCTTATTGGGCGCCTTTTATTCAACTAGGGACTGCTGCGCCTTTACAGGAAAAATTAAAGTCTAGATCTTGGTGGTGGCTTGGTGGACTAGTTTTGTTGGCAGGCATTTCATTTTTTATCTTAAAAAGAAGGACGGTATAAGTGATCTTGGAGGTAGCTGTTTGCGCTGTTTTACACGCAGAGATGGCAGCCACCTTCACACCTTCAAGGTGGCTGCCATCTCGCAAGGCTAGTTCATTCGACCAGCAACAATACACGTTTTCTTAAAGCGTTTGACCGTTCCATCAGGGCGGAAAATTTCTAAGGCTAAAATATGGACGCCAATTCTTGCTTTTTTGCCTTCATTATCGGTGCCATCCCATTGCAAGCTGCCTTCTCTTGATAGTAATTCGCCATTGACAAGATTTCTAATTAGACGACCAGTCGCATCATAAATGACAATGTTTGCAACGTAGCCCAAATCATCTACATTATAATTAATCAACAAAAAGTCTTCATAACCATCGCCATCAGGCGAGAGCGTTTCTGTCGGGAGTTGAATTAAATCATCCCCCGAAAGATTGTTGGCAAAGAAACTAGAGTTTTGATACGCAGGCGTTGCATAACCGACATCGGTTGCTGCGGAGTGCCAATTGTTGGGATCATTGCTGGGCGCATCAAAATCAATGCGTTCTAGCGAAACGCCATTTTTGTCGTCAATTAGTGGCGAGTGATAATCCGCAGAATAGTCAAATACATCCATGATTTGCGCCAAATAAGCAAGCTGAGGACTTCCTTGAGTATCAATATAAAGAGAATCATAAGTCGTATATAAGAAAACCGTTCCTTCGTTGTCATCATAGGTTGGCAATCTGTTTTCAACAAAAAGTGTTGGATTAGGCGTCTGGTATTGCGCTCTGATTAGGTCGGGATCTTCTGTAATAACCACATATTCATTCGGGAAAACCAACCAATTGACATCCACCGTTCGAGTTTGGACAACCGAAGTATTGGCTAAGTTTCCATCCAAGATTTCTGCATTAGAGAAAACCAATTCCGCTGCATTTAAGACTTTGTTCGAGGTATTATACAACTCAATAAAATCCTTTCCACTGGTGACAGGATTAAATAAAATTTCATTTAAAATAAAATCTCCCTTCTCAATAGCTTGCGGCAAGGCTAGACGGGCTGTGTTTTTTAAGGCAATTGGATTCCCAACACAATCGGTTAAACCAGCATTCATTGTAATGGTATAAGTTGTTCCTAAAACAAGTGCTTGGTCTAGTGTTAGAATAATTGTATTGTAAAATGGCGGTTCTAAGCGGGCGCTTAAGACATTGATGCCATGGTCTAAGCTGTAATTGATCGTTGTTGCGCCTGCAAGGTCATCCATCGCCTCTGAGAAATAAAGTCGGATGCTATCGGGACTTAATGGAAAGGCTCTCAAGGCATCTGGAGATTGCAAATCAGGAGCCATATCTAAGACGGAGTTTTGCGTAGAAGGTGTTCCTCCCAGTAAATTCTCCGAAGCGCGCCAGTTGTCTGCTGCTTCACAAGGACGATCGGGATTGATGCGTTCCAAAGACCAGCCTCCATCGTCTTTATCCGCATTTTGATACCAAGACAATTCATAAGCAACAGCGTCAATGACTTCGCCCGACTGATCTTGCAAGATCAATTCATCGCTGGTATTCAAATCAGGAAAAGGACTGACGGGCAAGACATTCCCAAAAAAGGAAAAACCAACTCCATCGGCATTATTATAAAGCGTTACATATTCCCCAGGATGTAAAATAAAGAAAGGCAAGGTCGAAACAACCGAAGAGGCATCTGTAAAGGTGAAATTTTCTAGGTTGAATGTTTTATTAGAACGATTGTATAATTCTACGTATTCTTTTTCTGGTAAGCCAACAGGTGGATTGGGGTCCGCCATAATTTCATTGATAATAATATCATAATGAGTCGCTGTTCCAGATTCATAATAAGTCATTGAAGTCGTCGCAATTCCAGTACTATTGCCGACACAATCTTCTAGGTTATTTAGCGTGACGGTGTAGAGCGTTTGGTCAACCATCGTATTGCTTAAGGTCAAGATGATTTGATGGTCTGATAAACAAATGATGGAAACAATAAAAGCCCCATTGTCAATGCCATAACTACTAGGCAAACCCGCTAAGTTCTTATTCAAAACATCATCAAATTCAATTGAAATTTGATTGGGGCCATACTGGCGAATATCGGTAACGCTAGGAGGGCTATTGTCAACACTATTGTTATAAACCGTGTTTTGAGTGCCTGGCGTTCCGCCTGCTGGGGCATTGGAGGCAATCCAATTGGCCCCTCCTTTACATAATAAATTAGGATTGATTAACTCTAGGGTCCAACCCCCATTTTCTTTACTCGCATCTTGATACCAATTATCGTCGTATTCTAGGCTATCCAAAGTCGCTCCATTCGGGTTTTGTAATAATAACATTTCTCCACCATTGGTTAGACTAAGACTGTTGATCGGAACAACGGTTCCAAAACCTGCAAAACTAGCTGCATTGGAGGCAGCGCATAGAATCGCGTAAGTTCCAGGGCGCATAATATGTGTCGGAAGGAGGTGATTGGACGATTCAAACAAGTTGTAATTGGCTAAATCCAATGTTTTGTTACTCCGATTATAAATCTCTACAAACTCTGCATCAGGCAAACCGACTACGGGACTAGGATCGGCATGTATTTCTGTGATAATAAGATCTTGATAAGCCGCTACTTGAATTTCATAATAAAGAAAGGAATCGGTTGTATTGGGAAGTACAGTATTGGCAGAGCAATCGGCCAAATCGGTAACCGTGACAACATAATTACTTAAATCAACCATTGGTGCTGTAAGCGTCAGCAAAATTTGATTTGGAGGAATAAAGCTTACGGCTGCAACACTGGCACTACTTACCGTATAATTGTTAAGTGTCGTGGAATTATTACCTAAACCTTCATCAAAGGTGAGTAGTATTTGTGTGGGGGAGGTGAATGCGGTCGCTAATAACAAAGGACCTTGTGTGTCGGGCGTATTGTTGTAGACCGAGTTTTCTTGTCCTGGCGTTCCTCCTGTGGCATTGTTCGAGGCAATCCAATTGGTCGTACCTTGGCAAATCAAATTTGGATTAATGAGCTCTAAGGTCCAACCGCCATTGTCTTTTACAGCATCTTGATACATACTGAGGTTATATTCAATACTATCAATCGTTTGTCCGCTGACACTTTTAAAGGTAATTAATTCGCCTCCATTGGTTAGTGTCAGAGAACCGATGTTGATGCTTGTTCCAAAGCTGCTGTAAGCACTTACATTGGCAGAAGCCGTTAGAGTGACCATAGAATCTGGAAAGAGTAAAAAGCTAGGTAGGGTTTTGTCGCTGCCATCGTTTAAAATCATTCCACCCAAGTCAATAATTTTATTGGAACGGTTGAGTAGTTCTACAAATTCGGCATTCGGAAGCCCTACTGTTGGAGAAGGATCGGCATGTATTTCATTGATAATAATATCTTGAAAGGCAGCCGCTTGAATGTTATAATAGGTGAAACTATCGAGCCCATTAATAAGCGCATTATTATTCAAATCTTCTACGCCATTGATGGTAATGGTGTGTTGTACACCGCTAGGAAGTGCATTTGTTGTCAAATGAACTAGGCTTAAATTACTGGCATCTCGAAGAGCTGTATTGACGGGAATCGTGCCGCTATTATTATTAAGGACATAATTCGTATTGAGATTGGCGGTGGTTAAATCAACAGGCTCGTCAAATAAAACATCTATTGCTGTGGCACTAAGGACGTTGACCGAAACAATACTAGGCGGTGTAAGATCCACCAACAAAGGAGAAACAAAGACCTTGTCAAAGAAAAACTTATCTCCTCTAGTCGTTGTATAAGCAGCCAAGAAGCCAAAATGGGTTCCTGTGTTGTGCGTCGCATCGGTAAACGTTCCTTCTAGAGTATAGGCCGTCCCACCCGCATAATCGGTAAAGACTTCCCAAAGCCCTGTATTGTCACGAATGATTCTAAAACTTACATTGGGATTGTTTGCTACCGCAGCATTGGTTCCGCCAAAAACTTTGGTCGAAGTACCACCATCAACCCTGTAAATTTCGATAGAATCACTAGAGCCACTTGACCCAATTTGCAGGTAATAACCCTCCGAAGTAGCGCTCAACGTCGCTTCGTCAGATTGGAGGTACACTCTAGTATAATTGGAGGAAGAAGGCGGAAAATCCATACGAACATAAAACTCCCAAAAGGTAGAATCTTGAATCGCAGCCGCTGTACTTAGTTCTGAGGTCGCTGAAAGACCAAGATTGTCTGTTTGTAGTTCGTTGGCTAGATTGATAATGAAATCAGTACTGCTACCACTCCAAGTAGGATTTGTCGTAAAATTGCCATCCGAAAAATCATCCTGTAAGGTTTGTGAAAAACTGGTGTTATTTACCCATAGGATCAAAAAAAGTATTGATATGTATTTCATTATGCTGTTGTTTATCTATTCCTTACTTCTATTGCTGTGTGTTTACAGATTGCTTATAGTCCTCGAATTCTAGTCAATTTAAGTAAAAATAAAGACTCTAAGATTAATTGAAGGTTAAAAGTTTATGAACTTTGTATAAATCCACAGAATAAGCAAACGACCTTTTTATTTTTTCGTTCTTTGAAAAATCGTGTGGTAATTCTTTAAACCACTTTTTTTATTAGACGGTATGCCTCCTACTTTTTTAGTAGAAAGTCGCCTGTTTCATTTTGATAATAAACGACTTACGACTTTCTGCTTAAAAGGTATATCCCAATTCAGAGTTGTTAAAAGTTAGCCTATGGTTTCAACTCCACACGATTTGCCAAAGAATCTTACTTTTTTATACGACCAGATAATAATTCAAGGATAAATTGTGCTACTTCTCAACAGTATTCTTCCTACCTTTGTGGTCATAATTTTTAATATCGTTTGAGAATTCCTCAACAAATAAAAAACAAAGCGCATGAAAGTAGCTGTTATTGGCGTCACGGGGATGGTGGGGCAAGTTATGTGTCAACTATTGGAAGAACGGAATTTTCCAATTACAGAATTTATACCAGTCGCCTCGGAGCGTTCTGTAGGTAAACAAGTCTCGTTTAAAGGAGAACAGTGTACGATTGTTAGTATGAAAGAAGCGATTGAAAAAGCACCTGATTTGGCTCTTTTTTCTGCTGGTGGAAGCATCGCTAAAGAATTTGCGCCTTTATTTGCCGCTGTAGGAACAACGGTTGTCGATAATTCTTCTGCGTTTAGAATGGATGCGGACAAACCCTTGGTGGTGCCTGAAGTCAATCTTCATTGTTTGAAAAAAGAAGCTAAAATTATTGCCAATCCCAATTGCTCCACCATTCAATTGGTCGTCGCTTTAAAACCATTGCACGACGCTTATGGAATTGATCGTTTGGTGATTTCTACCTATCAGTCGATGACAGGAACGGGCGTACAGGCCGTCCAACAATACGAGGAGGAAATGAAAACAGGAACGGCTAGTAATCCTGCTTATCCCCATCCAATTTTTCAAAATTGTTTGCCACACTGTGATGTTTTTTTTGAGAATGGGTATACTCGCGAAGAACTTAAACTGGTCAAAGAAACACGTAAAATATTAGAAAATAAGAACTTGAGAATTACAGCAACTGCTGTTCGTGTTCCTGTACAAGGCGGGCATTCGGAAAGTGTGAATGTTAGCTTCCATAAAGATTTTGAAATTACAAAATTAAGAACTATATTAGAACAAGCAGAAGGTCTTGTTGTGGTGGATGACCCCGCAAACAATCAATATCCTATGCCATTAGCTGCCCATAACAAAGATGCTGTTTTTGTAGGTAGAATTCGTCGAGACGATTCTAACGAAAAAACACTTAATATGTGGGTTGTTGCAGATAACTTGCGAAAAGGCGCAGCTACAAATGCAATACAAATTGCAGAATATTTACTACAGAAAGGTTGGTTAACTAATGAAACAAAATCAATATTAACTGATTAGTAAAAAATAAAACTAATTAGGATAAGTTTTATTCTAAGCCCCTTTAATTGAATGGAATGACACCCGAACTGGAACAAATTCGAGATGAAATAGATGACCTAAATGCCTTCAAAGCTGATATTCAGTTTTTGGAGGCACTGGCTAATAATGCCATTTATTGTCTAAACCAATATCAAAAAAAGGACATTTCTGGTCGCCTCAAACAAGCGATAGATATTGTTATTACCGATGTGCTCAATACACTAACTAAAGAGGTGGAGTGGGCAAAGGAGGAAGTTGATAACCCTGATGAAGGCGAATTTAAAATCTTATTCATAAAGGCTAAAAATCAAATTTTAGCAGACATTAATCAGTTGTTTTAAGCAAACTTCTATTTTACTTATTACCATTAGAGCCATTCCGTTTTCTCTTGAATCGCTGTTCGTTTGGCTTCTTGTGCGGGCATTTTATGGTAGCCCATATACAAAAAGCCTAAACAACGCTGTCTTTCGCCCAAGTTCAAAAAATCTTGACAAGCCAAGGATTTAATCGTTGATGGCGAACTCCAATACGCCCCAATTCCGTAGGCACTAGCACTAAGCCAGATGTTTTGAACCGCCATTGCCGTTGCCGCAATTTCTTCCCATTCAGGGATGCGCTCCTCCGCATCTCGTTCCATACAAATCGCAATAACATGAGAGCACTGTCTTGGTTTCTGTGCTGTTTTTTTGTATTTCATGTCCGAAAATTTTTCTTCGGACATTTTCTCTTTGTACAAGTTCGCCAATAAGTCGCCCAAAGCACCCAGCTTTTCGCCTGCAATGACTTTGAATCGCCAAGGTTCTGTTAAGCGATGGGTAGGAGCGTGGTTGGCATTTTCCAAGAGTTCTTCGAGAAGCGTAGTTGGAATTTTTTCATCGGTATAAGCATGTGGAAAAATAGAACGCCTTGAACGAATGATCTGCGTACTAAGTTGACCTTTTTTGAAGGGAGTGTTGGCGTCCATTTTATTTGTTTTAAACTTTCAATAATTTCTGAAACCTTTGCAAGTTGCTTTCGTATCTCTATTATACGAATTAGAAAGAAACCAAAGTTAGTAAATTTTAATAGACTAAAGAACAGTCAATAAATAAGACAATGAAAGTAATCAACATTCACAAACGGAGTCTCAATCTATCTAAAAGTGCGCTGGCTACACAATGCCTTAATCGAAGATGCTTTTGATCAGATAGAGAACCATTTTTCGACTCAAAAAAAACAAAGTAAATGGAATTTTTGGCTGAGAACCCTTCGCCTTTTTTGAAATAAAAAACACAAGAAACCTATCAACCGAATACCAATGAACCGACCAACCAAAGAGATCTATCACAGCGATTTAGTTTTTCAAGGCTTATTTTATTTTCCTATGATGTGTTCTTATTTGATAGGAATTATCATCGAACCAGGCGCATTGATGCTGGGTTTATTTATTCAATTTTTTGTGGGAGTCATTCAAGTCCTAAGTGGTCTTTTTCATTCTATTCGTTACAAAGATAAAGAACACCAATACTATTTAGGCGTGGCAATTGCTTGTTTAGCTTTATTATTCGTAGGAAAGATGTTTCTAGGTATGATTTATTTTTGGGGAGAAGAAGCCCTAATCGTTTTATTTTTATTCATAATTCCAGTAGGTATTGCGACTTGGTATTACCGCCTAACATGGCGAGCCTATAAAAGGGTAG
>CACVAQ010000480.1 GCA_902727865.1 uncultured Aureispira sp. | reverse complement strand
ACCCAATTGAGCCCTAATTGGGTCTAAAATCTAATATCTAAAAGCGGAGCGATCTAACATCTAATAAAATGCTAAGTAGATTCGATATTTTATTAGATAAAAAAACTTTTGTCCTGTACTCAGATTATTATTATAAATAACGGAAAAAACTGAATAGAATTGGGGCAATCTTGTTTATTTAACAAGATTTTTAGTCTTTATTCAACAATTGAATGACTTTATCAACAATATCCATAGCGACTTCTGCCTTTGTCTTTATAGTATAACGTGTAATCTTGCCATTTTGCTCCAAAAAAGTCACCTTATTTGTATCGTGTCCAAAACCTGCCCCTTTATCGGATAAGTCATTTAGAACAATAAAGTCAAAATTCTTTTTGACCAACTTCCGTTGTGCGTTTTCAAGGGCATTATTGGTTTCCAAAGCAAAGCCAACCATAATTTGATGCGCTTGTTTTTGTTTGCCCAAGGTCGCTGCAATATCAGTTGTTCTTGCCAACTCAATATTCAAGTCCCCTTCTTTTTTCTTTAATTTCTGAGCGGCTTTTGTTTTTGGGGTATAATCCGCTACCGCCGCTGCCAAAACCATTACATCCGTCGTCGAAAAATGCGCCGCCGCTGCCTGATACATCTCTTCGGCAGATCGAACAGAAACGAGTTCGACAGAAGGATGCTTGGGTTTTATAGCCGTTGTGCCACTAATAAGAATGACACGAGCCCCCTGTTGTGCCATTTTATCAGCAATAGCTGTGCCCATTTTACCTGTAGAATGATTGCTAATAAATCGGACTGGATCAATTGCCTCTTGAGTTGGTCCAGAAGTGATTAAGACTGTTTTCCCTGCCAAGGTGTTTTGGCTATCTTGTAGGGCAAAGAAGGTTTCTAAATGAAGAACAATCGTTTCAGGCTCCGCCATACGCCCTTTTCCGACCAAGCCACTGGCCAACTCTCCATCTTCAACAGGCAATAAATGATTGCCAAAACGCAGTAACTTCTGAACATTGTGTTGCGTCGCAGGATGTACCCACATGTCCAAATCCATTGCAGGAGCAACAAAAACAGGACAACGGCTAGATAAATAAGCCGCTAAGAGCATGTTATCACACAGCCCATTCGCCATTTTAGCCAAGGTATTTGCCGTTGCAGGAGCAACGATCATTACGTCTGCCCAAAGCCCCAATTCAACATGATTGTTCCAACCTTCGTCAGAGCTAACATCACTAAATACAGGGTTTTTAGAAAGCGTAGACAAGGTCAAAGGCGTAATAAAGCCTTGAGCGGCAGCAGTCATAATGACCTTTACTTCTGCTTTAGCCTTCACAAACAAACGCACTAAAGTGGCGATTTTGTAGGCTGCAATACTTCCTGAGACAGCAATTAAAATTTTCTTTTCGGAGAGCATCTTTATAGGTTATAATCTATATCAATTTATGTGAACAAATTTTGTCTCAAAATTGAATAAAAAAATCCTGACAACCAACAGGTAATTATCAGGATTTATAGTTTATATAGCAAACAAGCGTTTACTATTTTTCAGTTGTTTCTTCGTCTTTGAATCTGTGATAAACCTTACCATCAAAAAACTCATGTAGAGCAATGATACTAGGATTTGGCAGACGCTCATAAAATTTAGAAATTTCGATTTGCTCTTTGTTTTCGTGAATTTCTTCTAAGGTATCTGTCGTAGAAGCAAATTCATCCAATTTTGCATGCAACTCTTTCTTCAAATCAACACTAATTTGGTCTGCACGACGCGCAATGATATTTAGAGATTGATAGATGTTACCACCACCAAGCGCTGAAATTTCATCCGAATTACGAGCAACAATATAAGGATTGATGCCTTGTGCTTTTTGTTTGATTTCGTTATTTCTGTTAATGTTCATTGCGTATTTTTTTGATTTTTTTATTGGCGGTTTCGAAAATGGAATCAATTTCCCTTTGGTATTGACTCTGGTCATGCCTTTTCTTGAATTCAAGGCAAGCATCTATTGTTTCTTGATAACGTTCTACTTGTCTACCAAGAATAGATTGTTGAGCATATTTCAACGAAGAACGAATAATCATATAACGAATGTATTCTCCTTCTTTTGTATCTGGATAATCAATCAACAAATTTTTAAACGTATAAGTAGCTGCTTTATAATGCTTACGTTTGTAATAACCTTTCGCACTATCTAAAGCCTTTGATTCTAACTTTGCTCTTAATGCGTCAATTCTATCATTTGATGGAGCAACTTTTTCACTCTCAGGATACGTATTGACAAAAATTTGCAAACCCTCTATGGCACTTTCTGTATCTTCTTGAGTTAACCTAAAGCTAGGAGACAATTTGTAGTAAGAATCCGCACTCATAAATAAGGCTTCTTCTGCATACGTCCCATTAGGAAAGGTAGTCGAGAACTGCTTAAAATAATAAGAAGCAAAAGAGTAGTTTTCTAAATGATAATGCGTGTAAGCATAATAATAATATACTTTCTCTGCTTTGTCGGTTAATCGAACCACTCCAATCAAGTCTTCTAGCAAGTATTGGGCTTTCAGCCACTCTTCTGCTTCATAAAACTCAAATGCTTTGGATAGCTTCAAATCGTTGTCACTAGATAAACGCAACTTTTCAAAATTATTTTTGCAACTTGAAAAAAGAAGCACACAAACCAGTAAACTATTAATTAATATTCCTTTCTGTTTTAGCATAGCTGCAAATATACGGTTTTTCTACGGTTTTTGAATAAAAATTGTTAGTTATTTAACAATAATCTGGATATTTTTTGTTTAAGGAA
>CACVAQ010000479.1 GCA_902727865.1 uncultured Aureispira sp. | reverse complement strand
ATAACATGGATTGCTTAACAAAATTTGATTCCCCTCAACTGAAAACATTACACAGCGGAAAGGTTAGAGACAGCATCCGTATTGACGACAAGACTCGTATGATTGTCGTAACAGATCGTATTTCGGCCTTTAATAAAAAAATTAAGACCGCTATTCCGACAAAAGGAGCCGTGTTGAACGGGATTGCTAATTTTTGGTTTGAACAAACCAAGCACATTATAGACAATCACGTAATTGAGCAAATAGACGCTTCGATCACCTTGGTAAAAGAAGCAGAACCGCTTCGAGTAGAAATGGTGGTGCGAGGCTATTTGACAGGCTCCATGTGGAGAGGTTATGAAAAGGGAAAACGCCAAATTAGCGACGTAGTCGTTCCCGATGGAATGGTGAAAAATCAAAAATTTGACCAGCCAATTTTAACGCCTACAACCAAAGATGATATAGATTCTGAGATCAATGAACAAGGGATTGTAGAAGGTGGTTTGGTGACGGCTGAGATTTACCAACAAATGAAAACCAAAGCGATAGAGCTGTTTACCTTTGGAAGCGAATTTTTGGCCGCACGAGGCATTGTATTAGTCGATACGAAATACGAATTTGGCTTGTTAGAAGGGCAATTGATTTTGATAGATGAAATACACACGCCCGATTCTTCTCGTTTTTGGAGTTTAGAAGATTATAAAAAAAATCCTGCTACAGCGGAGCAAATTGACAAAGAATTTGTGCGTCAATGGATGTTAGCAAACAAAGTAAAGGGAGAAGTACCGACGATTTTGTCGCCAGAAGTAGTGGTAGAAACAAGCCGTAGATACCAAGAAATTTACAAAGCAGTTACAGGAACAGAATTTAGCTTAGTGGATTTACCTACTAAGGTTCGTGTTTATAATAATTTAGTAAAAGCAGGCATTATTCGACCTGGTTTTGTGGCGATTATAATGGACGACGAAGACGATTTGGAGGATTGTACTGTCTTGAAAGAGTTGGTAGAAGCCTATGATATTTGTGTGGATTTACGGGTGATTTCTGCCGACAGAAATGGAGCACGGATTCCCGAAGTAGCGGCTATTTACAATACCTCTATAGAACCTGTTGCGGTTATAGTTGTGGGGCCTCCTAGTTTAGGAACGGCTTTGATGGCGAATTTAGGAGTGCCTGTCATTGATGGGATGGAAGCACCGATGGATAGCGTGCTTCGTGCAGCTGTTTCTAGTTTGAATATTCATGCGATTCGAGCACAAATTGCACAAGAAATTATAGAAACAAGGCAATATTTGGACGAGGCCGATGCTGCGATTCGGAATGTCTAAGGAACAAATAATTAACCTTTAAAAACATAATGTATTGAGGCAAATGCCTTGAGTTGCCCCAATCTTAACTTCATTATAAAAAGTTACAAAAATAACAAAAAATGATAATTGACGCTATTTCACCCTTAGATGGTCGATATGCTGGAAAACTAGTTCCTCATAGAAAATATTTTGCTGAAAAAGGTTTGATGTATTACCGTTGTAAGGTCGAACTGCTCTACGTTTTAGCGTTGGACGAAGCAGGGTTGTTTGCGCCTTTGAATACAACAGAAAAAGCCAATATTCAAGATTGTATCGACAACTTTACGGATAAAGATTATCAGCGCATCAAAGAAATTGAACGCGTTACGAACCACGATGTAAAAGCTTGTGAAATCTTTTTGAGAGAGCGAACCCAATTGCGAGATGTCAATATGTTGCACTTTGCCTTGACTTCCGAGGATGCTAATAATCTAGCGTACACGTTCATGCTCAAAGATTATTTGGAAGCGCAGCATTTGCCCCAAATCGAAGCCGTTTTAAACAAACTAATAGACTTGGCAGAAGCTTGGAAACGTATTCCATTTCCTTGTCGAACACATGGGCAAAAAGCATCGCCTAGTACCGCAGGGAAAGAAATTGCGGTATTTATCAATCGGATTACCCGCATTTACAAAGAACTAAAACGCTTTACTTTTTTAGGTAAAATTAATGGTGCCGTGGGCAACTACTCAGCGATGTTGGCGGCCTTTCCTGATTTTGATTGGTTGAATTTTGCGCATAATTTTTTACGCAAACACGGCTTAGAACCCAACATTGCTACCACGCAAATTGAGGACCACGACACCTATGCGACTTATTTCAATTGGACTCGTCAGATCAACAACATTAGTATGGATTTGGATGTCGATTGCTGGTTGTACATTTCCAAAGACCTATTCTCTGAAAAAGTGAAAGCAGGAGAAGTTGGATCTTCTACGATGCCCCACAAAGTAAACCCAATTAATTTTGAAAATAGCGAAGGAAACCTAATGTTGGCGAACTCTATGTTGACGTTCTTGTCGGACAAATTGTGCCGTTCTAGAATGCAACGAGACCTTTCAGATTCAACGGTTCAACGAAATATGGGTTCAGCCTTGTCCTATTCTTCTTTGGGCATGACGGAATTGCTGCGAGGGTTGAACAAGTTAAAGATTAACGAAGGAAACTGTCGTCAAGAATTACAGGATAGTCCAGAATTATTAACAGAACCAATCCAAACGATTCTTAAAATTGTAGGCGTAGACGATCCTTATACCTTGTTGAAAAAAGTTTCTAGGGGGCAAAAACCAACTAGAGCAATGTTGATGGAATTGGTAAAAGGTTTGGATATAGACCAAGCGGTGAAAGACCGCATTTACAAATGGGAAGCGGTAGATTATATTGGGGATGCCGTTCGAATTTGCGACTTGGCTGTTGAGGCAGCTAGAGAGGCGATGCAGTAAGGTTGATTTGAAAAAT
>CACVAQ010000478.1 GCA_902727865.1 uncultured Aureispira sp. | reverse complement strand
TTAGTTTTTTTACCAAAAAACATAAAAACCATTTCATATTAGTTTGATTATCAATAATTTAGTTAAACTAATAATTAAAAGCTATCTTGTTGATAATCAAACTAATACAATTTTTCCACGAAGTAATGTTACATAGAATGATTCCTTACGCTGCGCAACATGATATCGTAGGTTTTTTCTTGAGTTTTTTTCATCTTTTTATACCATTCATCTTTGGCAATATTTCGATTCTCATTGATTGCGTCCTCTTCCATCTGTGCAAGGTGTAAGGTTAAGAAATCATATATGGCTTTGTGCTCGCTAAATGGAGTGTTGAGAAGCAGCTTTTTTTTAAATAAATTTCTTATTTTTTGGAACATGGCTATTATTTTTAATTTTTGACCGACGAAAGGTCAGTGACTTAATATGGATTCACTTGTCTTGGTAAAAACTGCTGCTTTGACATGCTCTGTCAGCCCCCAATAAGGCTTAAATTAAAAACGCCTAGCATCAAATAAGCAAACCATTTTGAAAGGCTATTTGATACTAGGCGTCTTGTAACGAACTTAAATTTACAGCGTATTTACTTCGTAACTTTCTTGTACAATTCTTTTTCTTCGACCACTTCTATTTTAGTCCCATCTTCCAAAATTTTGGAAATCGCATCGTAAGGTGCTTTAACTAACACTTCACCTGCTTTTAGTCCCGTTTTAATCTCGATAAAGTTATCATTTTGAATCCCAGTCGTTACTTGACGTAGACGAACAGAATCTCCAACTTGCACAAAAACATATTCTTTAATTTTGTTTGCCTCTTTCCCTTTTGTTTTACTTGGAATAACATCGTCCTCTGCTTCTCTTGCCGTCACAGCAGCAACAGGAACGGATAAAATATTCGTTGCGGTATTGGTCTTGATCTCTGCCGAAGCAGACAACCCTGCTCTAAATGGAGAACGCTCTGATTCTATATCCAAATCCTTATAAGAATCTTCCAACATTAAGATTGCTACCTCAAAGTTCGTCACTTGATCAGACGTTAACTGTGTGGTCAGAGAACTCAAGCCTGTGGCTGTATTGGCTATTTTTGTAATAATTCCTAAAAACTTACGATCTGGATAAGCATCCAATTCAATCTCTGCGCTATCTCCAATGGATGTGGTCAAAATATCTCGTTCATTCACATCAACACGCACTTCTACGGTTTTTAAGTTGGCAATTTTCAGAATTGGAGTTCCAGCCATTTGAGCCGTTCCAACGACTTGCTCACCTTGTTTTTTGTACAAAGTAGAAACCACCCCACTGATGGGCGCATAAATTCTAGTTTGTGACAAGTTTTTCTTTTGCTCTTTGACCGTTGCTTCAGCGCTTTTAACCGAAAACTCCGCCGCCAATATATTTTGAACCGCCCCTTCTATATTTGCTTTTGAGGTATTATAAGTAGCGAGAGCCGCTTCGTATTCTGCTCTAGAAATAACCCCTTCTTCATGCAGTTGCTTGTTGCGCTCATAAATAATTCGAGTATTTTCAAATTGCGCTTCCAGTTGTTTTTTCTGAGATCGAACCGCTTCTAATTGAGCTTTAGATCCATCCGTAGCCGCTTCTGCACGTTCTACAATCGAAACCAAGGCTTCAGGGTCCACCTTTGCCAACAATTGCCCTTTTTTCACCAAGTCCCCTTCTTCTACATACAAATCAATGATTGTTCCTGAGACATTAGACGTGATTTCTAACTCTGTGGCAGGAAAAAGCTTCCCACTAGAGTACACCGTTTCGACAATCGTTCGCTTTTCAGCCGCTTCAACGGCTACTTTTTCGAACGCCTCTTTTTTATTTTTCATTTTATAATAACTGCCTGCTGCGATTGCAACAACCAATATCAATAGGAAATACCACCCCTTTCTGCTTTTTCGTTTCGCTGCCATTGTTTTTTATAAGAAATAAGTATTATTTGATAATACTCCGTTGATTTTTTAGTTTTTACTTCGTGAGCCTTCGGGTTCTATAAAAAACATAAAAAATCATCTTGCATTAGTTTGATTATCAGCTTTTTAACGCTTTGATAACTAAAGACTCATCTTACTGATAATCAACTGCGAAGCACTCATGCAATAAACTAATACGATTTTTCAACGGAGTAATGATTTGAATAATTTTTATTGTGTTTTGCCCCTAGAAAGTCGATCCTGCAAACGCAGCCACGAACAACAAGAGAAACGCTCAAAACCAAAGAGAATAAGCGCAAAAGTTGTCAAAAGCACACTTTTATTTAATCGTAATTGCTCGTCCTCTGTAGTAATCTAAAATCTTTAATTTAAAAAGATAGTCATACTTCGCTTGAAGGACACTCGATTCCGTAGCAATCAATGTATTTTGAACACTTGTCAATTCAAAAGAGTTCACCACACCTAGATCGTACCGTTTGCGTGTATTGTCAACCGACAACCGAGTTGCGATTGCACTTTTCCTTGAAACTGCCAATCGTTTTTTAGCGGCTCTAACATCCGTCAACGCACGCTCTATATTAGATTTTAAAGTTATTTCCAATTGAGTTGTCGCTAGTTCTGCTACTTTTATTCCTAACTCTGCTCGCTGAATGCCAATTCTAGTTCGCAAACCATTAAAAATAGGGACCGAGATATTGACTCCGACATTGGCTGAAGCGGTTGCGCCTAATTGTGTAAAATAAGGAACAATTTGGCTGGTCGCAGGGTTTTTAAATCCTGAAGAAAAATTACTATTTAGTCCGCCATAGTAAGAAATCGTTGGCCACAACCCCCCTTTGGCAATACTGACACCCAATTCAGCGCTTTTTTCTCGCAACTGAGCCGCTAAAATATTCGGTTGGCTTTTGACGGCATCTTGATAAACATCTTCTAGCGTAGACTCTTCTAAGGTTTCATCTACCTCCAAACCTTCAACTTCTTCAATTTCAATCGTTTCAGAAACATCCACATTCATCAACACTTTAAGATTGACATAGGCCAAATCTATGTTATTTTGTGCAATCACAATATTCTCTTCGTCTCTTGCCATCTGAGCTTCCAAGTCATATTTAGAGTTTTTTGCTAGTACCCCTCCTTTTATCAACTTTAAGGTCTGCGCATGTTGTGCTTTTGTGACGTTGAATTGCTCCATAAAAACACCTTTGCTTTCTTTTGCCAATAGAATCGACAAATAAGACTGCGCTACAGAAAGTGCCACATCATTTTTTGCCTGCTCGACATCCTTCTCCGTCGCTTGCAAATCTACTCGGCTCTGTTTGATGGTATTTTTAATCTGAAATCCTTGAAAAATTACGCCATTTAGATTTAAAGACAAACCAGAATTTAAGGTCGGTACGGTATTAAAACTATACGAAGTTTGGTCAATCGAACGCCCGAAATTAACCCCATTCCGATAGCCCGCATTCAATGATGGTGCCTGTGCCCAAAGGGCTTGTTTTTTGGTCAATTCTGCTTGACCTTTATTTAGTGTTGCTTGTTGAACTTGCAGGCTATTCTGAACCGCATAATTGATACATTTCTCTAAAGACCATTCGTCTCCTTCTTGAGCACTTACATTGATTGTTATCAATAAAAAAAATAAAAAAATAATTTGCTTATGCATAAATGATATAGAATTGATGGAAGATTATAACAAGTATTAAGAATACTTGTCACATAGATTAATAGTTCGCTAATCTAAATGATTAGTTCAAAAATGCTGTATATTTAACGTTATACCAACTGTTCTCAAACGCTAATGCTTCTATTTTATAGATGTATTTACGCAATAGTTATTCACTCACGTTTTTAATAAAAAACCAAGATACGATGTTTTCTGTTTTCTCGCACGAATATTATATGAAAGAAGCGTTAAAAGAAGCCCAAAAGGCGGCATTACTCGACGAAATACCTGTTGGGGCGGTTGTGGTTTGCAATCAACAGATCATTGCACGGGCACATAACTGGACGGAGCACTTGACGGATGTGACGGCTCATGCCGAAATATTAGCGATTACTGCCGCCAGTAAATATCTAGACAATAAATACCTACAAAAGTGTTCTTTGTATGTCACCTTAGAACCTTGCGTAATGTGTACGGGAGCCTTGGCTTGGGCTCAATTGGGCGAGCTTTTCATTGGAGCTAGTGACAGCAAAAGAGGTTTTAACAAACTTGCTCCTAATGCCTTGCATCCCAAAACAAAAGTGTCTTCGGGCATCTTGGAAGAGGAATGCGCTGCTTTAATGACTAACTTTTTTGCCCGAAAACGTTCTTAAGTTAGTCTCTTGTTAGCAAACTAGTTTCTTTGATGGGAATCGTTGAATCGCTTACCACAGCATTTCCAAAGAAGTATAATATTAAAATGGTCAGCTGACGAACACGTTAAACCTGTCTGTCACCTGACCCTTTTTAGGTTGCTTATCGTTTTTGCTTTTTAAGAAAAACTTGTACCCCAGGGCTTGGGGGCTGTTGACGATAGACCGGGTTGTATTTTAGTAATTTTTTAAGCTTAATTCCATACAATTGGGCAATATCGTACATCGTTTGCCCTCGATTCACAATATGGACATTGCTAGATTTTTGAGTACTAGAATGTTCGTAACAACTTCGTTTTTTATCCAAGAAAATATATTGCCCAACTTTTAAGCCCCTTCCTTTTAGTTCATTATAAGCATATAATTTTTTCATTTTTTTGCGATAGCGATCGGCAATCTTGTCCAAATCATCTCCAGGCTGAACATAGACCGCATCAATTCCATTGACTTGAAATTGATACAAGGTCAAAATAACATCCACGCTGTCCAATACCGAACTGAATGGATCTTGAATACGAGTGGTCGTGGTCGTTGTGTCTGCTGCATTCAAGTCAACTTCTGGCGCTGTTTTGGGAAAAATATTTGCCAATTCATTCTCCGTTAATGCCAATTGTTTGACGGTCAAATAGTCTAATTTGTATAGCCCCAAGCGTTCAATGATGGAAATGAGATTTTTGGAATAGGTTTTAGAAGTCGCATAACCCGACTTTTGCAAGCCTTTTGCCCAACCTTTATAATCGTGTTTTTCTAACTCAAATAACACCCCATATCGAAAGGCTTTTTTAGGGTTTAATAAAAATTCACTGTGGGCAATGTACGATTCTTCGGCACTTTCGTAGACTCTAAAACAAGACTTGACCACCTCGTCATCCCAAACATAATGGCTCTCCCCTGTCCAAACTTCGCCACCACATTTAATTCCAAAATGATTGTTCGCCACATTGGCCAATTCGCTCTCTCCGACCCCCGATTCTAAAATTCCCTGTGCCATTTTAATACTCGCTGGAATTCCAGTACGGTCCATTTCTGCGACGGCAATGTGCTTGTATTTTTCAATATAAAAACGTGCTTTGATGTCATCAATAAAAAAATAATCTGACCAAGGACTTGCTAATAATGGTGTTGCTTGCAAGAGAAACAATCCTATTAAAATCAATAAAATACGCTGCATGTTTTTATCTTTTTTATAATTCAATAACAAAAAACTTCGTTCTTTAGCTGCCCGAAGTAAACACCAAAGCACCTTTTTTGTAGAGACTTATCGATTATCCTGCAAAATTAAAGAATAAAATCCAATTGCTACAATCGTTGCCAATCCAATTACACCGCCCATTAATAAAAACGTTTCTTGAATCGAATAAACATCTGCCACCCAACCCAAAATAGGAGCCAATAAAGCGTACAGCACTCGAACCGTAAAACCTCGAATGGATAAAACCGTTGCTCGCATATCGGAAGGCGCATTCTGGTTGATTAAATTCAAAAAAGTAGGCGTTGCCAAGCCTCGCAAAGCGTACATGACAAACATGGCCGTTAAACCAATACCTAAAGAAGCACCACCATAGCAGCCTAAGACCGCATAGCCGATCCCAAATCCAAATAAGATGATAAAAGTCAATTGCTTCGAAGTAAGTATTTTACTACTGTGGTGAGCATTCAAGGCAAAAAAAGCAACCGTTATATTCAAGACAGCCCACAAATAGCCAATTTTGTTTTCTTCTATGTTTTTATAATCAAAATAAGGCTGTGCAAACCAAGCCAACAACAAGGAAGATAAACCAGATATAGCGGCTAAAAGGATTAAGAAACGCAATTTTTTATTTTCTAGAAAGGTATGTCGTAAAATATAGCGCATTTGCTCCCAATTGCCCTTCTTGTTGGCTTTTTGTATCGGAGGCTCGACCAACGTCAGCGCCGCCAATACACCGATCAAACTAATCCCAACCTGTGCATAGATTGGATAACGCAAGCCATAGGTATACGCCAACCAACCGCCTATAATTGCTGCGACCGCTTCGGAAAACGTTCCAATCGCATAGGTTCTGCCCTCCCATTTGAGGTAATCGCCTTTTCGATCTAAAATGGTTAGAGAATCGTACAACAAAGCAGAATCTGTCCCCGAAATAAAACTCGCTCCCAAGCCTCCAATCACAGCGCCTAAACCCAAGCTCCAAAAATCATAAGACAAGCTGTACGCCAAAAATTGAGCAGCAATAAATAAGGTGCCTAGTATAATGGATTTTTTACGCCCCAATCGATCTGAAAAGTAGCCCGAAGGAATTTCAAAAAAAGCAATAGAAATAGAATAGATGGCATTCACCAACATCACTTCCCTTAAGTTTAATCCATTGGACTGGATAAACAAAACGATAATCGGCATGTAAACCATGAACCATTTTGACGTTTTAATCACGTACAACTTCCATATATTCCCTGCAATATTCATTTCTTATTTGATTCTGGTCACCAAATTAGCCTCCAATTGATACACTTGTTGACTTTCTGAGCAAATCGCTTTTCCTTTTTCGTCAAAGTCCAAGCGATGTCCGTACTCGCTGACCCATCCAATTTGTTTCGAGGGGTTTCCCACCACTAAAGCATAAGGAAGAATGTCTTTCGTAACCACCGCTCCCGCACCAATCAAGGCGTAACGACCGATGCTGTTCCCGCAAATAATCGTGGCATTCGCTCCAATTGAAGCGCCTTTTTCTACGATTGTCCTGCTGTATTGCCCTCTTCGCACAACGGCAGATCTAGGATTAATCACATTGGTAAAGACCATTGAAGGCCCCAAAAATACATCGTCTTCGCAAATGACGCCTGTATAAATGGAGACATTATTTTGGACCTTTACATTGTTTCCTAAGGTCACCTCAGGAGAGACCACCACGTTTTGTCCAATATTGCAAGCCGCTCCAATAATGCTGTTCGGCATAATATGGCTAAAATGCCAAATCTTTGTTTCATTCCCAATCTGACAACCTTCGTCGATTACTGCGGTTTCGTGTGCGTAATAACTCATTGCTTTATTTTTTAAGCTTATAGATATTTTCAATTATTTCAACCACTTTCAACCCCTCCAAGGCATTGGTGGTAATGGGCGTTCTGTTTTTTAGAACATCTATGACATTCTGAATCACATATCCATGGTTGGCGGCAGAACCTTTGTAAGCGCCATAATCATTGGCAGGGTTAGAAGCAGCTAAAGTAGGCATTTGGTAGTCTTTGATGTGACAATATTCCACTTCATTCATGTACTGTCCTCCAATTTTCAGAGAGCCTTGACGGCCGATAATCGTCAAACTACTTTCTAAGTTTTTATCGTACACAGCGGTAGAATAATTGAGGCAGCCCATTCCTTCCTTTTCAAAATCAAATTGCACGACACCTGAATCCTCAAATTCGGTAGAATGCTCGTGGGCAAAATTATGAAAAGTAGCTTGTATGTTTTTAATATCTCCAAACAGCCAATACAGAATGTCTATAAAATGTGAAAACTGAGTAAACAAAGGACCACCATCAGAAGCTAAACTTCCTTTCCAGGCGTGTTTTTTTCCATTTTTATAATAATAACGATCGTCTCGGTTCCAGTAGCAATTAGTTTGCACCATAAAAATTTCACCTAACCGCTGTTCCGAAATCAGTTTTTTGACCCAAATAGAAGGCGGCGAATAACGATTTTGCATCACACAAAAGACATGGCGATTGACTTGCAGCGATTTAAAAATCACTGCTTCGCAAGCTTTCTTTGTCAGGCCCATTGGTTTTTCACAAACCACATGTTTTTGAGCATTCAAAGCCAAAATAGCTTGCTCGGCATGTATGCCATTGGGCGTACAAATGCACACGACATCAATTTCTATCGCTGCGGCTAACAAGGCTTCGATCGAGGTAAAAAAAGGAACATTAAAGGCGGCAATACCCAACAAATCAGGCGAGGCTATATCACAGAGTGCCACTAGTCTTGCCTCTGGGTTGTTCTCAATCATCGCTGCATGCCGTTTGCCAATGTGCCCTGCTCCAACGATTGCAAATTGAATTTTTTTTGTTTGAATTTCCATGTATAAATTAGTCGTTTTTAGTGCTAGAACGTTTAGTTAGCTTTGCTGCTACTCTGCGGTCGTTACATTCGTGAGCGCTTTGCTTTTTCGGGACGAGTATTTAAGCCTAAAGATAGAAAAAGCTGTAATGCAAAGATACATTACAGCTTTTAATTCTCTTCTACCATTCGTAGCTATTCCCTAAGGATCAGTACTCGGTGTGTTTGGCTTTGTTTACGATTCAACAATCGCAAGAAATAAACCCCTGTCGGAAGGTTTTTCGTTTGAATGTTCCAGCTTTTTTGAGAAGACAAAGGCAATTCTTGCTCGTGCACCACCCTTCCATTCAAGTCATATAACTGTACAGCTGTTTGAAACTTCAAGCTTTCTGACAATTGTAATTGGAAGCTTCCAGCATTCGGATTCGGCACAACACTTAACTGAATGCCTTCCAATACATCTGGAATCGTAGGTAAGTTAATCGTACAAGTACTATCTGGCACATCAACCGCTAATCGCAAGGTATCGCTATCCGATCCACAAGCGTCTGTCACCGTCAAGCGAATGAAGTAGCAACCTGAATCTGTATACGTATGGAATGGGTTTGGAATTTGATAAGTCGTCCCATCTCCCATTTCCCAAAAATAACCTGTTGTTTGATTTGTTCCTGTCGATAAATTATTCATCAACACTGTTCGATTGCTTCTAGTGATGGTAAAATCTGCTCGTGGTGCCGTATCAATTGTAATAGAAACATAGTCCGCCCCAACACAGCCCAAGGAATTGGTTACGGTAACGGCATAAACCCCAGAAGTATTGACGATTAGATCTTGTGTAACCGCTCCTGTGTTCCATAAATAAGTCATTCCCTGTCCGCCATATCCAGCATCTAAAGTATCTTCATAACAAACATTTAAAAAGTTCCCTAAATTAGGTGTTGGAGGGCTTATGATTTGTGTTATAAATGCCGTGTCTACCAAGGTGCAACCTTCGTTTGTTGTTATACTAACCGAGTAAATACCTGTATTGGGAATGCTAATCATATCGGTTGTATCGCCTGTATTCCAAGAGAAAGAAGCGTTATTCAAATTATAGTTCGTTCCCAATATCGAATCACAAGCTGCATTCCCCAAAGGTAATCCAACAGGCATTGGTTGTGTAATCGTGACCGTATCGGCAATGGTACAAGTCGCTCCATCTGTTATCGTCAAAGCATAGGTTCCAGCCGTATAAAAGGTAGCCACACCTGTGCTCAAGCCATTACTCCAATCGTAAGAAATAATATTAGGATGCGTGGCATCAATGATAACAGAATCACAAGTATAAATAGAATCGGGTATATCTACAGGAAGAATAACCGTCGCTGTAAAGGTATCTCCATTGGAATGGCAGTCAGGATAAGCATAACTAAAGTGCCAATCAAAGAAATAGTTATAATCATTAAATCTAGTTCCTGTCAAGGTAGCAATATTAGCACTAGAAGAAGGCACCGCAATCGGGGTTCTATCGACTAAAAACAAACTATTAATACTAGAAAAACTCAATTCATATTTTTCTCCAGGAGGAACCAAAAAGTCCAGCGGTATAAATACTTTTTCTTTTGCTCTTGTAACAACATAATTAGCCGTATTCATCGTATTTCCTAAAGAGTCCATCAATACGATACGAACATTTGCAGGAACGGTTTCGACATAAATAGCAACGGAATCTAAGATCGAATATTCATGCACATCAAATCGATTTGGAATAATAAAGTTTAAATAGGCACTCAATTCATTCGGATTGTTATACACTTGTTTACCAATACGAGTGGTTGCTTTGGGAGCGACATCTATCCAAAAATCAGTTGTATCTCCTATGTACACATCGTATGGTGCGGTCAAATAATTGACGGTATTCAAATTACTAGAGTCGTACCAAACGACAATTCCATCATTTACGGGGACTGCTATATCTACATTTTCAGGCGCACAAATACCAAAATCAGCTATGCTAGGATCACTAGGTGTTGATAGAAATTGCACATAAACATCTTGCACTGACGAACAGGCACTATCATTCGTCACAGTAACTTTGTAATATCCAGAGGAACTAACCCTTAAGGTGTCGCTGGTGCTTGCATTACTCCATTGATACGTATACGCAGGATTGTTATTCAAAATAGGATCTAAGGTAATACTTCCCAAGGTACAAGTGGCGGTATCTGCTACCAATGTAATTTGGGGCGCAGGCGGTACCATTATATGAACAGGTAAGCGATTCGTCGCACAAGAAGGCGTTGAAATTTTCCAATTAAAGAAATAAACATATTGCGTAGGCAATGGAATAGAGCCTGTAAAGGTCACTTCTGCTGTGTTTAACTGCGATAGGTTCGTATAAGGCGACAGGAATAAAATCTTTCCTGCTGATTTGTTACTTAATTCTATAGAATAACTGCCTGCTTCTAACAAGGTATCTATTTGTACGATATTCTCTCCGACATTTGTTAAGTTCAGTTGTTGTGTATAGTAAGGAAAACCTGTCTTATGAATAATCAAAGTTGCTGTTGTAGCGGTATCTACATAGATCGTAACGGAGTTTAATAAAATAGGCGAATTGACGTTAAAAGTCATTCCACGAATCGGGTAAAGACTATTTTGGGGTTCTCCCCAAACATTAAACCCAGAATTTGGATTGTACTGCTCTCCAAGGGCTGTTGACTTAGGTATAAATCCAATGCCTTCTACCCATAGCGTTGTTGTGTCTTGTAAGCTAACCAACACTGAATCTCCCAAAGAGAAAGGCGTTGTACTGGTTGCTGAATTATACCAAGCGTAGTAAGCTGCATTTCCAGAAGCATAGAACGTAACATTTCCTTGACAAACCGTCGTATCGTTTGGCGGAACAACAAGACTTGGAGGCTCTACCATAAATACATTCATACTATCTTCATCTTCACAAATGCCAATTGTTCCAATTAAAGAAATGGTCGTTGTACTATCTATGATAATTGAAGGGCTTGTTGCTCCTGTGCTCCACAAATAAGATTGTATCCCCAATCCACTAGCATCTAAAATTAAGGTGTCGCCACAAATAATACTATCTGTCGGAAAGTCAATATCTGGTGTTGGTAAGACCTCGACGACACTTGGTATCCGTTCTGTTGAACAGCTCAAGGTTTGGACATTCCAATTATAAAAATATTGATAAACCGTCGGAAAACGAATGCCTGATTTTATGGTTAAATAGTCTCCTACAATTGGAAATCCTAAATAAGGTACTTCGGACAAAAGAGAAACGGCATTATACTCTGTCAGCATTAGCTTATAATCGGCCCCAGCTGGTATCACAAATCCTACGGGCACGACATTCTGGCCAATGGTTGGCAATAAAATAGTTTGGCTATCTACCACTAGATTATTTCTATCCCATAATTCAATCCTCCCAATAAAAGAATCTTGTTGAGTATACATCGTTACCTCTTTTAACAAGATCGTTTCGTGTGCATCAAATAAAAGCCCTCTTGATTCGAGTGGATAACTATAAGCCGTCCTTGTTGCTACAAAAGTATCGACCAAAGCTTGTACATATGTTCTATTTGAAAAGTTTTGTCCTGCACACCATATCGTGTCTGAAACTTGTGCATCATATATAAATGGGCTTCCATTTCCTAAATAATTTCCGCCGACTGGTTCTGTATACCATGTAATAAAATCAGCTCCTGTAACTGTTCGTGGAATTTCTCCGACACAAGTAGTCGTATCTGTAGATTGCAAGCTTATTGTAGGTGTTGGCGTTAAATAAACATCTATAGAATCTGAATCGGAGCAAGTTCCAAGCGTAACCGTTACAGCGTACGGTCCTTCCTGTGTAATTAAGATACTGTTCGTTGTCAATCCTGTATTCCCCCAATCATAAGTCGCCCCAAGCGTAAATACATCTAAGGTTAAACTATCATTACAAGTCAGTGTATCAGAAGGTAAATCAATGGATGGGGTTTCTAGTCTATTCAACAAAACAGAATTTAAACCCGAAACACAACTGCCTAATACCGAAACATCCCAATCGTAAAGATAAGCATAGACGGTGGAGAAGGGCACGCCTTCTACTAAATCTAAAAATGGATAGTTATAAGCATTCCAATTCGATATCGGGTTGTTAAATTGGGCATTTCCTCCTGCTATATCTGTCATACCTAGTATATAATCAGCCCCTGATGGAATCGTAAAGTTTAGCAAAATGGTACTCATGCCAATTTGCCCTGGCGCAACGGCTTGCCGTTCTATGGTATCTCCTGCTGCATTGGTCAAATAAATTAAACCTGTAAAAGCGGCATTATCCACATTGATCGTCACACTATTTAAAACCATCGACTCTGTAGCGTTGAACTTGATGCCTCTGTCTGCACTAATAAAGCCCGTTGGAGCGATGGTATTGGGCAAACCTACTGTAATTCCACTTGGCTCATAAATAGCAGACTGATACCAAAGTCGAACGGTATCCTGTACAGCATACATCAAGGTGTCTCCTAATCCCAATAAAACACCTGTACTATCTAGCCATTGAAGCACGCCTGAATTAGCCGCTGCTACAATAGGATAGGTTCCAACACAAAGTGTTGCATCTGTCGCTAATTGTGTTATAAGGGGGCGTTGTTGAACAACGACATTGATACGATCTTCTACGGGACAATTACCACCTACTGAACTCACCGTTACTTGATACGTATTTGTGCTACCAACAGAAATCGTTGAACTTGTTGCTCCTGTACTCCATATATAATTGAAACCACTTCCCAGATTCGTAGCATCTAGTAATAGAGTACTTCCACATAAGCTGGTATCTGCTCCTAAATCTACGATTGGAGTAATCAAACTATTCACCAAAACAGAATCTAAATCCGAAGCACAATTGCCTAGTACCGAAACATCCCAATCGTAAAGGTAAGCATAGACCGTTGAGAAGGGCACGCCTTCTACTAAATCCAAAAATGGATAGCTGTATCCATTCCAATTCGATATCGGATTGTTAAATTGGGCATTTCCTCCTACGATATCTGTCATACCTAGTATATAGTCAGAGCCAGGTGGAATGGTAAAGTTCAACGAAATGGTACTAAACCCAATTTGTCCTGGGACAACAGCTTGGCGCCCAATGGTATCTCCTACTGCATTCGTCAAATAAATTAAACTTGTAAAAGAAGCATTGTCCACATTAATCGTCACACTATTTAAAACAACCGCTTCGCTAACATTAAACTTGATGCCTCTATCTGTATTAACAAAACCTGTTGGGGCGGTGGTATTGGGTAAACCTACTGCAATTCTACTTGGCTCATAAAAAGCAGCCTGGTACCAGATTCGAGCCGTGTCTTGTACAGCATACATCAGTGTATCTCCTAAACCTAATACAGCACCTGTACTATCTAGCCATTGTATGACGCCTGAATTAGCACTTGCTACAATAGGATGCACCCCAACACAAAGTGTTGCATCGGTCGCTGATTGCGTTATAATTGGATATTGCCGAACAACGACACTAATATCATCACTTACAGGACAGTTGCCTCCTGAAGAACTAACGGTTACTTGATATGTATTTGTATTAATTACTGAAATGGTCGGACTTGTTGCGCCTGTATTCCATATATAATTGAAGCCACTTCCCAGATTCGTTGCATCTAGTAATAGAGTACTTCCACATAAGCTGGTATCTGCTCCTAAATCTACGATTGGAGTTGTCAAACTATTCAACAAAACAGAATCTAAATCCGAAACGCAACTGCCTAGTACCGAAACATCCCAATCGTAAAGATAAGCATAGACGGTAGAGAAGGGCACGCCTTCTACTAAATCTAAAAATGGATA
>CACVAQ010000477.1 GCA_902727865.1 uncultured Aureispira sp. | reverse complement strand
AAACCAATCTTATATTTTCGTATCTTATTTCTTACATTTTACAGAACAACCAAAAGCCTTTGTAAAGCTTGGGTTAGGCTCCTCTCCTCTGATCAAGGCATCCAAAGCATTGGTTAAATAATGCGCTGTTACACTTTCAGCATCTTTGCTATCATCAATAGCGCCAATATAAGCTACTTGGTTTCCACTTTCTGTTTTGTTAACCACATAAACATGTGGTGTTTTAGTTGCTCCATACTTAGGGTATACTTTTTGACCTTCGTCCATTAAATAAGGAAATGTAAATCCTTTCTCTTCTGCACGAACAATCATTTCTTCATAACTATCTTCTTCGTTCACCTCTGGATCATTTGGATTAATTGCAATCATTGGATACCCCAAAGCTTTGTACTTTTTGTCCATTTCAATCAAACGATCTTCGTAGGCAATAGAGTAAGGACAGTGATTACAAGTAAATACAATTATGTATCCATTTGCATCTGGATAATCTGCCATAGATACCATCTTGCCATCGACATTTTTCAAGGTAAAATCTTCTGCAATATCACCTACTTGGTAACCGACCAATTCAACTTTTACTTCCTCTTTCGTTTCAGCAGCCGTTGCTTCAGTCGTTTCTTGGGTCGTTGTTTCTTCTGTCGTTGGAGCCTCATTAGCGCAAGAAGCAACTAAGACAAGCAATAAGAACATTAAAATGCCTTGCTTTAAAATTATCATAATTTGTTTTTTATTTATTGTAATGAAATTATTTGTGATTCTTTTTATAAGAACTCTTGAAGCGTTGCTTCTAGTTCTTTGTAGTCAAAACTTTGTTCAAAAAAAGCACGTTTGTCTTTATTATAAATCATTGTAGCGGGCAAAGCACCTGACCAAGAAGGGTCAATTTTGTCAATCCAATCGTTCATGCCTTTCTGTTTCAGAACAAGTACTTCTCCTTTTAGTTTATTTTCATTCATAAAAGGAATTAATTTTGACTCTATTTTTTTCTCGAAATCTAAACTCACTAAAATTAGACGTACTTTTTTATCTTTATAATTTTGATACAATTGCTCAAACGAAGGCAATTCTTCCACACAGGGTTTACACCAAGTTGCCCAAAAATTAACGACATAAATCGTATCGTTTTCTGCTTCCAAATAGCTTTTAAACGCTTCATAACTGTATAAACCAACCTTTATTCCATCTTCATCAATCATCTCATCTGGTATTCTTGTTATATTAGAAACCTCAACAGATTCGGTCGGTTCTTCAGCCGTTTGATTCGTGTTCTCACAACTCAAAAATAATATTGGCAGTATAAGAATAAGGTAAAGTCTATTTAGCATGACTATATGTTTTTTGTAAAAAATAGATTTTTAATACTAAGGTAACTACATTCAAACTCAAAAAAAACTAATGCCAGACCTTACAGCCTTCTGTACAATTGGTGCAGATGTCAATTTGATCTCGACCTTTTAGCAATGTTTTCCTAAAATTTTGATAGGGTTTTGCCATCCACAAACGCTTGAATGAATCGTGTTTCAAACTACCTAAACGATAGGTCGCATCTTTATCAAAACAACAAGGAACCACCCAACCATCCCAAGTAATCACACAAGAATGCCAGAGTTTCCAGCAGTGATTCAGTAATTCGTTTTTTATAACATAAGTACCGTCTTTTTGCTTAGCATAACGGGCATATTTATCAATCGTAGGAATTAGTGGATTGCCATTTTTATAATCATAAATCTGAGCTGTTTTGAGTTTAACCTCGTCTGCTCCAATTTCTTCTGCCAATTGATACACTTCCTCAATTTGATGTTCGTTTGGTCGAACAACTAAAAATTGGAAAATGATATGGGGGGTTTTGGATTGAAGCGCTTTTTTCCATTTCACAATGTTTCGAGCACCTTCCAGCACTTTTGCCAACTGCCCTTCTTTTCGATACGCTTCGTAAACTTCTTGCGTTGTTCCGTCTATAGATATAATCAAGCGATCTAAGCCTGATTCAATCGTTGCTTTTGCATTTTTATCATTCAAAAAATGGGCATTGGTAGAGGTAGAAGTATAAATTCCTTTTCGATTGGCATATCCAACCATCTCCAAAAATTGGGGGTTGATATACGGTTCTCCTTGAAAATAAAAAGTTAGGTAGAAAAGCTGCGCTCCAATTTCGTCGATAATTTTTCGAAAAAAGTCTTCCTTCAAATTTCCCGTATCTCTTGTAAATGCTCTCAACCCACTTGGACATTCTGGGCAACGCAAATTACAAGCCGTCGTTGGTTCTATCGAAATAGAAAAAGGCAAGCCCCATTGAATCGGTCGCTTAAGCCACTTGGTCAAATAAAAAGAGCTGTATACTTTTGTTGCATTCCACAAACGCCTTAGCGTCATCTTGGAGGCAAAATTTCTTATGTCGTTCCAGTAAATCACCTTATAATTTAAACCGCTCTACAGCTTGTTTCAAATAACGCTCTTGCAAAACATAGGTATGATGTAGTTGATGTCCAGCAATAATTGCCGCAATCGCTCGAACTGTATTCGGAAAAGCGGCACTTCCTCCCAATTCATGTTCGGCCTCGGTCAAGCCTTTGAATGCATGTAACGTAAATTGTCTTAACAACACGGTTGAAGTTAATAAATAATCCCAATCTACCTTTTCCAAATTCGCAGCTGTTGCATATTTGTTCTCATCAAAAGACAAGGCGTTTTGAAAGTCTCCTCTAGCAAAACGCAAGGCTCGATAGCTTAAAATTTGCTCGCAGTCGATCATGTGCAAAACCACTTCTTTTACGCTCCATTTGTTTGCTTCGTATTT
>CACVAQ010000476.1:10146-14204 GCA_902727865.1 uncultured Aureispira sp. | reverse complement strand
AGGAGAAGAAAAGGCAAAAATTGAAGGCTTAGACCCTAACACGAAGAGGGGGCGAGAATGTATTGCTTGGCTTGGGGAAAATACCGCCAATACGGCTACCTATTTGCGGTATTTAGAATATTGGATGCTTAGAGCTAAACAGTTCAATTATCGATCAGAAGAAATGCTGGCGCATCGATATTATTGTGCCGCCCTTAGAAAAAATCAACAGTATGTCAAAGCCTTAGAATTTGCTTTAAAATTTAAACATTTAACGAATTACAAGCCCCAGACGATTGTTTCTACCCATGAATATGCCTTAAGAGTCCGAAAATATTTCTTAGATAATGTCCTCAATCATTATGAAATCAATAGTAAAGAACGTCGAGCGGCAATGCTTCTTATTAAGAAAAAACCGTTTAGAAAAGATAAAAAATGGACTCGAATCGCTTTAAAAAAATTACAAACACAAGCTCCTTCTTAAAACACGGTCTTTAAAGTCGCCTTACAACAACTTCAATTGCTGTTCTAAGTTCTTTATTTTAGGTAAAAATGCCTTGCGAATCGCAGCAAAATCTTTTTTATTCCGTTGTTTAACAATCGTAAAAACAGCGGCTCTAAACAATGGATTTTTTTGAAAATAATCCTCGTTAGATTTAGACGTATCGGCATAAAACAAAGGCGAATTGGTTCGGGCTTGTTTTAGCATTTCGGATTTTAGGCTACTGTCTTTTTCAAAAAGCGTCTTGACATAAAGCTGTTCTTTATGCTCTAAAGCTTTTTTTAATTGGACCAACTCTGCTTTAAGTTGTTTCTTTTGTGCTACGATTTCTTTGGCCGTTCTAGAGCGTTGTTGTTGTACTTTTTTCTCTTCCTCTACATAATCGACCAAATCTTTTTTGTTGACAACAAAATTAAAATACGCTGCTAAGTTCTCTATTTTTTCATCTCGCCTAGCTTTTAATTCTTGTTGATTCACAACGTACTGTATCCGTTCTTTTAGATAGACTAAAGAATGCGTTTCAAAATACGTTGCAAGCGTTTTTTTCGTAATATTCCAAGCCAGTAGGATCTCTTCTATTTCTCCTTTAAGCAAATTATCAACTTCAGAACTCTTTGCCGTTTCTGTGATTTGAATATTCGTATTGGTATTAATTTCAAATAGAATTGCAATCACCTTCCGCCCAGCTTTGATTTCCGTAAAGCTAAACCAAATATCCGTATGTAGTTTTAAATCTTCTTGAGCCTTAAGAATAATTCGACTCTTGAAATGTCCATATAGCTTGTATTTGTCACTAACTCCTAAGATTACTTTTAGGGTATCAATATCAAATTCGCGATACCCAATTTTTTCGTATTGTTTTAGTAACTCATAGATTCGAATAGAGTAAACACTTGAAATTTTCAGTACATTCCGAATATCGTACGATAAAAAGGTGCGTTTTAATTGCAACAAATAGGGCTTCAAATCGGGGTGAAACGACAACTCGATATAACCTTCTTTTTTCTTAGGAATAGAAGCTTGTGCAATTAAACCCGTTTTCAAAAATCGCTCCTCTCCATTCTCGGTATAAGGAATGGTTACTACTTTTTTAAGTAAATTATCTGGAACAGCTTTTATTTTCACATAAGCATCATTGTCGTTTACACCAAAAAAACTAACCAAATCACGAATTTGTAATTTGTATTTTTTAAAGTCTTCGTCTCCTGGTTGGATCAAACTAACCAATTTGGTGAACACACGAGTTTCCCATATCGAAAAATGGTATCGAGCTTCAACAAGGTCATTCGACTTGGTTACTAATGCTTTAGCAGGGTTTTCATTCATATTTTTATAGTCTTACTACAAAATTTAGTTTTGTTGCGAAGGACAAAGATAATACTTTTTTTTAACTATCACAAGTGTTTTTTTATGTGATAGTTTCCGCTTTTTGTGATACTTGTTTTTTGATTTTCCGCTTTTTGTGATAATAAGTTTTGGCAGGGCTTTCAGATTACTATTAATAATATTCGTTAGTTTATTCTGATTTTGAAAGGAGAAAAAGGTGCTTTTTTTTTGCTTTGTAACGTCCGTTTTTCGTGATAGTTAACCCGTTTTTTGTGATACTAAAAAAAAAACATTACCGCTAGTATTGGCTGAAACGCCCATAAATAGGGTATTCTACCCTATTTTGTTACCTTTGAATTTACAAAAGAAAAACATTAGAGACAACTTATCTATCTGTTCCTACTTGGTCTGCAAAAAAGCAGAAAAAAAAGGAAAGTCCGTTTTTTGTGATAGTCACCCGTTTTTTGTGATACTTAGTCCGCTTTTTGTGATAATAGTTTCCGTTATCCGTGATACTTAATCCGCTTTTTGTGATACTTAGTCCGCTTTTTGTGATAATAAAAGTTGTAATAGCTTGATTATCATAGTAATTACAAGGGCTGAAAACATTTAAAACAAGATAAAAAAAAGAAAACAACTAAAAGAAGCGTTGTTTTTCTATTTTTTTCAAAAATGATTTCAAAAATAAATTTTGCGGCAGTCCGTTTTTTGTGATAGTTTAATTTTTTAGAATCCGTTTTTTATTATCACAAAAAACAGCAAAAGGAAAAGGATAGGACATAAAATGGTCCTTTCTACCCCCACAGTAGAAAGGACCGATGTAAGAATCCCTAAAAAATGTATCTTAATACTTAGATGTTACGACCATCATAAGTAAAGGTTATTTGGTTGACAGTAAGCATAGTTTATATAGTTTTAAGTCTGATTATACTCAAACTTATGAAAATATGTCAATATAAACAAATGTTGGAGCATTAATAACTGTATTTTTTTTTAGAAAAAGCCAACTTTATATTTAAGTTCTTGATTACTAATGTATAGTAAGCTTATCATCGGTTTGTACTATTTTTTTGTAATAAAAAAAAGAAGTATTAAGAAGAATAATAAGGAGGCTTTGTATTTTTGATGTAATTTTAGGCATTCAAAAAATCTACAAAAAAGAATACTGTCATGAAAAATAGCTACACACAAAAAGAACAATACTATGGTGAGTATTTGGGATTGGATAAAATACTGGAGGCACAACTTCCAGAAAGTGAAGCAAGAGGAATAGATGCACACGATGAAATGTTGTTTATTATCATTCATCAAACCTATGAATTATGGTTTAAGCAAATTATGCATGAATTAAATTCTATTATAGATATTTTTCAAGCAACAAGCATTAATGATAATGCGCCTTCTTTGCAAATTGCCGTTCATAGAACCAATAGAATTGTAGAAATATGGAAATTATTGGTTGCACAGGTAGATGTCTTGGAGACCATGACACCAATGGACTTTTTAGATTTTAGAGATTTATTGACCCCTGCTTCTGGCTTTCAGAGTGTGCAGTTTCGAGAATTAGAGACAAAGTTAGGGCTTAAGATGGAGAACCGTCACGAACAACGTTATTACGAGCATCAGCTATGTCCAGCACACGTTACACAAATTAAAGCACTGGACGATCAAGAAAGTTTTTTAGACTTATTGGAACAATGGCTAGAACGTACGCCTATTTGGGGTTTAGAGAACTGGGGAGGTTTTGAGGTACCAGAGGGAGCAAAAGAAAATATACATCCATTCTGGGCAACTTATCGCCATACGTTTGAGTCTGGTTTGGTTAGCGAAGAACTAGCAGCCATTGAAATGAGTGATTTTGATCGCCTAATTTTAGGGGAAGGGGAACAGAACACTCGATTAAGTGCGGCATCCTTACAGGCGGCTTTATTTATTACACTCTATAGAGATTATCCTTTGATGCAGATGCCTTATCAATTGTTGAGCAAATGGTTAGAAATTGATGAGTTGATGGCTACCTGGCGCTACCGACATATGAGCATGGTGCGCAGAATGATTGGAATGCGTGTAGGAACAGGTGGTTCTACAGGAGCCAGTTACTTGAAAGGCGCGATGGAGAAACATCATATTTTTGGCGATTTTACAAGAATCACCACTTATTTGATTCCTAGAGCGAAGTTACCTAAATTACCTCCTGTATTAGAACGAAAGTTACTTTTTACGACGGTATAAATAATTGTAAAAAAGGGCT
>CACVAQ010000476.1:0-10046 GCA_902727865.1 uncultured Aureispira sp. | reverse complement strand
CATATTTTTGGCGATTTTACAAGAATCACCACTTATTTGATTCCTAGAGCGAAGTTACCTAAATTACCTCCTGTATTAGAACGAAAGTTACTTTTTACGACGGTATAAATAATTGTAAAAAAGGGCTGATTTTTCACCGTTTTTTGTTAAAAAACCTTTTTTTTTATAGGAGCAAGCTTTGGGTCGGAAGCTTTAAAGAAGAAGTTGTAAATTATGGATTGGGAGTAAGCTTTGTTGCTACTTAAAACATACGATTTAAAAAATGAAAGGCTACTCCTTATTTATTGGGGAGCAACCTTTCATTTTTTTGCCTTAATAGACCCTGCAACTAGAAGCATCTTAGTCCACAGGGACTAAATTTCTAGCAAAATAAACGCAAGCTTATCGGAAAGTTTATTTCAGTTCCTTATAGTCATTTATTTTAAATTTAATTAAAGACCTACTTTCTTTATTGGGGTTGTCAAATGGCTGTTGTGTATTGACCGAACCCGTTGTGATGTGGCTTTCTTTACAGCCCTTTGAGACCAAATAATTTTTGATGGCATTGACTCTTTGTTCTGACACTCCCCCTAGACTCGATTCGCCTATGATGGTAATAAATAGTTTATAATCAAGGATTTGTTTTGCCAAACGATTGAGTTCAGGAAAGGATGTTTTTTTGAGTTTTGCCGACTGGTTTTCAAAGAAAACATTATAAAGCGTGACACTTTGTGCTTTTTCTTTCAAGGCTTTTATACTTGCGACTTGAATCTTTTGTTGCCCATTTATCGTCGATAAATTAACCGACTGTGCAACCGATAAACAATTCTTTTTAGTTCCAAAATAAGCATACTTTTTGCCTTTGAGCAAGGGGAGTATAAAGGTACCTGTTACAGGATTATTTTTTAATTGACCGATGATTTCTCCAGTCTCTAAATCTTCCCAAGCAAGATCTACTTCTGTTGGTTGGTTGTTTATATCAACCACTATTCCCGAAAGAAGATTTACGGAAGTTGGTTGATATTTTCGAGGTAATTTTATGTAAAAAATATCCTCTTCACTATCTCCTGTTATCGCAGAAAAATAAGCCGTCTGCCCATCTGTACTAATGCGATAGCCCCAATCATTTTGTGCCGTATTAATTGACTTTCCTAGATTGACAGGCGTAGACCATTTTGTCCAAGTATCGTCCAATCTTGTTGTCATATACACATCTAAATGCCCTAAACCGCCATGCCCGTCTGAGCTAAAGTAAAGCGTTTTCATATCTGGGTGTAAAAATGGCGTTCGCTCGGCAAAAGGAGTATTGATCGCATCCCCTAAATTAATAGCTTCTTGCCATGCTCCTTCCTTGTTTTTGAGCGCCACAAAAATATCTCGATTCCCTGTATTAGAACCATGAAAACCATTGGTGACAACCGCCTGTTCTAGGTCCAAAACTTCTTTTCGTTCAGAGACATATAAAAAGGCATTGCCATCACTAGAAATCATTCCATCAGCATCCCAAGAAGGGGTGTTAATGGTATTTGGCATCGGCATCGGTTTTGACCAACCCTTCTTACTATAAGTAGAAGACAACATATCGCCATTACGTGTATTGCCATCAAAAATGATGATTTCTTGTTCATCGACAGAAATAGCCAAAAGGCCTTCGTTTTGAGTCGGACTATTGATGTCGTCTAAGGCTTTTGCCATTTGCCATTCCTGGTCTTTATAAGTAGATACAAAAATATCTTCTGTAACAACACCTGCTGATGATTTATTCAATCGGCAGAAGTACATATTTTTGTTATCAATAGAAAGCAAAGGGGTATATTCTGGACTGGAGGAATTAATTCCTCCGCCTAAAGCCAATTTTTGAATCGAAACATCTGCTGTAGCTAATATTTGTTTTAAAGCATTAATTTTAGCGTTATTTTTTCCAAAGGCAGGGGCAAATTCCTCTATCCTAGATAAGGCCAAGGTCCAGTTTTTGTCATTTATAGCGGATTCAATCAGGCGTTGCAAGGCAATAAAGGCTCGTTCTTTTGGAGCGGCGGCACGAATATAAGTTTCGTATTCTTTGATGTTTTCACTTGTCGGAACGGCCAACAAGTTTAATTTTGCTCCTTGATTGGCTAAATTAAGATCTCTTTGTTGTTTTTCAATATTCTTATATTCTGGGTGTTCCATCATAAATTGATTGATGGTGCCCAATTCTCCATCACTAACATAACGATCGTAGAGCAGGTCTAAAACGGTATCATAATAGGTGCTGTTGGGGAATAAGGTCAAAAATTTATTACAACCTCTAAATAGAGCATTTTTTTTGAGTGCAGCATACATCGTCGCCTCTAATTCTAGGATATAAGGAGAACTTGGACTTTTTTCAATCAACTCTAAAATTAAAAGAATGTCTTCTGTTTCTTTTGCTTTTTCAAACAAGGGTTGGTCTTTTTTTTTCTGAACGCCTTGAACATCTGAGTTAATGGCATCTTGAAAAGGGTAGTTCGGATAGGCCTCTGCAAATTCTGTGGCAGCATTGGTTCCATGTTCTTGCAAATATAAGCGATAAAACCGAAGCCAGATTTCTTCCTTTTTTTCATAATTAGGATAAGCACGAACAAAATAATCGTAGTCTGCAATATTGGTTTCTGCCATGATTAAGTCAAACATATAATCTTTTGCAAACTTATTAAAAGGGCTGTGAGGATAGGCCTCTGTAAATTCTTGGTATTCTTTTAAGCTCTTTTTGCGAACAATTTTTATCAAATCATAAGCCGCTTTGGAATCTTTGACATAGACGTTGTCTATATACTTTTCTTCAAAGCTGGGATACAATTGCCATCCATTTTCCTTTATGTAGCTTTCTAAGAGTTTCTTTTGTGCTCGAATGAACAAGTCTTTGTTAAATCGTTCCGCTGTAATCTCGTGTTGACTAAAAAATTTGTCAAAAGCAGCAAAGGTATTCTGTTTGGAAGCTTTTTCAAAGGCCAATTCATCTCGAATTTTAGTCATATTCTCTACCTGCTGTTTTCCAGCCGTGGGGTATAATTCCAAAAAACGTTCTGCTCTACTCAACTCATTTGATTTAACCGTTACGTTAAAAGCCGCTAAAACAACATTGCTCTGAAATTTATTCAAACTCAAAATACTCAAGCCTTTTGCTTGAACCTTGTTTTTATTGGCTTTGCTTAGACCTTTATACTCTTTAATAGATCTAGAAATATACTGATAGGCTTTTTCAATGTTATAACCGTCATACCGTTTGGTAAAATAAATCTTAGCCAACTCATGTAGCGAGATTGATTGGCTGGTTACTTTTTCTAAGTCATTTTCAAATGCTTCAATAGCAGCTTCATAGTCGCCTTTTTCGACTAGTTTTTTCCCTTTATTGATTTGAGCTGTCAAAGAAGTACTTATAAAAAAAAGTAATATTATAAATACAGCGTATTTCATAGTTGATAAATAGTTTGTGAGGATTTTAACTCTTTCAATTGTTTTGATTTTAAAAAAGGTATATGTATTAATAACTGTATAATAGGGTATTGTGTTAGTTTTTTACCTAGTGTTTTTGGTTTAGGTCTATAGCACTATACTTATAATTAGATAAAAGTTGTCAATGATACCATTAAGATAGAATTTTAAAACAATTTTTCAATGAAAGGGGGGGATTGTGTTTGTTTGGTGGTTGTATGAATTGATACTTCGTGTAGAACCCGAACTAAGCGTAGCGACCTCACGTAAGTAACAAAGGCTCAGCCTAGCTAACGAAAGCGTAGCGCTCATAAACCGAACGGAGCGAGCTAACAAACGTAGTGAACTAATCAAAGGAGTATTATTATATAGTACCATATTTAAAATGTGAAAATTTATCTATTCTCTTGTAATGAAATTTTTTCATTACAACGGAACTATTAGATAAGGAAAGGAGTTGATTTTTTATTACTTAATGTTAAAAAATACAAAATGAAAAGATTGCCAGTCCGCTCTTCTAATTTGTCATCTATAGGGTATGATGAAGGAGTATTAGAAATTGAATTTAAGACAAGAAAAATTTATCAATACCATAATGTACCTAATATTGTATATGAACAATTAATGAGTGCTCAGTCGCATGGGAAGTATTTTGCTTCAAATATTAAAAAATCTTACAGCTACTCTAAATTGAGGTAATTGATTAGACGAAAAAAAACTAGGTTTCGATCTTCTATACATTGAGTTTTTTGACAAAAAACAAAAAGTAACAAATTAGTAACCCTCGTAACAAATTTGTAACTTTGAACCAAAAGGATTCAAAATGTTCAAAAAGTATGTCATCTATTATAGAGTCTCGACCAAAAAGCAAGGCGAGAGTGGTTTGGGCTTAAAAGCTCAAAAGGCATACTTGTATCATTTTTTGAAAGAAGCGGAAGTTGTTCGAGAGTTTACAGAAGTTCAGAGCGGGGGCGATTTTGAAACCCGTTTAGTATTGCAAGAAGCCTTAGAACTTTGCGCAACAGAAGGCTATACTTTAGCGATTGCCAAGATTGATCGCTTGAGTCGAAAGACAGAAGATGCCTTGCATATTTATAATAGATTAGAAGGCCGCTTGTTTAGTTGCGACATTCCAAATATTGATAAATTTACCTTGACTTTATTTATGGCGATTGCAGATCGAGAGCGAGAATTAATTTCGATTCGAACCAAGCAAGCTTTGGATGCCAAAAAGTTGGAAATAGGAGAGTGGCGCAATTCTACGTTTTTGGAAAGTGCCCGTCAAAAAGGGCAAGCTCGCATTCGTCAAAAGGCACGGTTAAATTCTAACAATCGACGCGCAACGGAATTGATTGTTTTGTATAAAGACAAAGGTTTGACCTTAGAAGTTATTGCGGGAAAATTGAACGCCAACGGCTTTCGAACCTCAAAAGGGAAGTTGTTTCAAAAAACAACTGTTTCTCGACTTTGGAAGCGGTACGAGGCAGAGCAAGTTGTGTTATAACAAAGATATAAAAAAGCCCTCTAACTGAAAATTTAAAAAGAGAGCCTTTTTATCGGATCATTTTACATCATATTTAGTTATGCAGCAAATCCCAATTACTCCTTTGCCGCATTCGCTTCTTGTTGACCCCGAATAACTTCTGCCAATAAGGGAACCGCTCGACGATGCTTTTTTACATAAGGGTTCTTTTTGTCCCAAACATAACCTGCTAGAACAGAGCAAATTTGTTTTTTGAAGCTAGGGTCTTTTCTGGTGGCATATAAAATAGTCTGAAGGTTTCCAGTATACCATTCTCTGACAAAGGTTCTAAACACGTCAATGCCATGTTGAATGTATTTGGTGTACTCTTTTTCCCAGTCCACTTTTTCTCCAGCTAATTGGCGACTCAGCAATTCAGCCGCTACAGCACCCGTTTCGGTCGCAAAGGCAACGCCAGAAGAAAAGATAGGATCTAAAAATTCAGTCGAATTTCCAACCAGTACGAAACGCTCCCCATACATCTGTTTAACACCAGCAGAATAACCTTTGATAACTCTAGGAGGAAATACAAATTCGATCTCTTGTGCCGTATACCGTTCGACTAATAAAGGATGTGTGCTTAGTAATTTACGGAACATGGTTTCATCGTAGTCCGTGCCATATTGTTCCAAGAAATCAGGATCTCCAACAAAGCCAATAGATGTTATGCCCTTTTCAAGAGGAATCATCCAAGTCCAAGCGGCTTTTAATTCCGCAACTTCTGTTAGAAATTCCGAAGCTTTTGTTCGAGTTGTATCTTTGATGTGTGCAAAAAATGCGGTGCGTGCTGGAAAAGCAGAATCGCAACCCAAATCTAGCAAACGAGGCAAAACACGTCCATAGCCACTCGCATCTACCACAAATTGAGCCTCTATCTGATATCGGTCCCCTTTTTTGGGCTGAATATCAATCAATGCTTTTTCGGGACTGAACTGGACCGCTTCGACACTTTCCTCATAGCAAAGATCAACCCCTTGGCGGACGATTTCATCGGCTAGGGTTTTGTCAAATTGAGCTCTAGGCATTTGGTAAGCGTAGCCCCATCCAGGAGTAAAGTGTTCTGAGAAATCAAAGGCACAAAACTCTTCGGCATTACGGGTAAAAGAAGCCCCATTCTTTCGCTGAAAATTTTGAGCTTGGACGGCTTCTAACAAGCCCGCTTTTTCCAGATTGTGCAGACAACGGGGCAACAGGCTTTCCCCGATCACAAATCGAGGGAATTTTTGTTTTTCAACGACTTTTACTTGATGCCCATTTTTATTTAAAATTGCAGCCGCAACACTTCCCGCAGGACCTGCTCCAATAACTAAAACATCTACTTTCTCAACTCTCATCTATGTGTTATTCGTTTGTTGTTAATACTTCTGTAAGGTAAGTAGATGGACAAAAGATGCCCTATTTTTATACTATTATTTTTGTCCATCTACTTGCAAAAAGCTTTTTTAGGGTGTTGCAATGCAGATTAGTTTCTTAGAAGCGGCCTTAAAGAAGCGCTTGTTCAAGACTAATTTATTTTAATTTTGACCAAGACATCCTCTTTTTGTTTCTTATAAAACTCAACTATGAATTCATTTTTAGAGACAGGAAGCATTCGTTTGGTTTGAAAATCGTATAATTTGTATTTTTCTTTTATATCCAAGGTATTAAAAATAGAAACCTTTTCCACATTTCCAGTTTCATTATTAAGACGATAAGCAGTTAAAAAACCACCTCTGCCATCACTGTGTACAGTAGGCCTTTGATTTAAGGTTAGTTCCATGTTTTTAACATTGTCTAGATAGACAAAATAATGATTTCCATCAATAGACATATGCTTGACGCCCATTCCACCTTTTCCTATAGATCCAACTTGACGTTTGGGCAATTTGCGCATCCAAGCTAATGCACCTTCTGCATCAATTTTAGTAACTAGTAGATCATAATAATGGTAAGAAGACCTTGTTTGTGTATTCCCGTTCGAATCGGTATAGGTATGCTGAACCACAAAGTATTGTTCGCCAACTAGTAAGATGCTATTGTCAGACTGTACGATCAGCTTACGGATGACCAAAGAACTAAACTCTGCGTTATCTTTTTTATCCTTTTTATTGTTTTTTTTCTGCGTTATTTTTTTCTCATATTGGTTCAGAATTTCTACTGGAATTTCATAGAATTTCTTATCGGTAATCAAGCCGTCCTCGTTCACTTTAAATAGAAAAACACCATCTGCGTTTTTACTAGACTTATCTTCTTTGTTGTAAAAACCAGCGCATAGAATAGATTTATCTCTTCCTTCGTAAAGCCAAATACTAGCAATTTGATATTCATCCAACTTAATTTTAGTAATCTTAATGTTTTTATTTTTAACATTAATTTTGATTAATTCTAGATGATAATTAACCGTTTTATTCTTTCCTTTTCCTAAAAAATCTTTGTTGCTACCATCTGCTCGAACTTTTGCTAAAAGATAAGGATTTCCTTCTCTATCGACATGATAATCAATGTTGTCCATTTGTTTTTCTGTATAAGGCATTTCAACCTCATTACCAACCAATTGATTCAAGTTCTCGTCAAAAATATACAAGCCAATTTTATCATAATTGATGGCATCTCGAACCTTTTCTGGTTTCTTACGACATTGAATTAAAATTTTATCTTGGCTATGCGCATATAAATAAGAAAAATAAACTCGCTCATTTAATTCAAATATCTTTTTTGCAGGCCCTACGAAGCTGCATTTATCAAAGTTTATTTCTCGTGCAAACAGTTGTTGAATTTTAGCTCTTTTATCCCAAGTAGTATAAAAGAAGTAGATTTTATCTTGGATTTTCTTAATTTCCGATAAGCTGTATTTCTTTGGAAAATCATTAAACTTCTCTAGTTTGATTTCCTTTAAGGTATTAGCATCAAAGGTTTGTATATAGACAAATTTTCTGTCAATTTTGACACTAATCATTTTTTCTTTCTCGACATCAGAAAAGTAATATTTATGATAAGCATCAATTACTTTGTATGGAGTGCTGACTTTGTAGTCGAAAGACTTTTGAGCAGATAATAGGATTGGAAATAGGATTAGGAAATAAAGGCTTAGTTTTTTCATGTTGGAAGTTAGTATTTAGCTCTGAAATGGGTTAATTGTCATAATATTTTTGCAGCTTTGCAGGGTATTTTTTACCCTAAAACATAGATAAAACATGAAATATTTAATTTTGACCCTTAGCCTTCTAATTGGCAGTTTGAATCCTTCCTTTGCTGGGGTCAGTTATGTGACTAGTTCAGAGCTTTCTCCGCCTGTAGAGAAAACCATTAAAAAGAAACAAAAAAGAGTTAAACGAAAGTTGTTTAAGCAAAAGCGGAAGCCAAATAAAGTAAGATCAAAAGGCAGAGTTACTTTGCTAATGATTGCTGGAGTGGGCTGTGCCATCCTGTCACTTATTTTTTTAGCAATAACGATCTTTTTTTTTATTTCAACAGGATTAGTCTTTGATGTTCTGATAGCATTGACTGTTTTCTTTGCCGTGTTGACAATTATTTCATTTATTATGGCCTCTGTTTATTCTAAAAATGTAGGCGTTAGAGGAGAACAAGGCGGTCAAAATGGAGGGAAAGCAACTTACTAAGCTTGAAAAATGGTATACTAAATTTGTCCTTTGCTATCTCTAAGGGCAAGGTTCTCCAGCGCTCCAAACGAACACCGAGCGGCTTAAATTGTATTAAATAGAAAAAGAGATGATTGCCAGAAGCAATCATCTCTTTTTCTATTTAAACCTATGTTTACTTCAATTCGATTTTAATCATCGCATCTTTCTTATTCTTTAGGTACGCTTCCATCATGAAAATTTGATCTTCGACACTCGCTTCATAGATTCGAGTCACACTAAATTGATGTGCTACTTTTTCCTCTATATTTCTCATATCCAAAACCGTATGCTTTTCATATTTTCCTGTTTCGTCATCAATTTTGCAGGCTGTTAAAAAGCCCCCCAAACCATCTTTGTGTGTCGCAGGAGCATCGTCAATACCGATGTTTAAGTTCTTAGGATTATCAACATACAAGACATAATGATAGCCGTCGCCTTCTATATATTTGATGCTCATTTGTCCCGTACCATTAACGCCTGCTTGATTTTTTGGAATTTTTTTCACCCAAACAAGTTCCCCATCAGCACTTACCTTCATAACAACAATATTATAATAATGATAAACAGTTTTAGTATCTGTTCCCCACATCTCAGATCTAGCATATTGTCTTTCACAGACAAAAACAGTACTACCATCCTTTTGATTAATCATTTCGACTAATTTCAAATCTTCAATACCTGCTTTGCCTTTACCTTCTCTTTTTGCAGCTCTCTTCTTAATTCGATCACTTACATATTGTTGAATTAGTTCTAAGGGAAATTCATAGTCTTTGAATGCCAAAACTTTACCAGTTGGCTCCATTTTGAAATAGACAAAACCATTGGTATTGTAGCTGATACCACCGCTACCAAAACCACCAACAGAAACTTTTATATCAACACCATCCTCTGAATATAAACCCGCACAGATTAGATTTCCATCTGTATCTTCATTCAGGTTAATTTTCATGAAATAGTAATCTCCAGAAATATCTAATGGAGTGATTTTCAAACCAGCATCTGTGATGGTAAAGAGTTCTAACTTTTTGTCTTGATTTTTTTGTGCAATCATAAAAGCGTTACCATTCCCTAAAACACCAAAGGTTAAGTTGTTCATATCCTTCTCTGTGTAAGGCATTTTAACTTCTTTTCCCCATTCTTTTTTCATGTCTTGATCAAAGACTTGAAAACCTAAAATGTCAAAGTTTACAGCATCTCTTTTTTTCTCTGGAACATTTCTATAACGAATTAAAATTTTCTCTTTATTAAAAGAAGTAATAATATCAAATCTAGGCTGTGCTGTAAGGGCGTATAGAGAGCTCACGGCAATTACTCCAGCCATATTCATATAGGTTCTTTGAACTTTACCTTTACTCGTAAAGATTTTTTTTGGACTAGCAAATGTACCTTTGTTTTGATTAATTTCTCTGCTATAAACTTCGAAGTTTTTATTCTTTCTATTGTATACTTCGTAGATATAATGCAACTTA
>CACVAQ010000475.1 GCA_902727865.1 uncultured Aureispira sp. | reverse complement strand
CAAAATTTGAAACAAAAACCTCGTTTCAAATTTTGTTCATCTTATTTTTTGACCGTTCCTTATACAATTCTATTCGTAATAATGTTTAAAGTTGTTGAAAAGAATTTAAAAAATAGAAAATGGGAAAACCACATCGTTCAGGTTTTGTAAATATTATAGGTCGCCCAAATGTTGGGAAATCTACTTTAATGAATGCGCTAGTTGGAGAGCGAATGTCTATTATTACCAACAAACCACAAACGACTAGACATCGTATTATTGGAATCGTTAGTGATGATGATTATCAAATTGTTTTTTCGGATACGCCTGGTTTTATCAAAGACCCTTCTTACGAAATGCAAGAGAGTATGAACAAGTTTGTTTCAGGCTCGTTCAAAGATGGGGACATCATGATTTTGGTAGTAGATGTCACGGAAACGTATGACGAAGACAATCCTTTGTTCAAGAAATTGGAAGGCGTAAACGTGCCTTTGTTTTTAATCTTAAACAAAAAAGACTTAGTCGCAGAAACGGTTCTATTTAAAAAGATCATAGAATGGAAAGACAAGGCAAACTTTCAAGAGATTATTCCAATTTCTGCCTTGCACAACAAAGGAACCGATGCCGTAATCGAATGTATTTTAGACAACCTTCCGATTGGCCCTGTTTATTATCCTAAAGATCAATTTACAGATCGTCCAGAACGTTTCTTTGTTTCTGAGATTATTCGAGAGAAAATTTTGATGAATTATTATCAAGAAATTCCCTATGCTTGTGAAGTAGTGGTCGATGCTTTTGAGGAAGATCCTGATCCTAAAAAGAATTTGGTGCGTATTCATGCGATTATTTACGTCGCTCGTGCCAGCCAAAAAAATATTATCATCGGTAAAAAAGGAGCTGCAATCAAGAATGTGGGCGTAAATGCTCGTTATGCGATCGAAAAATTCTTGAACAAAAAGGTTTACTTAGAGCTGTTTGTCAAAGTGAAAGACAATTGGCGAAACGATGATAAAATGTTAAAAAGCTTTGGTTATAAGGAGTAATCAAAAACAGCAATCAATGCTTTACAGGAATGCTGCCTGCTTAATGTTGAATGTTTTCTTTTGCATAAGGAACATTCAACATTAAAAATTAAAAAACAGGTGGATGCAATGGAGTGATTGGATCTTAAATCGACACTCTATGCACGTTTTAGTCCTTGATTCGAATTAGTACTAATGTTTAATAGCTGTTTAATAGCCGATAGAAAAAGGGGCTGAGAAGGCCTCAAAAGTAGTTTTAAATTTATAAAAGAACTAAACCTTATAAGATGGAAAATAGCTCCTTAGAAATAACTGCACAATCTATTTTATTTTTAATGCCTCCAGGGGTTGAAACCGCTTTCCAAGTTCGTCTGGGAGTACAGACCGCCAATGAAGGCCTTTTGTCTAAAGGAGATTTCACCATTGCCAATTGCAAAGATATTTCAGATGCCGTCAAGAAAGCCTTGCAACTGATTGAGAAAATGAACTTAACAATGGCAGCCGATTTTATGTTAGTTTTGCCGCCATTTGTGGGGCGCAACGAAGCCGAAGAGGCTGGACTGATTAATACAGCTTGGAGTATCAAAGAGGCGGCGGATCATGGGGGCTGGGGATTTTCTAGATACCTTCCAGTGCCTATTTTTTAATTGCTAATGTTCCCCACTATGAAAGCCTTTATTCCTTATTTTTGTTTGATAATCGTCGTGCAATTATGTGCTTGTGCTACTCAATCTGATCCTTTTTCACAAGAAAAGAATACCACAAAAGCACCCAAAAACAGAACATTACTAGACGAAAAAGAAGAAGAGGTCGTTGAAGTACTTGAAGAAGAGGAACCTCAAGCTTCAGATGTTGAGCCGATAGACGATAAGACTACTACGATCACAAAAAAAAATCCCTCAAGCGGCTCCAATAGCAATGCTTCTATTCCAGTGGAAGATGCTGTCACAGCACTTTCTGTGATTACGTATAGTAATGTCATTGAATCGGCCTCTGCTGAGTTGCCCGTACAAGGGCAAAAGGTGAAGTTGATGATTAAAAACAACCACCAACAGGCAATGTGGTATCTGATGCCTGTTTCTGGCGAGAAAACAATGCCTGAAAACGGTCAATTTAACCTTAATTCAGAAGCAATACCTCCTTTTTTAGCCAAGCAATATGGAACGGCAGACCGCAAACTAATTGAACTTATTTATCATGGAGATGCCGCACAAAGCTTTAGAGCATTTTATATTCAAGCAGGAAGCTCTTTGTTGTTTAGAAATTATGATTTAGGAAATTATCAAGAAGGCGAATATGTTCCTTTTTGGGCGATAAAAGGCCTAGAAGTGAATAATGAAACTAGTTTAGAAACTTGGTTGCCTTTCTCTGTCGCTTCATCGCCCGATGTTGTGGTTCATAATACGACTGAAAGTGCTGCTGCTAAATGGGTTGATGCCAGCAAAGACGCAGTGTTCTCTAAGCCCAATATCAAATTTGTACAGGCGAATGGCATTAAGAAATATCAAATTCCTGTTGGAGTGATTCGCTAGTAACGAACATTTTTTATCTTGCCTGTTTTAAAACCTCCTCAAGGTTGCAATTATGATAAGAAGTAGTCCGCTTATTTTGAAAAAGGAGTCCTTCATTTTTATTTTGAATGAAGTTATTTAGACATTACTCCGTTGAAAAGTCGTATTAGTTTATTGCATGAGTGCTTCGCTTTGATTATCAGCAAGATGAACTTCTAGTTATCAAAGTATTAAAAAGCTGATAATCAAACTAATGCAAGATGCTTTTTTATGTTTTTTATAGAACCCGAACTAAGCGAA
>CACVAQ010000474.1 GCA_902727865.1 uncultured Aureispira sp. | reverse complement strand
CTCCGTTGATTTTTTAGTTTTTTTATAAAAAACATAAAAAAGCATCTTGCATTAGCTTGATTATCAGCTTTTTAATACTTTGACAACTAAAAACTCATCTTGCTGATAATCAAACTAATACGATTTTCCAACGGAGTAATGCAATAGAAATATTTATTTTATTCCGCACAGAACCGCCATCTTTCACTTCGACTCCGTTAAACATGCCAACATAAGCCCCTAGAAAATCTTGATGCTTTTGGGAGGTCAGGATTTCATTGCTCTGTTTTGCCTTTTCGAGACTAGCTTCCACAGATACCTCCGATACGGTTGTTTCTTCTACATTCGGAGTTTCATCGACACAAGCAACAAGCATTAAGAGCGCAAAGACGTAGGTAAGATGTTTCATTTTTTTAGATATTTATAAATGATTAATTCAATAATTAAAAGATTAAACACCCAACCAAGCCAAGCAACAATTCGGTAAACGTCCATTGGTCTAGGATGCCAAAAAAAGACAATCAAATACTTCCACATCCGCAAGGTTATAGCAGACATTGTCAAAGCAAAACTTCGCATCATATACCGTTGATGCTGTTTATAATCTTTCTCCTTGAGTGCCGTATAGGCCGTATAGGTTGTCCAAAACCATCCTATCGACAACAAAGAAAACGCTAGTTGTGACCAAAATCCACCATTGGCATAATAAGCCATGATTAAGCCCGAAGGAGCTGCAAAAAGAAGAATCGAAACAATGTAAAGTCCTCCTACATAACGGTGTACAATAGGGTATTTTGTTCTAAAATAAACAGAAAACTGAGTAAATCCTGCTAAAAGAGAAAATATGGCCGTAAAAACGTGCACATAGAACGCAATTTTATAATGAAATAATTGAATTTCATCTTGTTTGATTCTTAAAAAAGCGACGTCAAGATCAATCGGAATGTATTGTAGTGTAATCTCTAGCATCAAAATACAAAAGAAGCCATACACTAGATAGCTTAGCATTCTGAAAAAGTACTGAAAGAAAAGCATTCTCCTATTTTTTAGGTTCTCTGATTGTTTGAATCAAAAAAACCGCACTCCATAAAAGAAGTGCGGTCGATCTAATTTATCTTATATTTAGAGCTTATTTGATGCCTAATTTCTTAGCAATTTTTTTAGGTAAAGCATCTTTGTGTACCATCATGTTCATCGTTTTGTAACGGAAGTACGCTTCCGAAGCATAGAAATAACCATCACAGTGATTTCCTGTCCCCCAAGAATTTTTGATGACAAAATACTTTGTCCCTTTTTGATCTTTTACAATTCCAGTAGCGTGCATTCCATGATCGTCCGTTGTTTGATAATTATCATAAGCAATTTGACGCATTTCTTGTGTAATTTTCTTTTCAGGAACAGGCTGCATGAACGCATCACTGATTTTTTCAGCACCAGCATTGCTAAAGTGTCTATTGTCTCTTCCTCTTTTGCGAATCGTAGATTCGTCTTCAGGAACAATTGCCAAAGCATCTCTAAACGAGAACCCTTTTTCAGAAACATCTGCTGCCCAAGCCCAAGTAAAGCCTTTCATCAAAGAATGTTCTGCAACTTCCATCAACTCCTCCAAAGGCAAGTTATAAACATGCCCAAAAGCCCAGTTATCTGGAACAGCCAAGACAAACTGCTCATAGAACGGGTGGTGTGTAAAAGAACCTAAAACGATATAATCGTCCATATTCAAGCCCAATTCTTTTGCATAGGTTTTACCATTGTATTTTTTACCATCTACTTCAAACTCTTCTGGTTTTTCACCCAAATAAGCATCTAAAACACCATCTACAGCATCCATCCAGACAGGTGTTAAGACCTTATTTTGTGGACTTTTGACCACAACATCTACCATCGCTTTTAGCAGCGCATCCATTTCTGCATGGTTATGCGTTGTACTACCATAGTTTAGTCCTTCATAAGCAGACAAAGGAACAATACCATATTTCTTAATGACATAAGGAATATCGTGAAAGGCTCCTCCTGCACTAAAGTTAAAGCTACCATGCATCCGCACATAGTTGACGGCTTTGTCGTGGTACGCATTTCGAGCAATCCACATTTCTGATAACTCATGTTTTCCTTTACCCGTACGCAACAATTCTGACTCTAAAAAAGATAAAGCCGAGAAGGTCCAACAAGTTCCTGTTCTCCCTTGAGATTGCACTTCTGTAGCCTCCATGTCTTTGAGTACCGTAAATTGGTATTGGCTACCTTCTTTGTTTGTTTCAAATTCTGTCTCTTGCGCCATTACGCCAAACGAGGCAGCAGTCATTGCAAGAGTAAATAATACAGACTTATACATATTTATTTTATTTTATTTGTAATGAACGAATCCATTAAGGTTAATTTTAGCTAACACAAAAATACAAAAAAAGCAGCATATCTTAGACTTTATTACAAATTGGTTTTAGGAGTGCTCAAAATACTGATTTTTCCATTTTTCAAGACAAAAAAAATGATGCCAGACACTTTATGAAAAGCATCTGGCATCCATTTTTTTACGGTTCTTTAATCTTTAAGGTTCATTGACAAATCGTGTGGAGTTGAAACCATAGGCTAACTTTTAAGGCTCTTTGACAATTTTTGCATTAATAAGAAAAAGTGAGCTTTTGGATTAAAATTTTTAGACCTTAGATCGCTTCGCTCTTAGATTTTAGATATTAGACTAAATGTTGATTATCAACAATTTAATCTAAGAGCACAGCGATCTAAAATCTAGTATCTAAAATCTAAAAATCAGCTAAGAGCTATCTGTTATTTAAATATTTGGCAAAAATTGTCAAAGAACCACTTTTAACAGCTAT
>CACVAQ010000473.1 GCA_902727865.1 uncultured Aureispira sp. | reverse complement strand
GCACTTAATAGTTTGCCCTACTTTATAAAGCCGCCAATGCCGCAGCATAATTTGGCTCTTGAACAATATCAGGAACCAATTCGGTGTAAGTAACCGTCCCTTCTTCGTCCAAAACGATGACTACCCTTGCAAACAAATCATGCAAAGGACCGTCGGTCATCAATAAGCCATAATCTTTAGAAAATGCTGGATTGGCATAGTCCGATAAATTGATTACATTTTCGAGCCCTTCTGCACCACAAAAACGACCTTGCGCAAATGGTAAATCTTTTGAAATACACAATACTTTTGTGTTCTCTAGACCTGCCGCTTCTTTGTTAAATGCCTTTACCGATAAGGCACAAATACCAGTGTCGATACTAGGGAAAATATTTAGAATAACTTTTGAACCCTTAAAATCCGCCAAAGTAGCATTAGATAAATCGCCTTTAACTAAAGTGAAATCAGGTGCTTTGCTACCAATTGTTGGTATTTCGCCAGACGTTTGAACTGGATTGCCTTTAAATGTAATGTTTGCCATTGGTTTGTTTTTATAATTGTAATGTGATCTGCTTATTTTTAAACAATTTCTGTCTGAACGATACTAAGGACAAGCGCACAAAAGCGCAACACTCATAAGAGAATGCTCCTATATCTAGTCAAATAGTATTAACAATCTTAAAATTAAATAGTTTTTTAGAATTCTAATAAAATTAGAAGTAAAGCTTTTATAAAAATCATCTACTTACTTACTTAATAGTTCGTGTCCGAAGATTTGAAAAGCTAGCCTAAATTACGCTCCAAAATGCCAATAAAAAATCCAACAAAAAGCAATTGCTTGATGTTGGATTCGTTATATATCATGTATCAAAACAGCTTAGTTTTGCTTGATTTCTTCTTCTTTTGTCGTTAAAACATACATTTGTTGTTGGGCTTTGTTCTGATCAATAGCGCCTAAATTACGCTTGCCAGACCAGCTCCCGTTTCCTTTACAAGCTTTACGCTTTTTGTAAGGGCTACTTCCACAAGATGCTAAGATAGTTAATACAAAAACAAGAACTAAAAGCTGTGATACATTTTTCATGATTGGAATTTGTTATAATTATGAGAATAGGTTAAAAATAGGAAGAATTGAGTATGGTATATCTGTATATAAATGTACAGCTACAATATTCGACTTTCTTAAGCTAGAGCGCTTTGAGTATTAATATAACGATAAAAAACTAAAAATGTGACCTAATAATCTACTTATTCTAGATTATATTTGTTGTTTAAGCCTACAAGTCGTTTTATTTTCTCCTTTTAAGACGAGTATCAACCCTCTTTTTAGCAACTCATTCTTCCTATTTTTTCATGTCTATCAAGGCCGCTTCTTTTACAGCTTGTGCAACTTTGTAGGCCACAACTTCATCCAGCGCAGGAGGAATAATCATATCCTTCGTAGGATGGGAAATGCTGTCTGCAATAGCGTAAGCTGCTGCAAGCTTCATGTTTGGAGTGATTTGAGTGGCACGGGCATCCAAGGCACCTCTAAAGATACCAGGGAACCCTAACACATTGTTAACTTGGTTAGGTAAATCGCTTCTTCCTGTTCCAACAATAGCAGCACCACCTTTGTAGGCTTCTTCAGGCATGATTTCAGGTGTCGGATTCGCCAAAGCAAAAATGATAGAATCCTTAGCCATTGTTTTTATATCCTCCGCAACTAAGAGATCTCCCATACTCACCCCAACAAATACATCTGCTCCAACAAGCGCATCTTTTAAAGACCCTTTTTTGTTGTTTAAATTAGTAAAACCTAGTGCTTTTACCTTGGCATCATTTAAATTATCTCTGTCTTTGTGTACAATTCCCTTGCTGTCACAAAGAATCATTTCTTTAACAGGCGTACAAGTACTATTGCCTTCTCCATGATCGACACAACGCAATAATTTAGCAATTGCAATCCCTGCTGCTCCTGCACCATTGATGACAACCGACAAATCTTCTAGACGTTTTCCAACCAATTTAGCAGCATTAATTAAAGCCCCTAAAACAACAATAGCCGTTCCGTGCTGATCGTCATGAAAGACAGGAATACCCAAATCTTGTAAGCGTTCTTCTACCTCAAAACTTCTTGGGGCAGCAATATCTTCTAAGTTGATTCCTCCAAAAACAGGCGCAATGCGACGAACTGTTTCTACTATTTCATCCACATTTTGTGTGTCCAAACAGATTGGAAAGGCATCAATGCGACCAAAACGACGAAATAACATGGCTTTTCCTTCCATGACAGGAATAGAAGCAGCGGCTCCTAAGTTCCCAAGTCCAAGAACGGCTGAACCATCCGTTACGATGGCAACAGAATTGCTTTTCATTGTATATTCCCAAACAGCTTCTGGTTTTTTTTGTATTTCTAAGCATGGAGCTGCAACGCCAGGAGAGTAAACCAAAGAAAGGTGTTCTTGCGTACGAACATCCATTTTGTTACGAATACCAATTTTCCCTTTCAAATAACGATGCAGGTTAAGTGACTCTTCGAAATAATCCATAATTGTAAGTAGTTTTTTTTGTTAAGTTAACGGACTTTAGGTCGTGATTCTTAAAACAAATATCCGATAGGATTGCTTGTAATTCGTACCGTTTAATACAATATACAAACTCTTGTTATTTAGAACTTTAACCCAAAAGATAAACTAAAAATACGAGTATAGTTTATCTTAAGTTCAGCAAACCTATACTAAAATGTGCAATTTGCAAAACAAAAAGCCATTATATGTTTTTATAAGTGTTAAAAAAAGAGCTCAATTTGCAGCTGTTTTGACGCTGTGCTGTTTCAGAAAATGGATAAGAAAATT
>CACVAQ010000472.1 GCA_902727865.1 uncultured Aureispira sp. | reverse complement strand
TTTATTGTCCTCCGTTTTTATGCCCTAATGGGATTTTTTACTTTATTTTGTTCCGTTAAACGGGTAGCTTTGTCTTCTGAAATAACGAAAGCTTGTTTTTTTACAATTAACTTCCACCAAGTTTTGGTTTTTATTAAATTGCCAGAGTGCTTTTCAAGGCGATAGCAAAGTTCAATATTAGGTTCTTCTTTATCATTTACAATACGACTTAATTTAGTGTAGTGTATTGACAAATCTGTTGCAATTTCCTTTCTAGTTTTTCGTATAATACGAATATATTCTTCAAGATATTTACCAAAGGTTTTTTCAAAAGAGAAGTGCTCTTCTTTTAAATAATCTTCTATGAAAAATCGTAGGCGCATAACATCTGAAAGAATTCTATCCTCTTGGGTTGTTTCTTTTAGCTGTTTCATCCTAAATTCCATCATTTCTGTCTGCGCATTCTCTTTTTCTTCTTTCGTTAAATCAGCAGGAATGAGCATGGATTCTGCAATTTCTTCATCTGTATACTTTTTCTTTAGTTCCTGATATATTTTTTCGTATTTCATTTTATAAGTATTTTTCGATTAAGTCAATGGATGCCTGCTTTTCAATGGCAAGCTGGTTTCCAAATACGCTAAAACCATATTTTTTGACGTACAAGCCAATTAGTTCGGTTTTGGGAACGAGCGAAACAAATCCTAAGTATCCTTTTTGAAAAGCTAAGCGAGCAGCAAAGGCTAAGAGGCAGCCTGCAATTTTGTCAATCTTTTTGCCTTTTCCTTTGTTTTCATTAGAATTTTCTAAAAGATTTATATGAACTCTCCACTCTTTAGGATAGATTATAACTGATAATAAGCCCAAGATTTCATCAGCATCTTTTTTTACAATTTTGAAAACATGATGTTCTTTTTCTTTAGCCCAATCAAATTCAAATTGACCAGATTTATTAATTAGGGGATAATCTTCATCTTCTACTTTTAAGATTTCTGCCTTAAATTCTAAACGTTTTTCTAGCTCTATAAGTTTCATTTATAAAAAAATTGTTTTACAAAAAACGTAAAAATATTTGACAAATTATATTTTTTTTATTTTTAATGGAGGACAACTACCTCCCCCCCCCGCTGCCCCTTATAACATACACACAACCTACACACTAAAATTATTAAAAAAATCAAGAGAGCTACGATTTCTCAAGAACGCTTTATTAAAAACAGACCTCTGATCGCCTATAGCCCTACAAAAACGGCTCTATAGATGCTGTTCGACAGGCTCGACGCAAGGCATTGCTAAGAGCAGCCAACTTAGGCGTATATACTATATTGGAAGTCTGAGCAAAAAAAGAGGCAGCGATGAATTTCTTTTTACTAAAAAAACTAGTCCTATATTTTTAATTATAAGTAAAATTATTTAATTTTGCCCACATTATAAATCCTGCTACTTGTTAACCAAGCGACACAGGGTATTTTTGACTAAAAAAAAGTTAATACAAAATGGCTTTAAAAATCCGTTTACAGCGTAAAGGACGTAAAAAGAAACCTTTTTATCACATTGTAGCCGCTGATGCTCGTGCTCCTCGTGATGGTAAATTTATTCAGAAAATGGGAACATACAACCCATTGACTGTTCCTGCTACCATCAATTTGGACATAGACGCAGCTTACGATTGGTTGATGAAAGGTGCGCAACCAACAGACACTGCTCGTGCAATTCTTAAATTCAAAGGCGTATACTACAAGAAACATCTTCAACGAGGTGTAGAAAAAGGTGCTTTTGACCAAGAGACTGCTGACAAAATGTTGAATGAGTGGCTAGAGGCAAAAGAAGCAAAAGTTGAAAAACGTAAAGATGCTACTAAAGAAGTTGCTGAAGCTCGTCGCAAGAAAATTTTCGGTAATGCTCCTGTCAAAAAAGAAGAGCCTGTAGAAGAAGTTGCAGAGGAAACAACTCCAGAAGTTGCTGCTGAAACAACTGAAGATGCAAGTCCAACTGACGACAGCGCTGAAGCTTAGTCTTTAATTGTATTTCAAATTTATTTGAGTACAATCAAAAAAAGCGAAACTCATGAAAATGGGTTTCGCTTTTATATTTTACTTATGTTTCTTTGCTCCAATGTTTATGCTCTACTCTTTTTCAAAACGCATTTCTTGAATCAAATAAGTGCCTCCTACTTTCTTAAAGAAAATATAAACTCTATATTGCGCTCCTTTTGCCGACAAATTCCCAATACAATAATAAGACGCCTCATCTCTAGCAGCTCCACTGTGTACTAAGCTACAATTGCTCGGTATATGCTCTTTAAAAAAGTCGCTAACGACTGAAATAGCCTTTGATTTAGCATAAATACCATCCTTGTCTCCTACCGTGACTTCTACGTTGGCATCCATATAAGCCCCTATCCCTGCCGTATTTCCTGCCTTAATAGCACTGATTACAGACTTAAAGTCTGGCTGTCCATAAAGTGTAGTTGCGACTAATAGTAATAATAATGTTTTCATAATTTAAAAATTGACTTGTCAAAGAATGGATAATTTATTCTTATAACAAAGATATCGGTTGCGCTGTTTCCTGTTCTCTTAGTCATTCTAAAAGGTAATGAAACAATTCAGCAAGCCATGCACTTTTACAATATCCCCATTATGTTTTGTGCTTTAAGTAGCTAAGATCAAAAATGGCGTTTAGTTTATTTTAACTACTTATTTTAATAACGATTTCGCTTTTTTTTTATTGTTTTTGTGCCACGCTATTGCAAGTTAATACTTCTTAGATTCCTTTGGTTATCAGCACATTCTTAAAAAAAGGATAAAATTGATGTTTCAATTTATTGAGTATCAAGTCCTTAATACCCTATGAAATTAAAACATATACTACTGATAATCAATTCAATACAATCATAAAATGAAGTACAACTAACTAAAAGTACAATCAAAAAAACAAAACTCCTAAAATATTCAATGTTTTTTCTATCTTTAGGCTCCTACATACAAAAAAACGTTCCATAACCTACTTAACACAACAGTACCATGTTTGGAAAAAATGGTAATACTCCAAAAAGTAATTCTAAATCATCAAGTAATGGCACTTCTACTCCCCTAGAAGTCTGTAACCTTGCTTCAGGTACTACAATTAACGGTGATTTTAAAGCAGAATCTAATATTCGATTAGAAGGTTCTATTTATGGCAAAGTCACCTGCGCTGGTCGTATCGTTATGTCCAAAACGGCATATATCAAAGGCGATATTTTTTGTCAAAATATTAATTCAGAAGGCAAAATAGAAGGCAATATTGTAGCTAAAGAAAAAGTGAGCTTATCTTCTACTGCGATTGTTGAAGGCAATATAAAGTATAATGTATTTCAAATTGAAGAAGGGGCTATTTTTAACGGTCAAGCAGTCTGTGCTAAAAGTGCAGGCACAGCTTCTCTAAAAGAGCGTTAAAATGCTCAAAAAAGCGCTAATTAAAAGTTTGCATTTTTTTTCTAGTAACATCCCTTTAACTTGGTTAAAAAGCATTAGTGGTCAAGATTTTCTAGCCATTTTTTACCACAGCATAAGCGATTCGGAATTGCCACACCTAAAACACCTGTATCGTGTTCGTGGGACAGCTCTTTTTGAAAAAGATTTGGATTATCTATTAAAACACTTCCGCCCTGTTGGTTTAGCCGAGTTGATAGATGCTGTTTATCATAATAAAAAACTACCCTCCAATGCCTTTTTTCTGAGTTTTGATGATGGTTTAGCAGAATGTTATCACATCATTGCTCCTATTTTAAAGAAAAAGGGAATTCCTGCTACCTTTTTTCTCAATTCAGATTTTGTAGACAACAAAGCACTTATGTTTCGATATAAGGCCAGTTATCTGATAGAAGAATTGACTCAAAAACAAGTATCTACCGCCCAACTCGCTCCTTTCTTTCATCAATATCAACTCCCTTTTTTAGATCTAAAGAGCGGCTTATTAAGTGTTCGTTGGCATCAAGAAGCTTTGTTAGATGCTATTGCTGTCGCTTTCGAGGTTGATTTTAAGGCCTTTTTGAAAGATCAAAAACCTTATTTAAATCAAGAGCAAATTCTTCAAATGATTGGAGACGGTTTTACGTTTGGTAGCCATAGTCAAAACCACCCCACCTACAACAGTCTTGACTTGTCTAGCCAAATTGAGCAAACATTGTTGAGCCAAGCTTATTTGAAGCAGCATTTTCAACTTCCTTATCAAACCTTTGCCTTTCCATTTACAGATAGTGGCGTTTCTAAAGCTTTTTTTGATGAAATTTTGGGAGAAGAAAAGTTTCCGCTTACCTTTGGTGGAGCTGGTTTAAAACACGAAGTTATCAAAGGACAATTGCAACGCTTTGGCATGGAAACTCAACAATTAAATACTCCCAAACAATTAATTCATACGGAGTATTGTTATTATATCATCAAATCTATTTTTAGAAAAAATACGATTTATAGAAATTAGAATGGGACTAAAAATTACTGTTATTGGTTCTGGAAATGTTGGTTTTCATTTGGCGCAACGCTTACACGAGTCGGGGCATCGTATTTGTCAAGTTTTTAGCCGTACTCCGACTAAAGCTGCTCACCTAGCGAACTTAGTCAAAGCTAGTGGTATAAGTAACTTGAAAGACATTTCATTGGAAGCTGATGTCTACCTATTAGCTATCAAAGATGACAGCCTGAAAATTGTAACGGAGGAAATTTCTTTCTTAGGAAAGTACAATAAATTAATTGCCCATACGTCTGGTTCTGTCTCTAGTGCTGTTTTTGAAAACCACTTTGGTCGATACGGTATTTTTTATCCCTTACAGACTTTTTCTACCACAAAAAAGGTAGATTTTGAGCAACTTCCTTTCTGCATTTATGGTAATACTCCTGCTGCGCAAGACAGCTTATTCCAACTAGCACAAAGCATTTGCCCCAATGTGTATGCTATCAATGATGAACAACGGTCCATTTTGCATGTGACGGCCGTTATTGTTAATAATTTTAGCAATTATTTATATGGGATTGCACATGACATTTGCAAGGATCAAGATGTTTCATTTGACATTCTAAAACCCTTAATTCATGAAACGGTTCGAAAAATAGATGTATCGAATCCACAAGATGTTCAAACAGGTCCAGCGGTTCGAGGAGATTTAGACACCATTGCGAAGCACATTGATTTTTTAAAAAAATACCCTGATCATCAAGCTTTATACCAGTTAATTAGCACTGGAATTATAAAGCAAATCAAAGAACGGGCCTTGCTTGACAAATAAGTTTAAGTACCTGATCTAAATTATTCTAGACCGTCACTTAAAGCATTTCTATAATGAAACAAATCGGATCACTTGGCACCTTAATTTTAGGCTTTCTTGTAGCTTTTTCTTGTCAAAAAGAAATTGATTTAAAAGCCCAAACACCACCAGGACAGCTTTACGCCAATTCAATTCTTAATCCAGACAGCGTTTTTAGAGTCTTTATCAGTTACTCAACCCTTATCACCGCTCCCCTAGAAGACATACACGATAAGTTGGATCTTGCCAAGGAGTCTATCCTTGTTATTAAAGATGATGCTGGGGCGCTTATTGATACCTTGGAATTTATAAGGGGCGTTTATTCTGGTGTTAACAGCAGTTTTTTAGTTTTTGAATCGATTGAAGGCTTACGCCCTTTAGCCAACCAAACCTACGAATTACAGGTTCATGAATATTCCAACAAGAACAGCAAATTCATCTCTGCCAAAGTGAGTGTCCCCACGGTATTGAATCCAATTCTAGCCAAAAAAAGCATTCCCGCACGTGAAATAACAGGCGAAGATCAAACCTTCGGGATAGAATTAAGCTGGAAAGATCCTAGTCGGCAAGAAGATAATTTTTTTATTATTGAAGCGACTTATAAGATGACAAATCTAGCTTCTGGATCGTCTGAATTCATAAAAAGTGCCTTGTATTCTCTTGATTATCAAAATGACAATATAGAAATTGGACCTGCTAATGGCAAGTTTTTTTACATTTTCATTAACGATAGCCGATTAAGCGGTCCAATACAGTTGGATAGTATACACACCAAAATAAGTGTTCCTGTCGATATTTTTGACCTATGGGCAACTCCTGGAACTGCTTTTAATGGTAAAATATTAATCCATGTACACCATGTAAGCAAAGACTTATACAATTATTATCAAGATGTAGAAAAATATAGAATCAATAGTTCTGGAACAGATATTTTTGCACAACCGATCCCCGTTAAAGGGAATATACAAGGTGGATTAGGCATTCTAGGAGCTGAAATTATCCAAGAATCTATTTTAGTTTACCAATAGAAAGGAATCGGAGTACTCTCTTCTTCGTTTTGGACTTTATGGGCTTATGCGCCAATAGGGGTAAAAAAACTAAGCGCTCCTCACCTATGTGAAGAGCGCTTAGCTAAAAAAATCAGTTCGCTTTGTTCCAGCCAATAGGCTTACCTAAGGAATGGTCAATAAATAAGATGAACAAATTTGAAGCTGGATTTTTGTTTCAAATTTCACTAAAGATGAGGCAAAAAGATTATTCAAATGTTCATTTTATTTTTTTACTGTTCCTAAGCCAGGCGAATCCCTTTATCTTCTAATAAAATTATTTTTTGTTTATACAAGGCTCCAATTGATTTCTTGAAAGTTTTTTTGCTCATTCCTAATTCCTTTTTAATCAAGTCTGGGCTACTTTTATCTGTTAATAACAAATAACCTTTTCGCTCTTTTAGAAGGTCTAAAATTTTCTGAGCATTGTCTTCTACTTTAGCATAACCATCTTTTTCTAAACGGATGTCTAATTTCCCATCTTCTCGAACACGGTTTATATAAGCCGTTCTAGGCATACCGACGGTCAAATCCTCAAACAATTCATTCGCATAAATCAAGCCTTTGTAACGGTTGTTGACAATCACATTCGTTCCCAACTCAGACTTAGACCAAACCATAATCGTTACTTCGTCCCCTGCCGCCAATGGATCTTCCTCTAGATCAACTAAATCTAGAAACTGTTCTACCTTTGTAGAACCCGCCAAACGATCCGTTTCGCCATCTAGGTACATATAAACTAAGTAATAGTTTCCTTCCTCCATGGCTACTTTTTGCTCTCTAAATGGAACAAATAAATCTTTGCCAACGCCATAATCGACAAATGCACCATGTGCATTCACATCAGACACCTTCAAACCAGCAAATTCATACAAAGTAAATTTAGGTTCTTCAGTCGTTGCAACCAAGCGCTCTTCGTTGTCTCTGTAAATATAAACTTCCAAGTAATCTCCCACTGCCGTTCCTTCTGGGATAAATTTACCAGGCAACAACACGTCGTTTTCTTCTTTGTCTTCTAAAAACAAACCATGAGGTGTACTACGCATCACCTCTAATAAATTATATTTTCCTAATTCTATCATTATTCTTTTACTAATTTGGTTCTTTTGTTAGTCCTTTTATCCTCTACTCTACGTTTGGGCATCCCAAATTCACTGATGACTACTTTCGGTCATGATAGAGTTCTATGTTTATTAAAAAGCGACTAATTAAAATTATAAGCCACGAAGTTACAAAAAAAGAGCTTCCTTATTTAGGAAGCTCTATTCTATTTTTTCCATTATAAAAAATAACCGCTTATTGACATTTTATTTTGATAATAAACGACGTTTTACTTAAAACATATAGTATTATTCAGAAACAATCATTTGAAGCACTTTAACAGTCCCTTCTTTTTGAATTTCTATTAGATACATTCCTCCAACAATACCTGGCACCTCAATTGTATATTGCTCTTGGTTTTCTAAATAGGCTTCCTGCAAGTAAATTACTTTTCCGTAAAGGTCTCTAACTCTAATCATCAAATCTCCTGCGCTTCCTTTGTTTTCAATAGAGAAACGACCGTCATTTGGATTCGGAAATAAAGTATAAACCTCTTCTGCCCGTAGGCTTTGAACTGCGCCACAAATAGAAAGGTCTATATTAACCGTTTCAATTGCTGGACAATTCCCATTACTAGTATAAGTAATAACATAATTACCTGCGACAGACGCCCCTAAATCAATTTCCCCTGTTGCCGTATTTGCAAAAACTAAGTTACTTGAATTCACGGTATACACCCCTGTATTCGCAGCTCCTGCACTCAAAATTGGATTCACTCCTATATTTAAACAAATCGTAGTATCTGTATACCCAAAGGCAGCAACATCTCCTGCCAGTAGATTAATTACAGTACTACTAGAACTTGGACAAGCTCCTGTTGTAGTATAGGTAACGGTATAAGTTCCTAGCGTAGACGCTACTAAATTAATTTCTCCAGTAGTTCCATTCAGTACCAAACCTGTTGTACTCGTAAACGTTCCTCCTGGGTTTCCTGTAATATTCGGACTTGGATTAAGACCATTCTGACATAAATCTATTGCATTATAATTAAAAGAGGCATCTCCTGTTGCTGTAATTGCGATAGACAAAGTACTCGCATCTGAACAAGCGCCATTCGTCGTATATGTTATAGCATACGTTCCTACTGTAGACCCCGAAACGTCTATAACTCCTGTTGCTGCATTAAGCGCCAAACCAGTAGGCAATGCGGTATACGTTCCTCCTGATAAATTAGCGGTAGGAATTGGATCGGTAGCATTTTGACAGAATGTTGTGCCACCATAAGTAAATAAAGCATCATCTGCTGCCATAATTGTTACCGTCACTAAGCTTACGTTTGGACAAGGTCCGTTGGTTCTGTACGTCACATGGTACGTTCCTGCCGTAGAAGCCGAAACATCAATTAGACCAGAACTTGCATTTAGCGCCAAACCTGTTGTACTGCTAAACGTTCCGCCCGACAATCCAGTTACCGTAGCCACTAAGTCACTTCCGTTTTGACAAACACTATTCGCATTGTATGCAAATGTAGCATTATCTGCTGCTGTGATGAGCACACTTACCGTGTTCGAATTTGGACAAGGTCCGTTGGTGGTATAGGTGACCGAATAAGTTCCTACAGTAGAAGCTGAAACATCTATTTGTCCAGTATTAGAATTAATCGACAACCCTGCTGCGCTGCTAAATAATCCAGCATTAGAACCCATTATCGTTGGGCTAGGATCATTCCCATCTTGGCAATAACTTGCATTTCCATACAAGAATGTTGCATTATCTGATGCAACAATACTGATTGATGCGACCGCACTACTTGGGCAAGTTCCTGATGTTGTATAGGTTATAACATACGTTCCGACCGAGGAAGCACTGACATCTATTTGTCCTGTATTCGCACTAATCGACAAACCTGCCGTACTACTAAATACACCGCTTCCCAAACCTGTTATTATTGGACTTGGGTCGTTCGCACTTTGACAATAAGAAGCAATCCCATAATTAAAACTAGCATCATCTACTTCGTTAATAATAATCGACTGAGATGCGCTTATTGGGCAAGCCCCAGAGGTGGTATAAGTCACTATGTGCGTTCCTGGTGCCGATGCACTCAGGTCTATTTGTCCTGTATTGCTATTAATAGACAAGCCTCCAATACTACTAAACACCCCACCTCCCAAACCAATTACTGTTGGGATCGGGTCACTCTCGTTCTGGCAATAAGAAGACCTGTTATAGACGAAACTTGTATTACTTGCAGCGTTAATCGTAACAGATTGTACCGAACTACTAGAACAAGCACCTCCTGTCGTATAGGTTACATTGTAAGTTCCTGGCGAGGAAGCACTCAAATTAATCAAGCCACTATTGGCATTGATAGACAAACCTGTGCTACTGCTATACGTTCCACCTGAGCTAACTGAAACGGGTATGGGATCCGTTCCATTCTGACAATACGTACTATTTCCATAAGCAAAAGAAGGATCGCTAACAGTACCAATTGTAATCATAACCGTTTCTACTACTGGACAAGGACCATTGGTTATATACCCTACTGAATACGTACCTATCGCAGAAGCAGAAACATCTATTTGTCCTGTTGTGCTATTGATAACAATACCTGCTGGAGATCTTACAAAAATTCCTCCTGCTAAACCCGTAACGATTGGCGTTGGGTCTGATTCGTTCAAACAATAAGAAGACTTATTGTAAGAAAAAGAAGCATCATCTGTTGCTATAATCGTAACCGCATCTGTAGTCGTTCCTGTTGCCGAAGTGTATGTTATCGTGTAAGACCCAGGTGTTGAGACACTCAAATCTATTTCTCCACTAGTTGAATTTAACGTTAAACCTGCTGGGGTCACTGAAAAAGTTCCACCTGCGGTTCCTGTAATCGTTGGCGTTGGATCAGACGAACCTTGACAATAAGTCGCTTGTACATAATCAATGCTTGCTGAGGCTTCCTCTGTTAAGACCAATGTAACAGGTCCTGCTGGATCATCTCCAGAAGTTCCATTATTTCCATTTGCAACCACACCATCTGAATAAATCGTAACGTTTCCAGTACCAATTGTAGGTGCTGTCCATGAAGCGATAAACACAAAAGTACCTGCGCTTAATGCTGGTGAACTGTGCTCTACATATTGTCGGTTACCAATTGTTGATATTTGTGTATTCGTTTGAGGACTAAAAAAGGTTCCCGCCTGAGCATTGCTACCCGTCAAAGCAACTCCCTGAAAACCTCTTGTAAAACCAGAAGTACTAGCAAGATCAAACTCTACTGTATAGGTATCGCCTGGTCGATAAGAGGTGACAATGTTCCCTCCACTATCTTTCACTCTCAAGCTGAGGCTTACGCCATTCAATCCACCAGTATGGCAGGAATTACAATTTAAGCCATTCGACAAGGGGCTTCCTGTTCGATCCATACTATTCTGGGAAGCTAATCCTAGTCGTTTGCTCTGTAACACATAGGTCGCAAAAATGGAGAATGCTATGATATAAATCAGTCTAAGTTTCATACGGTTAATGTTTGGTGTATTCTACACGGTGGTTTTAAAATTTAGTAAACTGTCTTTTCCTCTACTTTTAGGTCTTTCCCCTTCTAGGTTTTAGACTCCAATTACTCACTTAGGTCGTGCTCGCAAAACGGCTAAAAGCTAGCTCAATTTTAATTTAGATAAAAAAGTTGTTGGTTAAAGATGTTTGGTAATAAAGGGAGTTGTTTTTTTTAAACGTTTCAATATTACGTTCTGTTGCGTCAAAAGTAAAACAAAGTAATATTTTCTTTATTATTTATAATAATAAATTAATAATCAGCCTAATATGACCTTCTGAAAAAGCAGATCTATCTTATAATACTTGGATCAATCTATTTTTCTTGGTCTACTTATACATATAAATATATCGCTTTTATAGTACTTTTTAAATAGGCAAGAACTGTGCAGGAATGCGCATTAGGCATAAAAAAAGAGTTCCAGTTGGAACTCTTAACTTAAGTTTAAGATTTTTTTTAACAAAACGTTACGCTGTCTCTTCTAAAGCTCTAATAAACACGTATTGGATAACCTTGTGTGCTTGCTCCTTGTTCTATTTTAACCCAATAAACACCTGGTATATTTTCGTTTAATTTTATTTGATGCGCTTCGTTTTTTGCTAATGTCACGCTTTCTTGATAAATAATTTGACCTGCTAGATTAAAAACTTGAATAAAGCAATCTTGCTCCATTTTGGTCGCTTTAATATAAAAAGCACCTTGATTCGGGTTTGGGAAAACGTCATAAAGGCTCTGATCCACCTGCAAATTTTGTGTATGATTGGTTATACTCTCTAATAAAACCACGGGTATTGCCGCTGCAAAATCATCTCCTTGTGTCGTTCCCGAACCATTGACTGCCATTCCCATTCCATAAATGGTAACCGCACCTGTTCCAACAGGCGGAGCCATCCAAGTCGTTCTAAATATTCCCGTGTTGCTAATTCCTTGGTGCTCTATAAATTCACGTCCATTTGAAATCCTCGTTAATTGTGTCTCACTGGTCGACACCGCCAACATATCGCCTGTATTCATGTTCAAACTATCTAAAATCACCGCCTGCATTCCATAGCCAAAAGGGCTTCCATCACTAGTCACCTCAAATTCTAAAGTATAAACTTGCCCTGGCACATAGGCAGTTACAACACTGCCATTCGCATCTTCGATGACAACATTTAATTGTGTATTAGGGTATAATCCTGCACTTCCGTGACAATAAATACCACAAGTTCCTGTAGAGCCTGGGGAATTTGTTCGATCCATCTCATTGTTGGCAGCACGTCCTCCAGAAGCACTTTGAAGGCATAACAAGACACCGATCGCTCCCAACAAAACACTTATCATTCTTATTTTCATTTTGATTTTTTTTCTTAAAAATAAACGATTCTTTTTTCAAAGATAGTGGTTCATTTCTTAGATTGCCTTACAAAAAAAGTGCTTTAGATTGCAAAAACTGAATCCAAAGCACTTAAAATTTGATATTTAAACGTCAATCTATTATTTATCGTACAATCATTTGTTGTGTTTGGCGAGTTTTTTCACTTTGTATTTCTACAGCATAAATCCCTGGTACTAAATCCCTACAGTAAATGAAAAGATTCCCATTATGATCTACATCTAAATTATCTGAATAAACCCTATGACCTTGCAAATCGTATACTTGAACTGTAATTGGTCCTGTTTCACCTCTGTTGGTAATATTAAATGCGCCATTGTTTGGCATTGGAGAAATAACCCAACTTGATGCTTCTCTATTCAAATAATCTATGCTACTAGCTGGACTTTCAGATAAAATAACCTGAGTGGTTGAAGAAACGTTATCATTAGAAGTCCCTGAGCCATTTACAGCGATACCAATACCATAAACAGTAATATTGCCCGTTCCTACCACTGGTGCTTCCCATGTTGCTATAAACACACCTGTTGAACTTCTACCTTGATGCTCTAAAATTTCTCTACCATTAGCAATCGTCACTAATTGCGTATTGGCCGTCGTCGTCGTCAACAAATCTCCTGCACTGACATTAGATGCATCTAAAATAACGGCTTGCATACCATAGCCATTAGGCGTTCCCCCACTAGTAACATTAAACTCTAAGGTGTACGTGTCGCCTGGCACATAACTCGTAACGATTGTTCCCATAGCATCTTTTACGACCACTCCTAGTTGCGGGCTCGTGAACGCACCATTATTAGCATGGCAAGCAGTACAAGTACCTAAAGATCCTGGCGATCCAGTTCTGTCTTGACCTCCAACACTTGCTCGACCTCCCGATGAACTTTGTAATACAAATAAAAATGTAATTCCAATAAATAAAACTCCTAGTAATCTTGTTTTCATAGCTTTAAGTGATTTTGTTTATAGCAATTTGTTTGTACAATATCTTCTATCCAAAGATAGAAGATTTCTTCTTAAGAACTATTGCAAAAAGTTATCGTTCTAGTGCAAAAACAATTTTTTTAACAGAAGAATCGTATTTATTGTTCATCTAATTCCTTAGATAAATTTTAACAAAAAAAAATCACGAACTCAGTTGATCTGAATTCGTGATTCTTAAAAAAAATGCACCTACTTAGGCAACAAAAGATATAGTATAGATTGTTCCATTGGAGCTATCAGTGATCGTCAATACAACTTGACTCCCCGTTCTTGTACCTCTGTAAGTGTAGTTATTTCCTGCTTCTGTCAAGGCTGTTCCAGCTTCAATAAGCTCGTAATTAGACGAACTAATCGTAAAAGCGATATCATTCTTAATCAAAAAGCTAAATTTTTCCAAGGTAAACATATACGGATCTACATCAGAAGCCGTCAAAGTATAGCCTACATTAGTTCTAGTGGTAGAATTCCCCGCAACATCTAGTGATACAACAGTTGCAGTAACCGTACCAGTTCCCACATATAATTTATTAACAGCGACGCAACTAGAGTTATTTCTTTCATAACCATCCTCACAAACACAGACTCCATTACTACAAGTTCCATTATTACAAACTACACTTGAACAAGGATCACAAGAAATAAGGGCAAGGGCACTCATTAGGGTAAGTGCTAAACCTGCAAAAGAATTCATTAATGTTTTCATAAATCGTTTTTTTTATTTTAAATTTTATTCCACGAATAAGATAAATAAGTGAACAAAGGATACGCAATTTAATGCGAATTAAATTTGTCTATCTAAATGACCACTTAACTAAGGTCAAAAACTAATCCATACTATTTTAAATACTTCGTGGAGAACACGAAGTAATGATTTTAAAACTAAGTCCTTAAAGATAAACACAAAAAAGCACCTCTAAAAATAGAAGTGCTTTTTTTTATGAATTGATTGAATTATTAAGTAGCAGTAGAACAAGCCCCTTTCTAC
>CACVAQ010000471.1 GCA_902727865.1 uncultured Aureispira sp. | reverse complement strand
GTCAACAATGGTTTAGACGGTGATACTGTCACGCTTATTCCGATGGGAGAAGAAGATCCAAGTAATGGAACAAAAACAAGTACGAATGGTGCATCGAAAGACCGTCGAGTAGACATTATTTTTACAGAGAAAAAACCTAAAGGTAGGTTGTAAAATTTTAACTTTTAGGGATTCAAAAAAAGGCTACATCTTTAGATGTGGCCTTTTTTTGTTGTAGGAAAAGCACCTAAACGAAGCAATAATGCATCTCTATACGTAAGTGGATGGGTCAAAATAATTAACCTTAAAATTAGCTACGCTGCTAGGCTATGCTTTTGGTACAGAGTACCAAGCTTACGCAGTTCACTACGTTCATGTGGTGGGGCATCTTTTGTCCGCTTAACTTCCTTACACGACTTTATCATGCTCCCTTGATTCCTTCACTATGTTTGTGAGCGCTACGCTTCATTCGGGTTTTCAACGGAGTAATTACTTCATGAAGCCATCAAGCCATCAAACGCAATGAAATCTTTTACCTTTATTTTCATCCTCTCCTTTATCTTTTCGGTATTTACGAATGAGTTGTATGGACAAATTAAATTAACCATACGTATAGATACTTTATGTGCCTGCACCGATGCAGGGACACAGCGCCTAGAAGGAAGCTTTGGCTTGTATCGCTATTTGCGTAACGATCCCTATTCGAATGTGTCTAACGACACCTTAATCAGAGCATTAAATTACGTTCAAGAACAATCTTTAGAACTAAAGCCTAGCACCTATACCTTAATTTTCACTCCCTTTGACAGTACTCTAAGTCCGAATACACATTACTTTTTTACCTATGAAGGGATGCCTGCTATTGACATCTCTTGTTTCTTTTTTAATAAAAATTACAAACCGCTTTTAGCTCAAATGAACGTCGGCGATACACTGAGTTTTTATTCTTCTTATTTTGGTAAAACGCATGAAGAAATGCGAATACCTGCAAGCCAAATTAGTATTGTAAGGACCTGGGATAACTATTATGTGGCTTATAATAATTGTGATTATTATCAACATGAAGCGATACTCGCAAACAAGCGTATGGACTTAAAACTGCGCCCTTTGACTGAAAAGGAACAGGCATTTATCCGACAGTTTGAACTAGAAATGGCGGGGTCGTTTATCACAAACAATCTCTTAGGAGAAGTTCAAGCAAAAAATAGAATTCGCTTGGGAGACAAACTCATTCAATTTCAAAGTAAATGGTCTATTAGCGAATCGTTATACCAGCGATTAAGTCAAGATTAGTTGGACTTACAATTTAGGCGATTTAGGGCAACGTTTGCATTGCTTTTTTCCTTTCTTGTACTTTTTACAACATTTTGTCTTACAATCTTTACAGTCAAAACTAGGAACTACATTCGAAGGTATATTGCTCATTTCTAGTGGATTCATTGCCCTATTTTTTATCATTTTTGGATAATGACTGCAATTTAATACTTATTTAGACTTATTACAAATAAAAACAATAAAGTAGTCATTTTTTTTTAAAAATCTTCTAGGAATCATCCATCCAAAACCAAGGCAAAAGAACAAAATAAGGCTCGGAAATAATAGGTTGCCAATAAGAAGGTGCTCAAAAATTCTATTCTAAATAGATCGCTCATCCATGTATAAGTTCGTAGGAGTGCTCTTAAAACAGCTTCCCTACCTAGAAATAGGTAGGATACAATATACCCTTTTTGAGGTATAAAAACAGGTCAAAGCTGCTCTATATTTGTGTTGTGCTTAAGTGATAAGCAAGCACAGACGGGATCCGAAAAGTCTTTATAGAGTAGGAATAAAAATGAATATACGATGCACAAGCAATCAGAAATAGGAGGATGGACTCCTTATCGTAATTTAACACCTGACAATCCTGCCTTATTTAACAAGGTTATGTAACCAATTGCTGGTATTGGATATGAAGAACCTTTCGTTGTATCTACTCAAGTAGTAGCGGGTACAACGTACAAATTTAGAGCTATTGGAACTATTCTTAGTCCTGACAAGCTTCAATTTCATCCAATCATTAAAATTTCACAACCTCTAGAAAAAGAACCCATATTGAAGAGTATTACTGAGAAGTAATTTGACATGAGGTACAGAAGCCATTGAATGCTTAATGGCTTCTATCCTTTTTCTATTTTTAGAAAAAAAATTATATTACGCCCCAATTTATTATAATAAAATATTATATTGTTAATCTACACTACATGATATTTTATAGGTCTAATTAATCTATAAAACTTAAAACCATTAATAATATTCATCAAAACTAAATATTAAATTATGAATTGTGAAAATCCTGTTTTTAGAAATTGTGACATAACAACAGAAGGCATTGCTCCTACTTCTAAAGAATTAATCCTAGACGAATCAAACAATTGTTATCTCATACAATTTAAATTTAATGGCAAAGAGACCGTAGAATGTCGTCCTCTTGACATTACTAATATATTTAAACCTGATGAAAAATTCATTGCGATTTACATGGGTTCTGCTCCTCAATCAACAGATCCATCAGTTAAAACTAGTACAGCAACCATAAAAATCGACCGTCCATTTAAAGACGGCGAAAAAGATGCTGATATTGACGTTGTTTGGCTCAATTATGATCCTATTGAGCCCGGTCTTTTCGGACCTGGAAATAAAATCAGTTCTTGTACTATTAAGTTTTCAGATTCAACTCGAAAATAAGATTAAATACCAACGGTTCTCACGATGTGAATAAATATACTCTGAGTACAGGACCACTCTTCTCATGAGCGTTACACTTTAGTTGTCCTGTACTCAGAAAATTAATATTAATCAT
>CACVAQ010000470.1 GCA_902727865.1 uncultured Aureispira sp. | reverse complement strand
TATTAAGTTGATTTCTCAACTTAATAGATTTTTTTTATTCAACAAGACCTTGACTGACAGAGCCAACCTTATTTTAATCAGACGTTTTATTTCTCAAAACATTTCTTCCCAATTTGAATGCTTCGTAAGATAATTTGGCGACAGTAGCTGTTTTTCGACCCAAGGAACTCGAGGTTTCTGTACGCATCATTTGCCAATCGTTGATTTCTTCTTTTTGAGTAATCTGTTTGTCCAAAAAATCGGCAATATTCTGAATCGCAGTCTTCGCTTCAGGGATGTATTGCCAAAAGAAGTGCCAAACGTGTGACATATCTTCTTCTATCATTAAGGTCACATCGGAGTCGCTCATGGCAGCAAAGGTCGCAAAACGAACAGCATCACTCAATAAAATTTCATCTGTTCCTACTTGCATTAAGATGGGGGGTAAATCGGCTAAATCACCAAAAAGAGGCGAAACAAAAGGGTCTTTCAAAGAAGTATCTCCTGCATACCATTGCGCCCATTCTCTCGCTTTGGCAACATCCAAGATCGGATCTTTCTCTGGATTAGACAAGGCCGAATCTCCAGAGACCGTCAGGTCTGTCCAAGGTGAAATTGTTACGGCGGTCAAAGGGTTGGACAAGCCCATTGCTTTTATTTTTAAGAGTGTCGCTAAGACCAAACCTCCACCGGCCGAATCTCCCATAAGGATAATGTCATTAGGATTGAAGTGTTCTTTTTCTAACAACCACAAATAGGCTTTTAGTGCATCATCTAAAGCAGCAGGGTAAGTGTGTTCTGGCGCCAAACGATAGTTGATGGCTAAATGAGGAATGCCTGTTTCTAAGGCAATTTTCCCAATTAAGCCTGCATGACTTTTTATAGAACCACAGGTATAACCACCTCCGTGCAAATACAGTACGATTTTATGTGCATATTTTGACTTTTTGGGTAAAAATCGAGCTGATTCTAAGCCGTCAATGCTAAAGTATTTTACTTTGACAGATTTAGGACAGGGGACACGGCTAAAGATTTTCTCTTTTTCTGCCCTGAATACAGTGTGATTCTCCATTAGTTTAAATGCACGACTCTTTAGCTTTCTTAAGAAGAAAGTAGCCATTTTCGCCTGTACGGTTGCCATATATTTTTTTTTGATTGCAAAAAATCAACCTTTTATCTTTTAAAAAAAGTTGAATAAGACTAAAATAAAGGAATAAGCAAGACTTGGGTAGAAGAGTGTGTTTTGAGCTAAGAAAGGCTAAAAGTAGGCAAAAAAATGAACTTAAGCAAATGTTAAAAACTTACGACGACTTTAAACCCTACTACATGGATCAACTGTCCTCTATGAAAAGGAATCCATAAGTGCTGTTAGTCAAATTGATAACACAATCAGAACGACTGATTTAGAAGTATGTTGTTTGGGATTTTTTTTCAACTAAATTGTTGAATTATTAGTGCTATTTTAAAAAAAAAGTGTATCTTACTGCTGTTAAAAAGTATCGAAATAATATCATTACGTCCCCTTATTTAGTTTATAAAACTTTGTAATTATAATGAGAAATCATAACAGACTTGCAATAGTTTTTTGCTTCATAGGCTTCTTCTTAATTAGTCTGTCTCAAGCAAAGGCTGCCCCACAAACATCGGAGGCTGATTATACCGATTATCTGCCTAAGTATCGAACCTTGTCAAATGACTTTTTGATCTCGAAGATAGATTATACGGAAAAAGAACTGATTGTTTATATTCGCTATGTTGCCAATATAAACAATGATGTTGTCAATTTTTATGGCGCAAATAAAGAAAAGGCTTGGAAGTTGACTAGCTCAACACGCCCTCAATCGTCTTCCGCTTATACCGTTACTAGATCGGCATCGGTTAAAAATATTCGCTTAAATGATGAAGCTAAAGTAGTTGAATTAGATGGGAACGCAAGTGAAAAAGTAAGTGCTCAAAAAGGAGATGTTATCACTTGTGAAGTTCACTTTGAAATGATGCCTAGTTCTATCCGAACAGTGCATTTGGTTGGTGGAGATTTAGGAAAAGATGGCGTACAGCGATTCAACTGTAATGATATTCTTTTAAAAACAAAAAATAGTAAAGTACTTGGAACTGATGGTCAAATGGGAGCGGTTATCAAACGCTTTTATAGTCAGCAAGAAGTCGTTAATTACCCCGATATCAATAATGCAACAACTTTGGCAGAACAAGCTTCTTTTGATAAAAAGGACAAGGTTGAAAAAGTAATCGAGAATCCTTTAGCAAAATCATTGGAGCCGATTGATTATATGCCTAAAACCTTGACTTCGATACAGGATATGACTTGTAATGAACGAATTATTCTTTCTAACATTTATTTCCATGATAATAAATCGGAGTTTGTAGGGCGTATTAAAGCAATGAAAACAATTACGGTGATTGTTGATTATTTGACTTTTCACCCTAAAGCAAAAATTGTATTGCATGGGCATACAGATGTTTTTGGCAATGCATTTAATAATTTAGAACTTTCCCAAAAACGTGTGTTTACAGTGAAACGGGCTATTGTTGGAAAGGGAATTAATGCCAATCGAATTATTACGATTCACCATGGAGGCGCACAGCCTTTGATTCAGTATAAAAATGGTGGCGAAAGAAATCGTCGGGTAGAGGCAGAAGTATTGTGTTCTGGTCACGTAAAAAATACTACTTTAGAGGCAGTCAATGGGACGGTTGTAAAATAATCCTAGTAATATATAAATTATTATCAAAATGAGCTAAGAGGGATTCCTTCTTAGCTCATTTTCTATTGATAAAAAAATGCTCAAAAAATTAATAAAATCAAGTAGTTATGTATTTTTTT
>CACVAQ010000469.1:2763-14254 GCA_902727865.1 uncultured Aureispira sp. | reverse complement strand
CTTATGCACCAAGATCATTCTTAATTGATCGCCTACACAAAGGAGGATCGAACAAGGAAATTAGTGCTATAAGTGTTTTTTTTTTGTAAAAGATGAAAAATAACTGGTTACTTTTAGCCTCAACACACCATTTAAGAGCAAATAAACATCTACTATAAAACAGCCCCCTTGAGCATACAAGTCAACTTTTGATAAAAGTAAGCCTGCACAGGTGAAAATTATTAATTAAACATAAAAAACATGACACCCACCTTTCCAAAAAGTATTTATTTAGTTCTATTCATAATCATTGGATTCCTCTCTACAAGCCAAGCACAAGGTAATTTATCTTATAAGCTTAATTTCGAAACCGCTGCATCTAAACTACCTCAAACAGTCATAGATACCTTGGTTACTCACTTGCAAACGTGGCAAGACTATAAAATAATATTGGAAGGACATACCGACAATATCGGCTCGCTAGCCTATAACCAAAAGCTCTCTCTAGCACGTGTGAACGAAATCAAATCTATTCTAGTGCATCATAAAATTGAGCCAAAGAGAATTATCATTTTAGCTAGTGGCGCAAGCAAACCCATTGCCGATAATAAAACCGTAGAAGGTAGAGCAAAAAATCGTCGAGTGGAAGTCCTACTAACAACACAGGTTTTGGACAAAGCACTGGTCTTAGAAAAAACGAAACAACTCAATGAGAAACTGTTCGCATTGATTAATAAAAGAGGTACCACCCACCAAATCAATCCCAACATCGAACAAACAATCTTGGCAAAACAAGGCACAAGGGTTAAAATTCCTGCCAATGCCTTTGAGGTACCTGAAGGTGCTAAGGTCTTGCTCAAAGTCACGGAAGTCTATCGAAAATCGGATATGATCTTACAGAACTTAGCCACCGTATCCAATGGCCATGCACTTGAAACAGGTGGGATGATCAAAATAGAAGCCTTTGCGAACGGTCTCCCAATTCAACTAAAAGAAGGGATGGCACTAGGAGTAGAAGTGCCAACAGAACAAGTAGAAGATTCAATGCAACTCTTTGCTTCCGAAGTTGCTGAAGATGGTAGCATCAATTGGGTACAACCACAGCCCCTCGCTAGAAAGACACGATATGTTGCGCCTCCTAACTTAAACTGGAATATAAGTAGTCCACGAAACAACTTATTAATGGAACCTGAAGAACCTTTAAATCCTACTTTTGTAAAAGAACCTAAACCTGTAGATAGTTCTAGTTATTATGTATTAAAAGCTAGAGTAAAAACATTGAGCGAAACGCCCTACAAAAATTATCGAAACTATAAAACGGTCAAGGGATTGTTCGGAAAACATAAAGTAAAAAAGTCTAAAAAGGATTCTATTAATTACTTAGTTTCGGTACAAAAAATGCTTAAAAGCCTACAGCATAAAATCAGTGGACAAGAAAGACGAATGCTGCAAGATCAACAACTGATAGAGGATTATAAAGCCTATGTAGCAACATTAGAACAACATAAAGACTGGGAGCAAAAGAGAGACAGTATTTATCTCAAAAACTTGTTGGTGGTCACTAAAAATAGAGATTTGAATAAAATGCTCCAATTTTCTACGGCCTTAAAAGAAAGGGATTATTTTAAATATTGGTCTGGGATTTATGGCATTGACATTACAGGTTCCAGAGCATACAATGCGGTCGGTTTCGAAGGAAACGAAGGAGATAGTTTGTTGTGCATCAAAGCCATTGCAAGCAAGGACACCCTTACGGTTAATATGATAAGACAATATAAGTATAAAGAAAAATTGATGCTAAGCATCTACCAAACCGAAACGGTAGAAGAAGCTTATATCGCTCATTGTAAGTATAGAGCCTATAAGAAATATAAAGCCATTGCAGATGCTCAAAACATCACCATAGAGGAAGCCATTCAGAGAGAACAAATTCAAAAAAATTGGGTGGAAGAATCTCGCTATTTATTCCAAATGGCAAATCTTGGTAATTATATCAATTGTGATTTTTTTCCTCGAATGGTTCCAGCTGAATTATTAGTAACAACGACCCTTAATTTGCCTCTTTCTATTGGGGTCGCTAAAACAATGATGGTCTTTAAAAATTACAACACAGTCATGGCTGCGGATGTAGGTCTCTATGTAAATAGTAACCAGTGTAGTTGGAGAAATGTTCCCTTGGAAGAGCCTGTAAAAATCGTTTCTATTTATATAGATGCGAACGAACAAATGCAAGTAGCAATTCAAGAAGTAAACATCCAAAAAGAGTTACCAGCCTTAGTTTATCAACCGATGACAGAGCAGGAGTTTTTACGTGCTTTATCAAAAGTCAATGCTCTAACGATGAACTAAGTACTCGTCCGAAAAGGCAACTAATTTACCACATAGACCTACTTTTATTAGAAAGGGTATTATTAGGATTAAACCCTAATAATACCCTTCGTACGTTGATTGCACGTTTGTGATCTATTGAAATGCTGTCTGGGTTTTAGCTCCCCAAAAAACAACCTATATTCCTTCTTCCAAAAGACATTCTTACCATACAAAAGTAACGACTTGCTCAATATTTGGATGTAAGCTTTTTGCAACAGGACAAGCCTTCGCCGACATTTCTAGTAACTCTTGAAAGTTTTCATCGACACCAATTTTAGGCATTATAATGTTCACTTCAATTTTAGAAATACATCTAGGGTTAGATCCCATTGTTTTAGTTATTTCAGCCGTTGCGCCTTGTAGATTGACATTCTTTTTCTCTGCACGAATCCCCATCATCGTCAACATACAAGTAGCCAAGGCTGTTGCGACAGTATCCGTTGGAGAAAATGCCTCCCCTTTTCCATTGTTATCCGTTGGAGCATCGGTCATCATAGTTTCACCAGATTTCAAATGGGTTGCTTCCACTCTTAACTCACCTAAATAGACTGCTTTTGATGTCATTTTTTTTGTTTTTTTCCTAAGAACCTATTGTAGGTTCTATTGATTATTTTAAATCAAAAAGATTTGTTACGCCCATTGTTCGAGCTACTGTAAATCCTTCTCCGTAAAGGAAACCGGCAGGGCGGCCATACATGGCATTTTTCCCTTTGACAAACTCTAAAAAGCCCTTTCCAGAAATAGGCGTATTAGGCTCATCCGATTCTGGATCGTAGAACTGTGATTTGTAGGCTTGTATCACCTCCATTTTCTGGTCCATATAAGGCGTGATGTCTACGACAAAGTCAGGTTTCAAATTATGATCTTGGATATAATGATAGACCGCCTTAGGTCTCCAAGGCTCTTGAGCTTCGTCCTCCCATTCTGTTTCAATTCGACGCAAACCTGCATAAAAACAAGCATCGGCAGTTAACTTAGCTGCACGACCGTGATCGGGATGGCGATCAGAAATCGCATTCGCTAAAATAATCTCAGGGCGCATCAAACGAATGATTTCAACAATTTTGAGCATATTTTCTTTCGTGTACTCAAAAAAGCCATCTTCCATTTCTAAATTGCCTCGCACCCTTGCACCAATTAATTTAGAGGCTGCGGCAGCTTCCTTCAAACGAATTTCAGCACTGCCTCTTGTTCCTAGTTCGCCACAAGTTAAATCTAGTAAACCAACCGTTTTTCCCATTGCAATATGATGCAACAAGGTTCCAGAACAAGAGAGTTCAATATCATCAGGATGCACCCCAATGGCTAAAATATCTATTTTCATACTTTAGTGTTTTATAATTTTCTGTTGAGCGATAATTGTTCCTTGCTCATTTCTTAAAGTCAAAATATACAAACCTGTATTCCAAGTTCCTACACTCAGTTGTTTTTCAAAGTTAGACGAGTATACTTCTTGTCCAACAGCATTATGAATATAAAGTTGATACGCATCGACTGCTTCATAAGCACTCAATTCAAGATTTAAGACATCTTTCGTTGGATTCGGATAGATTGTCAATTCAGTTTGAATAGATTCAACTTCATCTATTGCAATCGTACTAAAATTAGAATCAACAGAAACCAATGGGCGAATCATCACAGAACCACTTATCGTTGATTGAGACCAATTGGTTCCAACACCAACCCACGTTTTTTCTTTATTATCGGTACTTCTATCAAAACCAACAGGGACTTCTTCCCCAAAAGATTGTTGCCAACCGACATAAAAAGTTTGACCAGCTGCTAAATCAACAGGAACCGCATCGCCCAAAAAGTCTACCAAATCTACAAAATAAAACCCATTAAAACCATATCTATACCGTAACTTATGTAGATCTCTAGAAAAGACTTCTGTATCATTAGACAAACTATCTACCCAAACTTTGATATTAATCAAATCGCTTTGTGAATCATCTATAAAGTAAGGCATATGAAAGTAAATTCCTCTCAATTTATCCGCTTTCTCTGCTTTAAATTCTACCGCTATTTTAGTTCCTAAACTTTGTGCAACGATCCGTGTTTCTGCCGTTCCATCATCATAAGCAAAGTAATTGTCTAAAACCGTTCTAGTACGCACCGTGTCATTGGCTTCAAAGATTGGATTGCTCTGAAAACCAGCAGGATTCAAAATAGTATAGGTTGTCTCTAGCCTTGTCTTTTCGGTAGGAATTAAGGCATTGTAAGTGCCTACAATAGTATGCGTCAAACTATCATCTACATTAGGACTTGGAGTGTACGCTCCAACAGCTGGAATTCCTTCGATCAACAAAGAGCTTGTATTAGGGAGAATTTCATCCACAACACATCGCCTGTCCAAAGTCGCTACTTGGCTATGATTTCTATTATAATTTTGAATCGTTAATTCGCTTGCCCAACAACTCGTATCATTAAAATGTGTCCAAGGCATTGCCGTTAGATTATCTTTCAGAGGCGTAGAAGGACGATGCGTAAAGGCAACGTCGGCATAACTGCCATAAGTTGGGTGCAAGGTATCTGCATTGTTTGTTCGATTGTCATCTAGCATAACATAATCCAAATGCCAGTGATCATTACTTCCTGTAATACTCGCTAAGTTGCGAAAACGGAACTGAAAGCCATTGTACAAATAATAAGCGCTATCTATCGCAATGTATTGTTGTTCAAAAGGCAAAATGGTTTGAGAAGAAACAGAATCATCAACGCCTGATTGTGCCCAAACAGCGACCCAAGCATTACTAGTATCTTTAAATTCTAAAATAAAAGAATCTTGCTCTTCTGGGCGGTCTCCTAAACCTTGTTTTTGATAAAAGAAACTCAAATAAATAGCATTACTAGCCGTCATCCCACTTAAATCCAAATACTGTGAGGTCAACGTATCTGCTGCTGATCCTATAGATGTACTTGCATTAATGTTGTATGGAGAACCATCGGACGATAAACCATCAAAGGTAGCCACTCCTACAGAAGGAGGATTGTGTGCCATGTCTTGATTGACAAAAACGTGGTTGTCTTGCCAATTAGAACAGCTCGGATAAATACTTCCTATTGGTCCTGCAAAATCATCAAAGAAAGGCAATCCTAAGGTGTCATCAGGGCAAACTTGATTATTTCTTGATGCACGAACTGGATGATCTTCTAGATATTTAACAATGACAAGATTATGCTCTAAAGGTACTTGAATTAAGCTTTGGGCATTGCTACTATACCCCCATAAAACCAAAAGGCTACTTACAGATAGCTTAAAAAATGCTTTCAAAATGGTCATAAATTTTTGTTCTGTTTTTAATAGCCTATTGAAATTCTTATCCTAAAATAAAAAGCCAATACACTACCTTTTAATAATAATACTTAGGAACAGTAAAGAAATAAGATGAACATTTGAATATTGTTTAGAAATTTGGCGCAAAATCTATTCTACAAAATGTTCGTCCGTGATAATACTCTAATTAAGTTAGTTCTTTGACAACTCGTGTGGAGATGAAACCCTAAGCTAACTTTTAACAGCTATGAATTGGGATATAAGTTTTAAGTAGAATCCGCTTCGTATTACAAACGTTCTATTGTGTTTGACAAATTTACAAAGAAGTTTGCCAAAAAAAAACTTGAAGCATCAATCTCTACCTGCAAGGAGTATTTTCACCTTACAAACGAGAAGATACTTCAAGTTGTGTAACCAAAGCGATTACTTTAAGACTTTTTTTAGTCCTTTTAGGTTTTAAGACACCTAAATTAGCGCTTTTGTTATTTTTTATCTTGCATTCCAAATACTTTTTTCAAAATATCTGTCACCCTTTTTACAGGATCTTTACGAATTAGTTTTTCTTCTTTCTCAATCATTAGAAAAACACCATCCATTGCTTTGTTGGTTACATAGTCATCCAAATCTGGATTTACTTTCTCAATAAAAGGAACTTTATTGTAGTTTGAAATCACTGTTCCCCAAGCATCAGAAGCGCCTACTTGATTCAAAGACTTTTTGATCACAGGATTAAAAGAAGTAAACAAATCTTTAGAAGTTGTCTTTCTTAGATAATTGGTACAAGCATTATCATCGCCCATCAAAATACCCATCGCATCGGTTACCGTCATTTGGGTAATAGAATTGATAAAAATATCTTTTGCTCCAACAGCAGCATCCTCAGCAGCACGGTTAATTTTTTCGATCGCAACATCGACCAATTGCCCTGCCCCTATATCTCTTAATGTTTTTTCAACTTTCTGAGCTTCTGGCGGAAACAATACTTTTACAGAAGGGTTCTTAAAAAAGCCATCTTTGACAGACAATACATTGACTCCTTTTGTCGTTCCTTGCATCAAGGCTTGCTTCAATCCAGAGACAATCTGACTATTACTTAATCCTGTTGTTCCACTAGAAGAGCTCCCCCCTAGTGTTGTGTTTGCAATATCTTGAAGCGTATCACAATTAGATAAGGAGAATATGGATAAAAAACAAAACATCCAAATAGTAATTCTTTTCATTATTCTTTAACTGTTATAGGTTATTAAATTAAGTGGTTCTATCTATTCGATTTAAAAACGACACCATTCTAAACAAAGTCTTATTCTTTGAAAACCAAAAGGTTCCCGAAGTAATTTGTGTTTTTTATGAGTACAAGACAAACAAAGGTCTAACACTCCTCTTTTGCTTCGTCCCTCCCTCTGTTGAGGTAGCTAAAGCGTAGGGAAATCAAAATTAGTTGCCCTGAACATAGACTTATTATTATTATGACTAAAAGCAAGCCAAACTTAATCTACTCTACTTTTAATAAAATGTGGCACCAAACAATTGTAACAAATATTTGGTCCAAAAGAACGTATTAAAGTCGCTTTTGTTTCTGGATACACTTTTCCATGTTTTGTCCAGCAATCCCCTCGTTCATGCGAAAGAAAGGGACGAGAACACTTATGGCATTTTACGACATAACTTTCCTCCACCTCAATATATGCTCGCTGTACACTAGCACCTAGCGGAGGATTTTTTTTCGTCACTCGTACTTTTAACGCTTGTACCGTTTTACAAATGCCAATGATTTTATCAATAATCCGCCGAGCAATGGATTCCAACAACTTGGAATTCTTTTGCATTTCGACCTTAACAATTCGATAAATTGTTTCGTAATTAATCGTTACCTCTAGGGCATCATTATCCGCTGCATCATCAAAATCGGTGTCCAAATAAACATCAATAATATAATCCCCTCCAATCAACTGTTCCTCTGGATAAAACCCATGATACGCATAAAACTCCATTCCTTCTAACGCTATTAATCCCATATTATAATCATTTTAAAAAACATTAAGGATTACCTTCTTTTTTTTTTCTTCCATGCTTCCATGACCACGGTTTCCAAATCATCCGCTGTTATTTTCAGCGTAAGCGTCGGAATAACGATTGGCGAACCATAAATTCTATGATTCAACCTCAAAAAAAACCTTGCAAGTCTACTATTCACTTGATTGATGTATTTTTCGGGCACTCGAACTATTATCAAGAGCATTTTAGAAGTAGGTTCGCCAATCATTCGGACCGATACAATGTCTTTCCATTCAACCAAACCAATACTAGATCCAGTCCCATTATCAACAATACCTTCCGCATGGATAAGCAAACCCAATTGTGGGCTACTTATTTTTTTGCATAAAATCAAAAGCCCTGGCACACTTAAAACAACTGTTACTAGTCCGATCATTCTAATCAACCCAGTATCACCATATTTAGTTGATATAAAAAATTCTGGATATAAGAAAAAGCAAGCCCCTATTATAGAAAAAACAAGCAACAACAGCGCAATCAAACTCAACGTACGTTTATCTAATTGTATTCCAATGCTTTCCATTGTGTCCTACTTCAACTTGTCCTCAATATACGTCAAGACCTTGTTCATCAAATGTACTCGATCTGTTCCTCGCACATTATGCGGGTGCATTGGATAAGGGAAAAAGTCCATCAAAATTCCATTGGAAACAAAGGCTTGTACCAAGCTTAAGTTATGCTGCATCACAACAACATCATCTACCGTTCCATGAATCAACAACAAATCTCCTTTTAGGTTTTTTACGTGATTCTTTAACTGTGTTTCTTCATAACCTACTGGATTTTCCTTCGGCATATCCATATAGCGTTCGCCATACATGATTTCATAATAATTCCAGTCCGTCACGGGACCACCAGCAACACCAACCTTAAAAACATCGGGATGTTTCAACATCAACGAAGTCGTCATAAATCCACCATAAGACCAACCATGTACGGCCATTTTATCCGTATCGGCATAGCCCAAAGACTTCAGATAATCAACCCCAACGAGTTGATCTTCCATTTCATTCTTGCTCAACTGTCTGTGAATGACACTTTCAAACTCAAAGCCTCTATTCGAAGAACCTCTATTGTCCAAGGTAAAGACTAAGTAGCCTTTATTCGCTGCGTGATACATCCACAATCTAGCCCCAGCCAACCAACTGTTGGTCACCATTTGTGCATGAGGACCGCCATAAACATAAACGATGACAGGATATTTTTTGGACGGATCAAAATCTGCTGGTTTGATTAAACGAGCTTGTAAAGGCGTTCCATCTTTTGCTTTTAACGTCACTAGTTCTGGCATAGAAATTTTATAGCCCTCGTAAGGATTCTTAGCCGTATGTAAATTGTTTTTTGTTTTTCCTTTTAGTGTAACAATACGGGTAGCATGCGGTGTTTTAAGGTCTGAATAATCATCAATCAAATGTTTTCCCTCACTACTCAAAGAGAATTGGTGTATGCCATCCTCTTTGACCAAACGCTTAGGCGTTTTTCCTCCTGCTAGAGACGCACTGTAAACCGTTGTATTCAAACCGCTTTCATCCGTTCCTTGCACCAAAACCATTTTTTTCGTCTCATCCAAGCCTAGAATTTTCAAGGCAACCCATTTTCCTTTGGTCACTTGTCCTAGATACTTTCCATCTGTATTATAACGATACAAGTGCATAAAGCCATCTCTTTCTGACCACCACAAAAATTCATTGTTATTACCAGGAATAAACCAAACAGGATGTTCTGGTTCAACGTACTTCTCGTGCGTTTCTTCAAAAAGTGTTTTAACTAAATCCCCCGTTTTAACATCGTACTTATTTAACCAAGCATGATTTTGTTCTCTATTAACGACTGCGATATAAACGAATTTATTCTCTGGCCCCCAACCTAAATTGGTCAAATACTGGTCTTTCGGTCCTTTTACATTTAAGTAAATTGTTTGCTTCGTCTTGGTATTAAAAATTCCAACCCGTGCATATTCGCTTTTTTGCCCCGCCATTGGATATTTAATTGTTTTCAAGGTACCAGGAGTTGTCGTAATGTCCAACAATGGATAATCTGCAACATCGGTTTCATCTTTTTGATAAAACGCTAAGAGCATTCCATTTGGAGACCAAAACGTCCCTTTCCCAATCCCAAATTCGTAGCGTGCAATCGCTTGTCCACTCACAATATTCGCATCTTCAAAAGCCGTGACCGCTATTTCGGCCCCCTCTTTATCTTGAATATAGAGGTTGTTATCTTTGGTATAAGCGATATTTTGTGCTCCTTTGTGATGATCTAAATTCGCTTCTTTCGGCATTTTAAGAACCGATTTTTGAGTAAGTTTTTCGCCTTCTATTCTCATCCAAAACCGTTCTCCAGCAGAAGTAAAACTAAACTCATTGGCAGCTTCCCACTTAATGAAAGGCATGCGGGAGACCTCTACGCCAAGCCCTTTGCTCAAAGCCGCTAAATCAAATAGTTTTTGAGCCGTTTTAGCCCCTACATTTTGTAGCATAAGTTCCTTACCATCCTTTGAGTGAAAGGTAACGGCTTCTTCTCCTTTTTTCCAAGCTAAATTCGTTACATAAGACGGATAAAATTGTCGCCATTGTCCCAATACGGCATCCTCCAAAGTCAATTCCTTGTCTTGAGCCATACTCCCAAAAGAGAGGCCCAATAAAACGATTAATATGATTAGTTTCATGCTAATATTCAGTATTTTAGTTTAATAATTTCGTTCTTTATAATAGTACTCCACGGTTGATTTAATACAAAAATAGTTTTTTATTTATACTCTTTAAATTAATAGTGACCTGTTTTTTCTTTTCCAAAAACAATATACTCTTTTATACACTATAAGATACGTTATTTTTTTTGTGCAATTTTTTTTTGAAAAAATCAAAGATATTTTTTCTGATAAAAAAAGCAATGCGCTTTAATGTAGCACATACATTTCTTCTGCTTATTATCTAAAAAAAGTGGTTCTTTGACAACTCGTGTGGAGTTGAAACCATAGGCTAACTTTTAACAGCTATGAATTAGGATATACCTTTTAAGTAGAGCAACTGCTTCATTTTTCTGATAAAGTTAAATTTTTGTTATTTCAAATAAGTAAAAAAATAGTACCTTTTACAAATCAAATACTTAGACCCCTAAAATAAAATACCGATGAACGCAAAAACAGTAGTTTTCTTGAGCTTATTTTTATTCCTCCTAGCAGGATGTAGAAAAGAAAAGGATGGCAAATCTTACAGCTTAGATAATGGGCTAAGTTTGGATGGTACTAGTTTGCTAGATTTCAGAGATGATCAGGTGTATAAAGTGATTAAAATTGGGGACCAAGAGTGGATGGCAGAAGATCTACGTTATGTTACGCCTAATTCTCAGACAAGAAACAATATTCAGTTGTATTCTTGGGAAGAATTAATGCAAGAATCTCTGTCCAGCAACACCGTCCCTAGTCATGTTCAAGGGATCTGCCCTAAAAAATGGCACATTCCTTCCGATGCAGAATGGGATCTTTTAGTTGATTATTTAAATAGACTAGTGGCTGAATTAATAGACTCTGACCGCCCCTGGGAAATATCTTACGTGGTAGCAGAAGGCTTAAAATCAGAAACAGGTTGGCCGCCTTATCATGATTACGCTCAATGGGTAGACGCAAACGGCACCAATACGTTTGGCTTCAATGCCTTCCCTTCAAGCTCTAGCCACATAAGCTATTGGTCATCCACCGAGCACAATTCTTCTTATGCGCTTCCTTTTGAATTATTGCATGTAAATGAAATTCATCAACATGCTGAATATAAACAGAACCAAAATGCTTGTCGTTGCCTTAAGAACTAA
>CACVAQ010000469.1:0-2663 GCA_902727865.1 uncultured Aureispira sp. | reverse complement strand
GTTCGTTAGTAGACTATGAATTAGAAAAATAGTACCTTTTACAAATCAAATACTTAGAACCCTAAAATAAATACCGATGAACACAAAAATAGTAGTTTTCTTGAGCTTATTTTTATTCCTCCTAGCAGGATGTGGAAAAGAAAAGGATGGCAAATATTACAACTTGGATAATGGGCTAAGTTTGGATGGTACTAGTCTACTAGATTTCAGAGATGATCAGGTGTATGAAGTGATTGAAATTGGGGACCAAGCGTGGATGGCAGAAGAACTACGTTATGTTACGCCTAATTCTAAAGCAAGAAAGAATATTCAGTTGTATTCTTGGGAAGAATTAATGCAAGAATCTCTGTCAAGCAACACTGTCCCTAGTCATGTTCAAGGGATCTGTCCTAAAGGATGGCATGTTCCTTCCAATGCAGAATGGGATCTTTTAGTTGATTATTTAATAATACTAGTGACAGAATCAATAGACTCCCACGACATCTCGAGGGTCCATGAGACCGTAGCAAAAGGCTTAAAATCAGAAACAGGTTGGCCGCCTTATCATAATTACTTTGAATGGGTAGATGCAAACGGCACCAATACGTTTGGCTTCAATGCCTTCCCTTCAAGCTCTAGCCATATAGGTTTTTGGTCATCCACCGAATCCGATTCTTTATATGCGCTTCCTTTTCAATTAATGCATGTACAGACAATTCAACAATTTATTGAAGATAAACGGCAACAAAATGCTTGTCGTTGTCTTAAAAACTAAATTGGTTCTTTGGCAACTCAAAGATTCCCCACAGCTAATTATTCTTTTTTCCGCCCACTTACTTACTGCTTAATACATACGATTTATAAAAAAACAGTAAAGTCTAAGCTATTTTTTATGGGCTGGCAAAAAAGGTCAAAGAACCTTTTATTTTTCGTTTTTTTATAAAAAAAAGAGCAAACCACCGAATGAAAAACTATCCAGCAACAAATATCTCCTTGACGCGCCCAACTTCCCCTGTATCTAAACGCACCTTGATGCCGTGTGGATGAAACTTACTGCTTGTCAAAATTTTCTTTACATAACCTTCCGTCAAGGTGCCCGTTCGCTGATCTTGTTTGAGTACGATAGCGACTTCTGCACCTAATTGTATATCTGAGCGATTTCTTCCGTCCATGTTAGTTTACGACTTGTCTTTTGGTCTTTGAGTATTCGTTTTTGGACCTCTTGAATTAGGTTTTTTACGATTATGATTCGACTTCTTAGGATTCCTTTTGTTTCGATTACTATTATTCGAACTTTTATTCCGACTCTTATTTTGTCCACCTTTATAATTTCGGCTGCCTCCGCCTCCATTGCCACGAACTTTGTACTGCGGCCCTTCACCCAATTCTTTTGGCAAGGCCACTTGAGGAATTTTTGTTTCGATCAACTTTTCGATTCTTGAAAAGTTAAACATATCATCAGGATTAACAAAAGTCAAGGCAACTCCTGTCGTAGAAGCTCTAGCCGTTCGTCCAACACGATGTACATAATCGGCAGCATCGCCAGGGACATCATAATTAATGACCAAGTTAATATCTTTGATATCCACCCCTCGGCTCAAAATATCGGTCGCTACCAAAATACGTACTGCCTTTTGTTTGAACTCTAACAATACTTTTTCACGAGCACTTTGGTCCAAATCCGAAGAAATTCCTGCAACAGAGAAACCATCCTTTTTGAGTGACCGAGCAATCTCAGATACTTTTCTTTTCGTAGAGGTAAAAATTAAGATCCGTTCATATTCGGGTTTATCAGATAATAAACCATGAATCAATCGAGTTTTTTGATTGTCATAGGTCATATAAACCGCCTGTAGCACTCCTTCTGCGGGTTTGGCTAAGGCAATATTAATAATTTCGGGCTTCGTTAGAATTTGATTGGCTAAGGTTCTTATTTTGGGCGCCATTGTTGCGCTAAACATTAAGTTTTGGCGTTTTTTAGGCAAATAAGAAATGATTTTTTGAATATCGTCCATGAATCCCATGTCTAACATTCTATCTGCTTCATCCAAAATAAGGTGTTCCACATTTCCAAACTTTACATAGCCTAAGTTTAAGTGTGAAATCAGTTTACCTGGTGTTGCAACAACGATGTTACTCCCTTGCGTTAAAGCACGTTTTTGCTGCGCAAAGTCATCGCCTCCACTCCCTCCATACACTGCAATCGAGCTGACTCCAACAAAGTAGGCAAAGCCTTGTACTTGTTTTTCTATTTGAATCGCTAGTTCACGAGTTGGGCAAATTACTAGGGTATTTACATCTGCTGTAGGATTCTCAGCTAGTTTATGTAAAATTGGCAAAATAAATGCGGCTGTTTTTCCTGTTCCTGTTTGTGCACAGGCGATCATATCTTTTCCTTCTAAAATCAATGGTATCGCTTGCTCTTGTATAGGCGTTGCATCCACAAAACCCATAGCATCTAACGCATCTAATAGGTCGTAATCTAACTCTAATTCCTCAAATGTCATTTCTTATCAGTATATAATATATGCAATTTTTCACGCTCGAATAGCGTTTTTTTTTCTTTTTGTTCTACCAAAAGTAACATTTTTTTTTTACAAAGCCTTAGTAAACGTCTTTTCTATTCTACAAGGGTCGATTTTAGATTGATTTACAAGGCATAAGCTCCTTTTCTATTTTAGCTC
>CACVAQ010000468.1 GCA_902727865.1 uncultured Aureispira sp. | reverse complement strand
AAAAACTAAAAAATCAACGGAGTATTAACTAAATAAAGTAACGACTAAAAAAAAGCAATTATGGGGCTTATTTTGTTTGATAATAATTGGGAAAACCTTAAACCACTAACCTTAACTCGCCCTGTCGCAGAGCTGCGAATTGGCATTCTGACTATTCGAGAGAAGTGGGAACGGATGTTAAATATGGAGGCGTCGTATTATACAGCGCCCTATCTATCGGCTAAGTATCCAACCAATTTTGAACCGTTCAACATTCTTGTAAATGGCTCTATATTGCCAACGCAAGAACTTTGCGATTACATTCTACAGACCCTTCCTGCCAATACTTTATTGGTGAAAGGCGATACGCCTATTGTCTTAAAAACAACTCAATCTACAGCGGAAGCGTTCCTAACAGGAGAAAAAAAAGTCGCAGCAGTCTTGGAATTTGAATCGGACTGTGTGGAAATTGAGTATTCTTGGGATTTGTTTATGAAAAATGGGGCTGCTTTAAAAGCTGATTATGCTTTGCTAACGGAGGGTAGAACCTCTCAGGCCTTAAGTGCGACAAACAACCTTATTGGTGCTGCCGATCAAGTTTTTTTGGAAGAAGGAGCTTGGGTTGAATGTGCTACTTTGAATACAGAAAATGGCCCTATTTACATTGGCAAAAACGCTACGGTGATGGAGGGCTCTATGATTCGAGGTGGTTTTGCTTTGTGTGCATCTTCCTCTACCAAAATGGGGACAAAAGTGTATGGACCAACAACGATTGGACCGCATTCCAAAATAGGAGGAGAGGTAAATAATTCGATTATTTTAGGATATACAAACAAAGGACACGATGGCTTTTTAGGAAACTCCGTACTAGGAGAGTGGTGTAATTTGGGCGCAGATACAAATAATTCGAATCTTAAAAACAATTATGGCGAAGTTCGTGTTTGGAATTACAGTTGTAACTCGTTTTTTGATACGGGGCTTCAGTTTTGTGGTTTGATTATGGGCGATCATTCTAAAACGGGGATTAATACGATGCTTAACACGGGGACTGTTGTTGGCGTTTCTAGCAACCTTTTTGGAGGAGATTTTCCTCGGAAATATGTGCCTTCTTTCTCTTGGGGAAGCAACAAAGGCTTTGAAACGTACCAGTTTGATAAAGCGATGGAAACGGCCGCCCGTGTGATGGAGCGCAGAAACAAACCACTGGATGCAATAGAACAGGCTATTTTAGAGCAGGTGTTCGAAGAAACAAAGGAGAATCGAAAATACTAAAACTATATGAGACCATCATTTAGAACGAAGTTAGGAAGCTATTTTGTCGATATTAAATTAGAAGAAACGCTTAGTGTTTACAGTGGAACCTTGGAAGTGCTTTGCCGAAATGGACGTTATGCGCTTTGTACGAAAAATGCCGTTTATTCTTACGATGATTTGTATGTTAATTTTAGAGATAGTTTTCAGCAAATGAATCTGGAAAAGTATGGCATAAAAAATGTGCTAGTATTAGGACTAGGCTTAGGCTCAATCCCTTTATTACTGGAGAAAAAGTTTAAAAAAATATACAATTACACCTTAGTAGAAATAGACCCCAAAATTGTAGACTTAGCTACTAAGTACACCTTAGATGAACTTGAATCTCCTTATTCAATTGTTTGTATGGATGCTTTGGACTATGTTAAAAACTGTTCTGAACAATTTGATTTAGTTGCCATTGATATTTTTATTGATGACCAAATTCCCTCTGATTTTGAATCGATTCAATTCTTAGAAGGGGTTAAAAAACTATTATCACCCAATGCCTTGCTTATGTACAATCAGTTGACTTACAACGAGGCTCTTTTGTCAAAAACAGCCCTTTTTTTGCAAGGGAAGTTCAAAAGCGTTTTTCCTGAAGCAACTTGTTTGTCTTTGAGCGGAAATAAGATGTTGTTGAATAAAGGCCATCTAGTAAAATAAAAACATAAGTAAATGCTATATGTATAATTTTTTTTCTTTATCTTTAGGTAGTCAACCATTTTTTTCTTATATTATTGTGCTAAAGATAGATATATGTACTTGATAAGATAAGAAGCAATACATTTAATACTAAAAAAAATAAACTTTAACTAACGATGAGAATTTTGATTTTTACAAATCAACTCCCTAAGATCACAATCCTTCTACTGCTATTTTTAGTCAGTGGAATGGAGACAGTTAGTGCGAATAGTAGCTTTTTTGATTACCTTCCAAAATACAGAAAATTTAAATCTCATTATCAGATTGATAAAATAGAATATCAAGAAAAGCGAACGATTATTCATTTCCGTTATGTGATTCAGGAGTCTAAAGTGGCGACTTTTTATAATGGAAATCATCCTAATTCGTGGTATTTGAGAACGCCTACAAGAATGAGAGGTGTAGAAATTCAATTCAAACAATTGGAAGTTGCTAATATTGCTGTTAACAACGAAGTTAGACGGGCTTCTTTAACAAATGTTCCTGAAATTAGTTACGATTTGAATCGTGGAGATGTGGTGACTTGTCAAGTGCATTTTGTTCGAATTCCTCGTTATATCCGAATGTTGGATATGATTGATGGGAAGGATGGACATATGGATCAAGATAAGTTGAATTGTTTTGATATTATGATTAAAACAAAAGACAATCCACTTTTAGGAAATTCTGATAACATGGTGGCTGTTGTGAGTCGATTTGAACAATCTTTTAAGTATGTCAAACCAAAAACAGAAGAAGATAGCGTTATGAGCGCTAGTACATCTACTCAACCTTTGGACCAGGCTAGCTCAACAAGATTACCAACAACAACACGTCCAACGATAACTAGACCGTCTACGACCACTACTGAAAAAAGAGAGGTGGTTAATATTACTCAAGAACCAGAACCAATTGATTATATGCCAGCTGCTTTGGCTTCAATGGCTGACTTGACCTGTGATGTTAGAGCGTATTTACCTGATGTGGTGTTTAAGGAAGATGAAACCAAGTTTTCTGGACGTGTAAAAGCGATTCAGAACATACGAATGATTGCAGATTATGTCAAGTCTTATACAAATGCCCAAATCAACCTTTATGGACATACGGATATTCATGGAAATCCAAGAAAAAACTTAGAGCTTTCGAGAGAAAGAGCTTTGGCTGTAAAAAGGGAGTTGGTTAACATGGGGGTTAAGCCAGATAAGATATCAATCTATTTTTTCGGAGGATCTCAGCCATTAAAACAATACAAAAATGGAAATTCTTTAAATCGACGTGTTGAAGTAGAACCTGTTTGTTTAGATTAAGTAAATTATAAATATACCTACAATAAACATTATTAGCTCTACAAGAAATTGTAGAGCTTTTTTTTGTTTAAAATTGAAATAAATAAACCAGCCAAGAATGTCATTTTATTTATTTTTCATTCCTAAGCAAACAAATTACCTTATATTTGCCCTACTCACTGGGGGATTGTTTTAGAAGTTGTTTAAGATTAAGTAGAGTGTAGCCTGAATTTTGACTTGTATTAGAGCTAATTTTTAGGTAACTTTGTTACTTGCTACACTCTTGAGTGCAATACTTCTATTGCCTGCTGCTACTTCGTTGATGCGGTCACTAGGCTTAGCTGAAGAAAGTCAAGAATAACCCTTGGGAAATGAATCACCAATCAATCATAAAATTAATGAATATAAGTACTTTTTCGGCAACAGAGCGGACTACTTGGTTGTCTAAATTAGAGTCAGAATCTTTTGACTTATTAGTTATAGGAGGAGGAATTACAGGCGCAGGAATTGCTTTAGATGCAGCGACAAGAGGTTTAAAAGTTGCTTTAATAGAAAAGAAAGATTTTGCTTGGGGAACCAGCAGCCGTTCGACTAAACTCATTCATGGTGGGTTGCGTTATTTGAAACAATTGGAATTTAGTTTGGTCCATGAAGTAGGGGTTGAAAGAGCGATTGTGCATTCTAATGCTCCTCATATCGTTATTCCAGAAAAAATGTTGTTGCCTATTGTTGAAGAAGGATCGTTGGGAAAAACATTGAGTTCGATAGGACTTTGGGTATACGATCGCTTGGCAAGTGTGGAGAAGGAGGAGCGTCGAAAAATGCTTGAGAAAGAGGTCGTCTTGGGTTTAGAACCCTTGGTTCGTCCTGACATCTTGTTGGGGGGCGGTTTGTATTATGAATATAGAACAGACGATGCTCGATTGACCATTGAAAATATGAAAACGGCTGTAGCCAATGGTGCTGTTTGTGTTAATTACGCAGAACTAACAGATTTTATATACAAGGAGAATGGTTATGTTGGAGGTGCGGTTGTGAGAGACCATCTTTCTAATAAAACGATTAAGGTGCGTGCTAGAAGAGTGGTCAACGCTGCTGGTCCTTGGGTGGACACGATTCGAAACCATGATAAGGAAGGGGTGATTGGAAAGAGATTACACCTAACAAAAGGCGTACACGCTGTTGTTCCTTATGAAAAATTGCCTTTGCAGCAATCGGTTTATTTTGATGTCCAAAAAGACAATAGAATGTGTTTTGCGATTCCAAGAGGGAACGTAACCTACATTGGAACGACAGATACCTTTTATGATACAAGCATTGATCAACCCAATGCAACTAAAGCGGATGTCGAATATATTTTAGACGCAACGAATTATATGTTTCCTAGCGCAAAACTGAATCTTAGTGATGTCGAATCCTCTTGGGCGGGCTTGCGCCCCTTGATTCATCAAGATGGTAAATCTCCTTCTGAATTATCACGAAGAGATGAAATTTTTTATTCAGAAACGGGCTTGATTTCTATTGCAGGCGGAAAATTAACGGGCTATCGAAAAATGGCAGAACGTGTACTTAATTTTGTCTCTAAAACCATGCGTATCAAAAGCAGTTCTAAAACGCAAAAACTAAAATTATCTGGAGGTGATTTTGAGTCTACAGAAGCGATTCAAGAATATATTTACAAAGTAAGGGGAGAAGCCAAACAAATTAATATAAAGCTCGAGCAGGTTCAAACCTTGGTTTATAAATATGGAACCAATACCGACTTGATTATTAATCGAGCGTATGAATTGTATAATACGATTGGAGATACTCAAGAGCGGCTCTTAGCGGCAGAAGTTTGGTATTCGGTACATTATGAAATGACCAATAATTTGTGTGATTTTTTAATCCGTAGAACTGGACGCCTTTATTTTGAACGTCCTAGTTTGGAACATTGTTATCCTTTTATAGCCGATCAAATGGCAAAATTATTGGATTGGTCTGAAGAACAAAAAACAGAAGAACTGGCTGCCTTTAAGCTAGAATATGAAGCGGTTATGGATTTTAAAAGGTCATAGTAACTGTAGATTGCAAGCATATTAGCAAAAGGCCAGCACGTCAAAAGTGGCTCGTATCTTGCTAATATGCTGCATTTTTATTGATGGAACAACGCACATAAAATGCCAGTAGCAACCCCCGCATTTAAGGACTCTGCACCGCCCATTTTAGGGATCGTTATTTTGTGTGTAATTTGCTTCTGAATAGGAGCACTTAAACCTTTTCCCTCATTGCCAATCAAAAGAAAAGACGGTTTTTTTAAGCTTTGTTTAAAGGCATTCGCTCCACCCAGAACAGCCCCGTAAACAGGTAATGTGGAATGCTCTTGAAACAGCGCTTCTAAGTCAACATAATGGACTTGAACCCGTAAAAAACCTCCCATACTTGCTTGAACTACTTTGGAGTTGTAAATATCAACACAACCCTTGGAACAAAAGATATGAGGAATACCAAACCAGTCTGCAATGCGTATGATGGTGCCCATGTTTCCAGGGTCTTGAATGTTTTCAAGAACTAGATTAAGGGATGTTTGTATTTTATCAACGAAAGATGTATAATTAGGCATTTCTAAAACAGCAAGAACTGAATTAGGAGTCTTTAGAGAGGATATTTTTTTGAGCCCATTAGGAGTTGTCGTCGTTAAGCAAGTTTCATGAGGAGTTAAAATCGTTGCATTTTTGTTAATCCATGCTTCTGTAGCATATATGGAATGAACATTGAATAGTTTTTGACGCAATACTTCGTCAACAATTTTTTCCCCTTCTACCAAAAAAACGTTCTCTTTAAGCCTGTTTTTTTTTTGTTGGAGTGCTTGTAAATACTTAATCTTTGCTTTGGATAACATCTTAGCGTTAATTCTATTTAATTCTATGAAATATAAATTTGAGCACTTCTCTTGCATTTTCTTGCTCTTGTGTGTACTAATGAGCAGTTGTGGCAATCGAAAATTCTTAAAGAGTCACTCAAAATCAATGGAAAACCCTCGGAATAGAGTTTTTGAGGAACACATGATCGCCAAAAACGCCATTAACTTTCTAAAGCAAAAGTACAAAATCCAAGAAGACTCAGAGAATTTGTACTACGAAATGTATTCTATTCTTCAACAAATTCCAGATCGCTCGATCATAAAAGGCTTTAGACAGATGGTGTATCACCTCAACGATACCTTGTCAATGCCCTACAAATTTAATCGAGACAGTCTACAAATCTTGCCCGATACCATACATCGCCCCTCTAATGGCTTGCAACGATGGTTGCACCAAAAGGTAGGGTATGAGCCCGTGATTATGGATACAGCAAAAACAAGTACGACTGTAAAAAATATGCGTGTTTTCCTAAACCAAAAAGGCTATTACAATGCAGAAGTAAGTTCGGAGGTCGCCTATAAAAACCACAAGGCATTTATAAGTTATAATATAAAAACGGGCATGCCGATATTAGTTGATACGGTTGCTCTGTTGTCCAAAGATACTTTAGTTCGTGCTATTTTAGAAGAGGTAAAGCGTTTTACGTTTCTGAAACCTGGCGTAAGAGCTTCGGTGGAGCGCATGAATAAAGAACGGAGCCGTTTGGAATTGGCGATTAAAAATCGAGGGTATTTTGAATTTACCAAAAACTATATCGTTTTTAAAATGGACACGGTGAATGCAACGAAAGTTGCTGCTAAACATGGAGGGCTTTTTAATAGTAATCCAGAACAAGGAGAGCCTAGAGCCAATATTTATGTCGAAGTATTGCCTTATTCTGACACCTCTATTACGCATCCTAAGTATAAGGTTTGCAATGTGATGATTACGCCCAACGAATATATCATCAAAGCTCATAAGATTCGTAAAATAAAGAAAGATTCTTTTTTTATTGTCGAACGAATGCTTAAAGATAAAGAAAAACGAGTTGTTTTGAAAGAAGGAGACATCAAGCTGCCTGAAGATAGTTTGATGACAACAAAAACGATCGGTGGCAAAGAATACCGAGTGGTACAGCGCAGTTTGCCAAGGGTCAAAAAAGTCACCCTGAACAGCCGTTCAGAAATACAAGAGAACGATAAATTAGTGCATATTCTTTTGCGGAAAATTGTGAGAAATAAAGACGGTAGCCCGACCACAGAACACCAACGTCGTCGAAGTTATTTTATTCGAGACAAAGTGATTTCTGATGCGGTTCCTGTTGAAATTGGGCAATTATATAGTTATCGTTTAGAACAGGAAACTCGACGAAATATTAATGTATTAAATGTTTTTCGTGCGCCAAGAGTTGAGTACGTGCGCTCGTCTAGTGGACAGGCAAACTGCTTGGATTGTTTGGTGAAAATGCAACGGGGGGAGAAGCAAGGATTCGGAGGTGATTTTGAGATTAATAATAATAATACGAATGTCTCTAGTTTGGGCGTTGCAGCGTTTGGTTCTTATCAAAACAAAAATATATTTAAAGGAGGAGAAACGTTTGAAATATCAGTTTCGGGAGGTTTAGATTTCAAATTGACAAAACTAGATTCTTTTGACAACAACTTTTGGAAAAAAGCGGTTAATTTATTTGACGTATCGGCAGAAGCCAGCTTGTATTTTCCTCGCTTTTTAGGCTTGCCTTTTTTTAAGAAGATGTTTAAAATGGAAAACGCAGTGACTAAAGTCTCTTTGGGCTATCGTTATTTGCAGCAATCGACAGACTTTCAGATTAGCTCTTTTTATACTAAAATTGGCTATGAGTGGACTAGAGGTCCTTATCATACGTTTCATTGGAATCCTGCGGTGATTAACCTAACTTTGGAACCCGTTTTGGAGCCCGCTTTTGAAGCTTTATTAAGGCAAAATAATAGAGCATTGTACGAGTCTTTGTCTGCCAGTTATTTGATTCCTAGTATGGATTTTAGTTATACTTTTAGTTCTCCTACAGGGGGAATAAAAAATTCCAGTTGGTATTTTAAATCCTCCTTTGAGTTGGCGGGTAACTTAGTGTACCTCATGGATCAAGTACTTGAGCCTAATAGCCGCCTTCAGTTTTTTGGAACGGATTATTCACAGTATTTCAAAACGGAAGTAGATCTTCGATATTCTTATAAAATAGGAAAATACCATTCGGTTGTTTCTAGGCTTATGTTGGGCGTTATTATTCCTTATGGTAATTCAAAAGATACAGAGGTTCCTTTTGTAAAGCGATTTTCTTTGGGAGGGCCTAGTAGTATGAGAGCCTGGTTGTTGCGATATATTGGACCTGGAGATCAAGCATCTGTGAGTGGTGCCGAATTTCAATTGGGAGATTTGAAAATGGAATTTAACAGTGAATATCGGTTTATGTTTAACTCTTGGATTGGGGGCGCAATATTCGCTGATATAGGCAATGTATGGTTGCTGAACTCAAATTCAACAGCAAGCACGATTCCACAACGAAACCCCAATACAGGGGTCTTTACAGAACGCTTTTATGAACAGTTGGCAATCGGTACAGGAATTGGCTTAAGGGTCGATTTAAGCTTTTTTGTCTTTAGGTTGGATTATGGCATCCAATTGAGAGAGCCACAAGGCTATGGCCTAAAAGAGAATGGAACGGTACAGTATTGGAATTTTGAACCCTTTGTATTCGCCAATCGTTCTAATTTAGTCATTGCGGTGGGGTATCCATTTTAGGTGTATTTGCTCGTACTTAACATCCGTTTGTAAACCTTTACGTAAAAAAAATATGGAGACTATTTATAATTATACAGAAGCATCCTCCATAAAGAAAAGCGATACTGGCAGTAATTTGTTTTTAGCACATTACAATGAATCTTATGAAGAAGGAAAGGCCCCTTGTTTCTTTTGGGGGAAATTAAAAGAACCTTACCCCATCGCTCGTAGCTTATTGAACCTTTCAAAAGTGGTATCGGCCAATTTTATGCCCAGCAGCGCTTCGTTACGAGATCCTGTGATAACGGCTGGAGGTGAAAAATTACGACTAGAAGCGTTTTCGTCTTGTTGCAGTGTTTATGCTAAGGTCGATATATTGCCCAATGCTATTGAGGGCGAATTTTTACAACAAGGAACAACCCATGTAGATTTTAATACCGAAATGATTGCCGCATTAAGTCAAGTAGGCAAAGAGGAAGCGGTTTTTTTATCGGTCGGTAAAAAAGAATTTGTCTTACAAAAAGGGAATCAAAAAACAGTAGAAAAGAAAGTCTCCTTACCCTTGCGATGGATTAAGGGCATGACGACCGTTCAAATTTTGTCAGCAGCAATGAAACCTGTTTTTGAATTCAATAAATTACAGATGCAGTTGCTGTTTAGAAGTATTCCCAAAGGTAATGTGAAGGGCGATTATTATTTAAGTCTGCGAGGTGCGAAACCAGTCCTGTCGCCCATCAAAAGAACGAATGGGGTTTGTATTGGTGGGATACATCGTCTACGCTTGGCAGAAAGTATGCTTTCTTTGGCATCTGGACTAAGCGTGTATGCCATGAAAGGAGATGCTGCCATTGCTTTCCAATTTCATCTTAAAGCGGTACGGTTTACATTGATGTTATCAAGAAGCCATTGGCGTGGATTTTCAGGGGAAGGGAGTAGTTTAAAGAACCTAGTCGAAGATCTGCCACAAGAATGGCTAGAAAAACTAGATACCTATGCTAAAGTAAATGAAGAATTTACAGCAGAAGATGCTCTCTTTAAAGAAATAAAAGAAAGTGACTTCTCTAGTGTCGCAACTCGCTTGTCTGCAATGGGGCTCTTGGGCTATGATTTAGTAGATGAAACCTATTATTATAGAAAACTTCCCTTTAAATTAAGTAGAATAGAAAGCTTAAACCCAAGGTATAAAAACGCATTAAAAATTATCCGCAAAAAAGCCTATGATTTGGTCCAATTAGATGCTGCTCATACCGAAGCAAGAATCAAAGGGAGCGGTGTCACTCACACCGTCATTATAAGACCAAGCCAAGCACGCTGTACCTGTACTTGGTTTGCCGAACACCAAAACAGCCGAGGAGAATGCAAGCATATATTGGCAACCAAAATCTTAAAAAATAACAGCAGCAAGCAATTAGAAGCGCTCTTAAAAGAAGTTGAACTATGAGTATCCTTAAAGAATTCACGGCAAGATTGAACGCAGACCAAGTACTTGGAACCTATGACTGGTTGTATACATGGGACTGGCGGGAGAGAAATAAGTTAAAAATTTATTTAGATAAGGAGTTTAAAAAACTGACCAAAACACTAGCCAGAAGACAACAAACGATTCTGTTTCTAGTATTCGACCAATTAACTAGTGTGATGGATATCGAATCGGTGAAATTGGCGCTTGTAGACCTCGATGAAGAAGAAATTCAAGAGGTGATGGCTTTTTATGATCTCGTGCATCCCAAGAAACGATACAAAAAGATAAAGTCAGATATTAATGGTCCTGAAAGCTTTTTAACGCGTATTCCTTATCCTGTTATTTATGAATTGTACAAAAGGAAAAAAGTACCCTTTGATCGGCAGGTTTTCGCTGGCTGCCTAGTGCGGTTTAACGTATGGCATGGAGCGACTTATACTAAGGAATTACCAAAAGAAGCGGAAGAAAATCTAAGCACTATTTTTCCGACCGACGATTTTACATTAGATATACTAATGGCTGTTTTTGAAATGGAATTAGGCGCGAATCAAGCCTTTTACTTTCAACACGATTATAATATTGGAGGCCTTATTATTAGCTTAATTAATCGAACTATTTTAGATAGAAATAGCATTCACAACAAACTATTTGAAGCCTTCAACAATCCAAGTTTAAAGCAGACGACACATGCTTGGCTGAAAAAAATCCACAGCGATTTAGCGTTCACGACAGCAGAGTTGATGCCGCATCAAGATAAGTTAATCAACTTACTTTATAATGATCGAAATCTTTTAGCTGCATATGGATTGCAAGTGCTAAAAAAAATAAGCCAAGAAGTCGCCTTCAATTGGGAGCTATTTAGTCTTAATTTAGAAGGGATTGTCTATCGAGAAAAGTTTAACGGAGGGTTGAAAATAGCTTTAGATTTGCTAAAAAAGCAATTAAAAAAAGCGCCCCATTTAGGTCAAGAAGCTTGCTTGAATTTGGCGCCTATATTCCTACAGCCAGACCATAAAATACAATTAAAGGCAAAGGCTATTTTTGAACTGGTAAAGCCCACTGAAGCGCTTATCACGGCGCTTGAACCATATATAGATACCATGCAAGCGGAAGTGAAAAAAGACTTGTCGGCTTTTCTCCTCGAAGCAGAACCAGCGGTATTTACCGAGGTCTATCAGCAAGAAGCCTATACGCCTTTACCGCTGCTTGATTCGGAGCGACTCGAATATATAGGTAGCGAAGAAGATTACATCTTTCTAGCATCAAAGGTCTTAAAAAGTCAAGAGGCCTTAGATCACGAACTATTTTTAGAAGGTTTTTTACGATTTCAGCACCTTAGCAAAACAAATCTAAATGCTTTGAAACCTGCCTTGAAACAGGCAAAACGACTGTTACCCAATCGCTATGCCAATATAAGTAATAAGGTGGGAGCGCATCACTTGATGTTAGCAAAATTAATCTGTGTCTGGTTAGACCCCGATTATACTTCTTTGGAGGAAGAGGCTATAAATTGGGCATTGGAATTAAAAAATAAAAAAACGAATGTTTACACAGCGACTCAATGGCTTATTTATTTTAAAATGCTGTCGAGAATACCTTATTTAAGTACACAAATTGGGACAGAAACGAATATCTTGCCCTTATTGAGTACGCCAACACATAGCAATGGGCAGATTCATCCAGCGCTGTTTTTGAACCGCTTAGCAGCATACGAAGCCGCAAATGTAGTTGTGCAGGAAGGTGATTTTAACAGGGCTCTATGTTGTTTGCATCGGTCCACTTCATTTGAAAATACCTTGTTAAAAGAAACGAAAGATAGCGAACACCGAGCTATTCTACAGTACCTTTTCAACTCCAAAGAAGCAATAGATATCCAAGAAATTAAAAACATGGAAAATAGTTGGTTGGTTGCCTATTGTCTTAAAAATCCAAACAAAGCGATTGATGCGACTTTAGCCTATCAACAAGATGAAAAATGGTGGCAAACAGCCCCTTCTTGGGACTTAGAGGCTGGCAGAAGATACGGTACGGATTACAGTTGGGCAACGACGACCTTTAATTTAGAGTTGCTTGAAGAGGGGCTGAAAAAAGAGTGTTTTTTTGGGTTCAACTTGGTTTATGATTACGCTAGAATTGCCGACATAGCACATTGGTTTCATCGGGACCTACTTCAAACAGAAACCTTGTACTTGAACCTTTGTGCCAAGCATTTTACTTACTTAAATATAGAGGCTGAAAATAGCAAAGCGGTGCTGGCAAGCATTTTTTTCGCTGTTGAAAAACTGCATCCGATCGGTAAGGCAGGGCATATATTTTTAGTACTCAGTTTGTTTTGTCAAGACCGAAGTGTCCGAGCTTCCGCATTGGAGTGGCTTTGTCAATTAATAGAACACAAAATGCTGAATTTAGCACTATTTATAGCGCCTGTTAAAAAGTTGTTGGTCAATGAGCATCACCCAATTCCTATGGCACGGGTGAACGAACAAGTCAATGCACTCATTGCGCTAAGAGGAACCTATGAAAATGTAGCCTTCCAAATGGGCACAGAAATAGTAGCGGAAATCGCTGTTGAACATTTACCCAAAGGCTTTGCTAAATTGCTGAGTCAGTATTTTGAAATGCTTCAAAGCACCAAGGAGGCTATGCCCGAAAAGGTGTACCTGAAATTGGAAAAAATGACAACAATTTCGGCTGTAAAAAAAGTAGCTAAAAAGATTTTGAACAACCAAGATATTCAGAATGAACAGAAATCTTCAATTTAGCGATTCTAATACATGATCTGTGAGAGTTGCTATTCCTTCATCTCGTCAATACTAGATTGTACCCAAAGAATAATATCCAACAAGGCATTAATAAAGGTCTGTACGGTATAAATTGTAATCGGGTAATTGTAATATTCGCTAGATTCAGGCGCTTTGTGATTGATGGCAATACTTTGTGTGCTGTAAATAACATAGGTCATAAAGGAAATATGGAGTGGGGCTAACTTTTTAACTTTGATGTGGTCAATCAAATCTTTTCCACGCCCAGGCGTATCCTTACCTTGCCCAAAAAGCATGGGGTCCATCTTCAAAAACTCTTTGCAATAAACATTTAAAATAGATTCCTCCAAACGTCGAATAAAGCCTAAGCGATTCATCAACTCTTCTCTTTTGGAAGACAATTTAGGGGATAATAAACTAATTAAAAAGGCATTGTCCTCATCGTCTAAATAGGTCTCTGCAAATTCAAAAATATCGGGATGTTGTTGTTTGATTTTGGTCTCTTCCAAATCGCCAATCGCCAAATGAAGGTATTCAAACATAGATTCCATTAAACTATCATCAACAGCCGTTTTCTTTTTATCAAAAAGTTGGGCTCTATTGCGCAAGCTAGGCTCTAGTTGAACATACCAAGCCGTATGGACACAAAAAGGCAAGCTGCGTTCGTGTAATAACTCCAATTCACGCAGTTTTAAAATCGCTTCGTGCACAAAGTTTTCCGCCTCGGTTCCTTTGGGTTGCTCTGCCGTCATGGGAGCTTTACCATCCAAAATCACCGCTTGATATTTGGTATTGTTTTCCAATTCTCTAAAGCCGTCTTTGAAATTGGTCATGCTGGTAATAATCACATTATAGCGACGTGCTCTATTTTTTACAGAAGCAGAAAGCCCTTCATCGTCGTCAATCATTAGGACATGAATCGGTCTTCTGCGTTTTTTACTTTTTGTCATTTATACTACTTTAATACTTCGTGGGATTTTTAGTTTTTTTACCAAAAAACATAAAAACCATTTCATATTAGTTTGATTATCAGTATTTTAGCTAAATTAATAATTCAAAGTTATCTTATTGATAATCAAACTAATATAATTTCTCCACGAAGTAATGCTACTTAAAAACTCTTCTTTAAAATCAATCAACCATAATACAAAAAACTTAGGAGTAGAGTTCTCTTTATGGCTACTTTTTTAATTTTTCGGAGGGTAAAGTTTAGCGTGATCGGTTTGTTTTGCATTCGAATAAGG
>CACVAQ010000467.1 GCA_902727865.1 uncultured Aureispira sp. | reverse complement strand
AACTAAAAACTTATCTTGCTGATAATCAAACTAATACGATTTTTCAACGGAGTAATGAGATTAATCTACTTCTTTGGAAATACATTTTCCATCCATCTTACAATAAGCCCTCGGCAATCAACTTCAAATTTAAAATTTGCAGTAAGCTCTACATCCCAGCCCCAAAAAAACAACATTGTACTTAAAATAATCAAAACAAAACATAAAGCGCTGATTACTAGTAACTTGTATGTTTTAGGCTTGTTTTTTATATACTTTTGAATAAAAACGAAGCCAATATTAAAAATATCTAGCCAAATTAATTTCCTGCATCCAGAAGAACAGCCTCAAAACAAGGAAAACAGCAAGGAAAAGGCTTGCCACGCTCCTAGTGCGCTTCCGTTTTGCTGGAATGGAACAAAAAGCGGCTTATTTTGAGCCTAACAAAAGACACATACTACATTAAATTTTGTTCTATTTTGATTCATTTGTTTCATTTAAGTAAGGGGCTAAAATAATTATTTCACCAGCCCCCTACATGCAAGCTATTCTAGTTGCCTAATTGATCCAGTTTTTCCGTTCTTGCTCTCTGTGATGCAAAATAACCTTTATGGCGTATTTCTCTTGCAAGTGTTGGGCAATGCAATCGGCTGAAAAAACCGAGCGATGCTGTCCACCTGTGCAGCCAAAATTAATACAAAGATTGGCAAACCCACGTTCAATGTAATTTTCGACGGCCTCTTCTACAATCACTTTTACCTGCTCGACAAAGTGATGGATGCTACTTTCTTTTTCAAAAAATTCAATCACTTCTTGATCTCTTCCTGTTAGTTTCTTGTAGGGTTGATAACGCCCAGGGTTATGAATAAAGCGGCAATCGAACACAAATCCGCCTCCGTTCCCAGAGTTATCTTTTGGAATACCTCTTTTGTAAGAAAAACTCTTGACTTGAACCGTTAATTGTTTTGCCTTTTGTATCGGGGCAAGCTTCTTTGTCGCTTCTTTCTCAATCACTCGCAGTAGAACCTGTTTAAGGTAAGATAAATCAATTGGAAAGTCCACCTCCTTTAAAAGCCACGATAGGTTTTTTAAAGCAAATGGTATGCTGGCAATAAAATGTTCTTTTTGCTCGTACAAACCTTTATAGCCGTAAGCCCCCAAGACCTGCAAGGTTCTTATGAGTACAAAAAGATAAAAGCTATCTTTGAATTTCTTCTGATCAATCAACGTTAAGGCAGCCACTTCTTGAATATAATACTCCAACAACTCTTGACGCAGCGCATTCGATAAATTAGCTTTGGCTTGGAACAACAAAGAAACGACATCGTATTGTAGCGGTCCTTTTTTTCCACCTTGATAATCTATGAAGTAGACCTCCCCTGCATGTAGCATGATGTTCCGAGCTTGGAAATCTCTAAACATAAAAAAAGAGGGCGATTCTTGTCCTAGATATTTTGTTACGATTTGAAAGTCCTTCTCTAGGGCAGCCTCATCAAACTCTACTTTGGTCGTTTTTAAAAAACAGTACTTAAAATAATTCAAATCCCATAACATCGCTTGTTCGTTAAAAGAAACAGGCGTATGATAAGCCGCTACATTCAAACCTTGTATCCCTTCCACTTGCATAAACGCTAAAGCTGCAAGTGCTTTTTTGTAATAACGAACCGTGGAATCAGAAGCAAGTCCGTCTTTGCTCTCCGCTTCCAAATATTGTAACAAAGTAAGGTCGCCTAAATCTTGCAACAAGTAGATGTTTTGGTCTAAATTTTGACCATATAATTCGGGAACATTGATTCCTTTTTTTAAGAAGTGTTCCGTATAATCCACAAATGTTTTGTTTTCCTTTTTAACGGTATTAAAAGCAGCCAAAGCCGTCTTTTCTATACCTTTTACTCGAAAGTATTGTCGATCAGAGCCCGATTGTGGCAGTAATTGAATACTTTGAACCGTTTCTTTTGCCCAGTTTTCGAATAATACTGTAATTTGTTGTTGTAAATTAGTATTCAATCTAATTTTGTTTTAGGAATGAGAAATAAATAAAGTGAACTTAAGTCCTAGTCGATCAGAAATATCCAGCTTCCTTAAACGCTGCAAACAGGCGTGTAGACGAGCGTAAGAAAGAACGGTGGCCGCAATTCACAAAGAACTATAATAAGATAGCCTACAAACTTAGCAATTGTTCTCAAAAAAGAAAGGATAACAATTGACTTTATCTTTAAACGATAAAAATATCAAGACTTAGCTGCGCTGCTAAGGAACAGTAAAGAAATAAGAAATATAAAACCCATGCACACAAAAACACACATCAATCGTTACATCGTCGATCAAATCGGACTGCCAAAGACTTCTAAAGAAGTTGACCAAATGCACAAATTCTTTGAAACCTATATGAAACACCTTGCTTTAACGGTCTTACGACTCAATGGCGCTAAGTATAAGGAAGCCAAAAGTTACGTCACTAAATCTTGGATTCCTTGCAATCAAGATCAACTTCGAAAAATGGTTCTTCTCTTATTCAATCAAAAAGCAAACAACAAGCAATATTGGACACAACTGCTAAAAAAGAACAAAGCACTCCGAGTTTCTTTAGAGTTGCTGTTTAATTACGCTGCTCGTATTCGAAACCTAACTGTTCATGGAAATTTCTATCCATTCAAAGAGGGAGAAGAAGCGCTCATTTATTCTATTTACATCAAAGCAATTGAATCTTTGGAACAACTAATTAGCAAGCAAAAACGAGGAAATAAAATTCTCCGAAACAATCCAACAGAGTTTGGAGCCGGTCGAGGGACCAAGGTCACTAGAACTCAATTTAAGCAAATTCTTCCATTTCAAACCGCTGGTTTGCCTTATTCTTATGACAAGGCGCAACAGCTTTATGA
>CACVAQ010000466.1:12508-14397 GCA_902727865.1 uncultured Aureispira sp. | reverse complement strand
CTGATTTTAAAGGTAAAAATTTGATCCTTTATTTCTACCCAAAAGACAATACACCAGGCTGCACCAAAGAGGCTTGCAACCTTAGAGATAATTATGACTATTGGTTGAAGAAAGAGTATGCCGTGATTGGTGTCAGTCCTGACGATGCTGCTTCTCATCAGAAGTTTATCGCAAAGTATGAGTTGCCTTTTCCTTTGATTGCCGACACAGATAAATCTGTTATGGAAGCTTATGGAACTTGGGGCGAAAAAAACATGTATGGCAATATTAAAATGGGGGTTTTAAGAACCACCTTTGTTATTGATACAGATGGTGTGATTCGTAAAATATTTAAGCGCCCTAAAAACGATGCGCATACAGAACAAATTACACAAGCCTTAGAAAAAATAGGTCAATTATAATGAAAACAGACTATATTCAACAAATAAGAGAGAACCTTGGTCAACCCATGAGCGAGTACCTTCCTGGTTTTGGAGCTTGGCTGAATGGAGCCGTAACGGCGATTGACGAAGAAGGGCATATAAAACTTGCTTTTGAAGTTCGAGAAAACATGCTCAACCCAATGGGAGCAATGCACGGTGGCGCTGTTGCTGGAATCATTGACGAAGTATTAGGTTTTCAAATTTTTCTTAAAAGCGAAAAAGACGCAGCCTATGTTTCTATGACCATGAACGTAGACTTTTTGAAAGGCGCTAAAACGGGCGATATTATTACAGGCATTCCAAAGGTTGTCCGAATTGGAAAACGTACGGCAAATGTTCGCTGTGACCTCCAAAACCAGAAAGGAGAATTGGTCGCACAAGGTGTTGCTAATTTTATGCGTATTGCTTAGCGCTCGTCTTAGGTTTTTAGGTCAAGTCTCAGGTATCAGACACTTTAAAAGTGTCTGATACCTGAGACCTAAAGCCCTTATTTATATTGCGCTTTCAAGGCGTCAAACTCTTCTACAGAATAAATCGTTGACAGTCGTTCTATCTCTGTGGTCTCGACTCCTGCGGTTTTGGTTTCCTTATAGACCAATCCAATTCCTTTGGCATAAACTTCAATCGTGCCCTTTTTCTGGTTCCAGAAACCACCACCAACTGTATTCTCAATATCATACAAATCGGTTGCAACAAATGCAATTGCCTCTAGCGCTTCTTCTTTGTAGGTATAAGATAGTTTTTTATTAAATTTCCGATCTCGAATTAATTTTACCGTCAAAAAATCAGGTGGAAGTTTCATTTCACAAACAAATCGATACGCCATCATAGAATCTAAAGACGCATAAAAAGGGAAGACCACATTTTGGCTCACTTCGTTTGGATATTCTTTTAAAGCTTGGGTCACACTATCCAAGACTAAAAAGGTATATTCCTGGGTAATAACGCCATCTTTAATAATCCATTCTTTAATCTCTTGATTCTGCTTAAAATTGGGACCATAATATTTTGACCTTAAATAAACAGCGCCATCTGCTCCGAGTTCTTTCTTTAAAGATAAATAATGCGATAGGTAGCTTTGTCCCTCATTTTCTATCACATATTCGTATATTTTTTCTTCTGATAAAGATTCGATAGGGTAATAATAATCTTTGGTATAAAAAGTGTTCTCCTCCACTTCTTGAACAGGCTCCCTTGTCTTTTCCGTACTTTCTTTCGGTTGACAACTAGAGAGAAAAATTAATAAAAAACAACTAATAATATAGGGCATAAATGTGTTGGTTTGAATATTTTAGATGGAATAAAACAAATTTTTTTTAGACAAAAAATGCAAGCTAGCTCATAAGATTACAAATAAGTGTCAAAAAGTCGATAAAAAACTAGGTTTTTTGTCAATATGGCATAGATAATACGGGTGGAATAAAATGTGATAGCAAAATTAAATGTTATATTTGCTGTAATGTTGAG
>CACVAQ010000466.1:0-12408 GCA_902727865.1 uncultured Aureispira sp. | reverse complement strand
GTTGAGTAAGTAGTCTTTTTTTTTGTTCAAAAGTGACTATTTTTATAAAAACACAGAACTCCACATTTTTAGAAGAAGAAGATTATTCATTTTAAGTAATTGATGATAACCCTTGGCAATTGCTTCATAAACTACAGAAAACATGTTTGGTTTTTTAAAGAAACTATTTGGTGATAAATACGATCGTGATATTAAAACGATTCTACCTATTGTAGAAAACATAAAAGAGGAGTATGCTAAATTAGCATCTGTTTCTAACGATGTGTTGCGAAGCAAAACCCTCGATTTTAGAAATCGTATTGCCGAACATCTAAAAACCATTGACAGTGAAATAACAGCACTTCAATCTGATATTGATTCCACAGAAAATGTTCTGAAGAAACAAGAGCTATTTGCTGAGATTGATACCTTAACAAAAGAGAGAGACGAAGAAATAGAAACTATTCTAAACGAAATCTTACCAGAAGCCTTTGCTGTTGTTAAAGAAACAGCCCGTCGTTTTTCAGAAAACGAATCTTTGGAAGTTACAGCAACAGAAATGGACCGAGACTTAGCAGCTCAACAAGCTAGTAGCCCTAAGCCTTTTGTTGTTGTTGATGGCGATAAAGCCTTTTGGAAAAACACTTGGATGGCAGCAGGAAGTGAAGTTTCTTGGAACATGATTCACTATGACGTACAGCTGATTGGTGGTATTGTCTTGCATCAAGGAAAAATTGCCGAGATGGCAACAGGGGAAGGAAAAACTCTAGTTTCTACTTTACCCGCCTACTTGAATGGTTTGGCTGGCGAAGGGGTGCATTTAATTACCGTGAATGACTACTTGGCAAAACGGGATGCTGAATGGATGGCTCCTATTCATAATTTCTTGCAATTGACCGTAGATTGTATTGATAAATATAGACCACATTCTCCAGAACGTAAAGCAGCTTATCGGGCTGATATTACTTATGGTACAAATAATGAATTTGGTTTTGACTACTTGCGTGATAATATGGCGCACAAGCCTGATGAAATCGTACAACGTAAGTTCCACTTTACCATGATTGATGAGGTGGATTCGGTTTTGATTGACGATGCTCGTACGCCTTTGATTATCTCTGGTCCAACGGCACAAGATAACCGAGAAGAATTATTTACGGCGTTGAAACCTGCTGTCCAACAATTAGAAGCGGTTCAACGTAAATTGGTTGGAGAGTTGTTGCGTGAAGCTAAAAAATTGATTGCCGAAGGCAATACAGAACCAGAAGAAGGCGGCGGAGGACTCGCTTTGTTCCGTGCTTATCGTGGATTACCAAAGCATCGTGCTTTGATTAAGTACTTGAGTGAGCCAGGCGTGATGTTGATTATGCAAAAGACAGAAAATTTCTATATGTCGGAGCAATCCAAGCACATGCCTAAAGCGGATGCTCCTTTGTACTTTGTGATTGAAGAAAAAAATAGAAGTGTTGAATTAACAGACAATGGCCGCTCTTTATTAGGTTCTGGTGCTGGGGACAATAGTTTGTTCGTTATGGATGATATTGGAACTGTTTTGTCTGATATTGATAAAATTCCTGGCTTGAGCCAAGAAGAAGTTGTCGCTAAAAAAGATGAAGCCTTAGCTGGTTTTCAAGTTAAGAACGAGCGGTTGCATGCTTTGCGTCAATTGTTAAAAGCCTATACGCTCTTCCACAGAGAAGATGAGTATGTGGTGATGAACAACGAAGTGAAAATTGTAGATGAGCAAACGGGGCGTATTATGGACGGCCGTCGTTTCTCGGATGGTTTGCATCAAGCCTTGGAGGCTAAGGAAAGTGTTAAAATTGAAAAAACAACACAAACTTATGCAACCGTTACGCTACAGAACTTCTTCCGTATGTACCATAAATTAGCGGGTATGACGGGTACAGCAGAAACAGAAGCACAAGAGCTTTGGAATATCTACAAATTGGATGTTGTAGTCATTCCAACCAATCGCCCTATTGTTCGTGACGATAGAAATGACTTGGTCTACAAAACAGAACGTGAAAAGATCAATGCTATTATCAATGATGTGATTGATTTGACTAAGAATGGGCAACCTGTCTTGGTGGGTACGACTTCTGTTCAACAATCTGAAATGTTGAGCCGTTTGTTGCAATTGCGTAAAATTGACCACAATGTCTTGAATGCAAAACAGCATGCGCGTGAAGCCGATGTTGTTGCCGAGGCTGGACAAGCTGGACAAGTAACGATTGCGACCAATATGGCTGGTCGTGGTACCGATATCAAGATTTCTGAGGAAGTTAAGAAAGCAGGTGGTTTGGCGATTATTGGTACAGAACGCCATGATTCTAGACGGGTAGATAGACAGTTGCGTGGTCGTGCTGGTCGTCAAGGAGATGTGGGTATGTCTCAATTTTATGTTTCTTTGGAAGATAAATTGATGCGGTTGTTTGGTTCTGAACGTATTTCCAAATTGATGGATACAATGGGACATGAAGAAGGAGAAGCGCTTCAACACAAAATGATTACCAACGCCATCGAGCGTGCACAAAAACGTATTGAAGAAAATAACTTTGGTGTTCGTAAGCGTCTATTGGAATACGATGATGTGATGAACATTCAAAGAGAATCTATTTATAAAAAACGGAACAATGCTTTGTATGGAGAGCGCTTGTCCATTGATTTAAACGATATGTTTGATCAAGTAGCCGTTTCTCTAATCTCTCAGCATAAGATTGATAACGATTATACTGCTTTCTCGCAAGATGTGATTCGTTACTTTGGCTTTGAAACTTCGATCTCTGAAGAAGAATTTAAGAAAGAGACTGTTCTGGATAAGTTGATGGACAAATTGTACAATCAAGCGGCAAGAACGTACAAATCTAAATTTGAAGATATTTCTCAACGCTTGATGCCCATTATCAATCGTGTTTATAATGATCCAAATACAAATTACCAGAAAATTGGTATTCCGTTTACCGATGGGAACAAAGGAATGGAAATTGGGGCCGAGCTAAAAGCTGCAATTGGTTCTAATGGAAAGTCTTTGGTGAGTGATATTGAAAAGTCGATTACTTTAGGTTTGATTGATAATGCCTGGAAAGAGCATCTTCGTGATTTGGATGAATTAAAGGACCAAACACAATCGGCTTCTTTTGAACAAAAAGATCCTTTGGTGATCTATAAAATTCAAGCCTCTAAATTGTATGAATTGTTCTTAGATCGAATTAACAAAGAAATTACGGGCTTCTTGTTTAGAGGTACGGTGCCGATTCAAGAGTCTCAAGACGTTCACGAAGCGCAAGAAATAGAAACAGACAACGAAGATTTACAAACCAACATTGATGCTCAAAAAGAAGCAGAAGATAGACAGCGTCGTGCGGCGAACAATGCTGGTGGTGCGCCAGCCATTGAAAAAGTAAAGACCTTCAAGCGGGATGCCGAAAAGGTAAAACGCAACGATCCTTGTCCTTGTGGAAGTGGCAAGAAATTTAAGCAATGTCATGGTAAAAAATAATCGACTACGTTCTTAGTGAAGATATAGTAGTTCTTATAGTTTGGGGTGGTTAAAACGAAGACAAGAAGTTCTTTAGTTTTAACCGCCCTTTTTTTTATTTAAAAAACATACGTAAAGCCGCCATAATACCGACGTCCAAGGGTAGAATTCCAAAATAAACCGCCATCAAAATTCTGATCAAAAGGCTGCTCTCCGTTAATATAAGACAAGGGTTGTACTTCGTTTAAAAGATTGTCAATACCAGCATAGAAGATAAAGTTTTTCCACTTTGTACTTCGTTTCACCCAAGCATAAAAGGGAAAACTTAACTTTAGATCCCAACGAGAAACACTAGGCGACTCTAGTGGATAAGAGAAACCTCCTCCTGTTTTGACAGACACATTTGGCAATCGTTGTGGTCCATACCAATGAAATTGGCTGGTTATGTCGCAAATGTAGACGTTTTGAATCATCAAGCGATAATCCAATGCCAACAAAAGATTGTGCATAGAAGACAGGGGTTCTCGAACGTATTGATTGTTAATTGTCGAATGGATAAAGTCTAGTCGGTAATCTATATTTAAGCCAATTTGTGGCTTGGCGAGTCGAATTTGAGCATCCAACTCAAAAGATAGTTTTTCAGCTTTTCCATCTTGATTATGAAACGACATTGCATAAGCATCGCTATCCAAGTCCAAGATAATTTTGTTTTGATAAATCGTGTGATAAACTTGTACATTCAAGGAAGTATAAAAGTCTAAACCCAACTTCAACCAAGTTCCATAATTGACAGAAGCCCCATAATACCAAGCTCGTTCGGGCAACAAAGCTTCCTCTATTTTCACCGACCGATTACTTAGCAAAAACTGGGCGTTCTCACTCAAAACATTGGCATAGCGCATTCCTGAGCCACCAAAAGCCGTCGCACTCAATGATTTTAAAAGCGTTGCATCCAATCGAAGGTGCGGCACAAAAATCCAGCTCGCCAAATTGTGATACGCCACATTCACCCGAGTCGATAATTTGAATTTCTTACCAAAAAAGGTCTCGTAGCCCACATAACCACCACCAAAAGATTCTTTGCGTTCTAGGTCCAAACTATCCAAGCTTTCTCGGATGGTTTGATAGCGATAATTCAAGCCAAATTGAAACAAATCAAAGCCATTATCCAAACGATAACTGTACTGTGCCTTGGCATCGACACTCCACTCTTTTCCTGTGTACGCCTGCAAACCATAGTAATTGTTTTGAGTATGATCAACGACTCTGAAATTGATCAGCAACATATCTTTGCTTCTTGTGGCTATAAAGTTAGAGGACTCTCCAACAAAATGCGTGACACCAATCCCATTTCCATAGGCATTATTTGTCAAATAATCACTTGCTTTATTGAAATTTAATTGTCCGCCTTGGGTCTCCATTCCTAAGAACCAAATCGTATTAACAGAAGTAAAGTTTTTGAGAAAAAATGACCATGAATTGTGTAAAAAAATACGTTTTTTAAGATCTAAATCTAAGTAATTATCTTGATTAGAATCATTCCGTTGGTTTCCCCAATGCCCATTGACATTCAACTCTCCAATCACTTTCTTAAAGTCCATCTTTCCTCGAAAACTGAAATCTAATTCCCCCAAGCTAGAGCCTTTAAAATCCAACAAAAAAGATTTGTTGTTCAAAAAACTAAAGTTAGGTTTCACCGCTCCAAAAAGACCTTGAATATCCTCTAAAGCATTGGTTCGCTGGTATTCTAAAATCCAATTCGAAGGAATATTTCGAAAAGCAATAAACTTTCCAATCCCTGTTTCATCAAATAATTTAGTCCGCTGAATACTTCTTCCTAAATAATAACGAATGTACACATCTTCGCCCAATGACTGTGCGATACTAGCACTGCTAGTTAGTATAAATACTAGTAATAATAATAATTGCTTCATGTGGTGGATTTGGTGGTTTTAGGTGCTTTTGATAAAAATCGTCTTAAGAAATAGCCTCAAGCGATTAATTTATCTGAACGTTGGTGCCTTCTGACCAATACTTATGTTCTTCTCCATAATACAAATAAGTGGTATTGGCTGGTGCGGTGTAATGTCCTGGTACTTCGGTTTTCAAATCCAATGAAAGCCTTTTAGTTTCTTGACCGTCCAATTCTCTATAGTACAATATTAAGTAATTATCTTTCAATTCATAAAAAGAAAATTTTTGTTTTTCTTGTAAATCTTTCAATTGCCAAGCTTGAACAGATAACCCCGCAGGAATCCCAATCAAAGCCATTGAAGAAGGAAGCCCTTCTTTTTTTGTATTTTCAACCGCTATGTCTAAGCGTACCGTCTCTCCCATTTCGGCTTCTTGTGTGCCAAAAGAAGTGGTTAAAACAAGCGGGCATTTTGCCGAACGTTGCGGTATTGGAGACGTCCAAGCCACATCAAAACTGTATGGCAAACCTTGTGTAGCAGCATCAAAGGCTATCGTTACTATATTTTCTCCAACGACAAAATATTGATGCAAGCTGTCTATACGTAGGCTTTCTTGCTGTTCTTTTTTATAATCTATTTTCCAAACGACCTCCCCGTTCACCAAGACCTTAATCAATTTATCTTCCTGCTGCTTGAGCACACTGCCCGCATAAGCAGTCAATACTTTTAGTGCCATTACAGTAGATTGCGTAGAGCCAAAACGGCCGTATTGTCGTTTGCTTAATAAATATTCTACGATTTTGATTAATAAGCTTTCCTTTCTTTGCTCCGATTCTAACATCGCCAAAGCCGCAAAAGACAAGGTTTCAATATTCAAGGCATTCCCCGTAGAATAAGTCACCGTAGACTCGGCACGCACCTTTTCTAAGCCCACTTTTTGAATCATGTCTTGGATACTTTTTAATAAATTTTCGGCTCGTTCTTCGTTACCCAAATTAAAATGAGTCAAGGCAGCCAAGCTCATTCGATACAAATCTTCACTGGCAATCGCTTCTTTGGTCATCGCTTCCACTTCCTTTTGAATGCCTTTGGTCTTAACTTCCGATAAAGCCCAAGTGATGTAGGCATTAAACAAGGCAGGTTTGTTGCCACTAAAACCATACTTACCTACATTCTGTTCAAAACCACCTCTTCCATCTCTTCTACTCAATAAATAAGCTTGTGTTCGTTCAATAATAGACGATTCAACGCCAGTATAGACCGCTTGCATATCTTTAAATTGAACCAAACCATAAGCCGTTAAACCTTCATGTGCAGGCGCTTGTCCATACCATTCAAAGCCACCGCCACTGATTTCATAAGCCGCTAGTTTCTTATACCCTGATTCTAAATAACCTAAAGCAGTTGTTTGAATCCTTGCGTCTATATTTCCTGTTTGCTGCATCAATTGTACCGCCAAAATGTTTGGATAATTACTAGAAGAAACTTGCTCAAAACAACCACTAGGCGAGCTTAAAATACCTTCGCCCCCTTCAATTAAACCTTCTAAAACATTCGGAAAAAACGTCAACTCAGACTTCAAAGAACCTTCATACATTTCTTCAAGTATAAACGTATCGGTTTGCTCCAAATATTGTCCCGACATCGCAAAATTCACAGGAAAGCCCTTTGGGCTCGTTTTGACGGCATGTACTACATTATCATTAAAGCCTTTCGTCTTAAATCGAACCTGAATTTGCCCCTCCGCTACATCAAAACCAACTTGGTAGGTCACATAAAATACTTCTTGGCTATTCGCAGCAATATGAACCGCCTCAAGCGGCATTTCTAATACATTCAAAAACCAAGGCAGCTCCACCTTTAATTGCCCAACCAGGTCTCTAGGGCTATTATTTTTAAGGACCACTGGCATTCTAACGGTATCTCCAAAGCTTAAGACACTAGGTATTTTGGTGATCATATCAAAAGGCAAAATCGTATAATACGTATGCTCTTGATGTGCCAATTGTCCTGTTGTGCTACGACCTTCAAGAATCGCTCGAAACGTACTTACTTCATCCGAATTATAATACGTTACAGCAGCTTTTCCTTTATGATTCGTTTGAATCGCAGGATTCCAATAGATTGTTTTTCTAAAATCACTACGGATTTCAGGTTGCTTATTCTTCACATAATTAGGCTGATAAAATTTAGGTATAATCTCATATTGAAGGTTTTCTGGAGCAATTTGCTTTAAGCTCAAACTTTCTGTTTTGATAAAGGGCGGCTCTTTCGAGCCACTTACATTATAACGGTTATTCAGACCACGATTCATCTGTTCTATCCTCGTCACATTTTGAATGCCATAAAGACTACCTGTGCTAATGTTTATATCTTTTTCTGACAATTGGAGTCGTTCCGATCTAGTGGCAATCGCTTTCTTTTGTAGGTCTGTTTTATCCAAGGCAACAACGGGTTCATCAGACAAGACCTCATTCAACCCAATTTGATTTGCAGAAGTATTCCCCAAAACAATTGCTTGGCTATTATTTGCTGTACTTCCAATTGGAATCCCTCCCTTGTCAGCCCTAGCATTCACTCGTTTTTTACTGAGTAGCCCCTGCCTAGAAAAAGCATAGCCTTCCTTATCAATACGGATAAGCCCCGACTTATTTTCTATCCGCCCCTTCGTGATGCGAAACTCTTTTGTATCCGTTATCATCACTCCGTCCGCCCCTACAATGTCTCCATGAAGCACATCAACTTGTTGATTATATTGATCATACAATTTACCATCTGCTTCCTTTTTATAATACCCTTGTTTGGTAATTTGGCTCTGATAAATGACTGGTAACATCGCCTCTGCCCCAATTACAGGTTCAGAATAATCATCGATCCGAATCGACTGATATTCTCCATGATACGTGGTCGATAAAAAAGCAGGAAACGTAACCGCAGCACCTTCAAATTTAAAGAAACCATTCTCATCGGTTTGAACCGCTGCCAAAGCATTTCTTTTGCTGTAACGAGCTTGCCCTTCCGACAAAAAAATAGTTTGATTTTTGCCTAACTGCTCGCCTATTTTTAAATAGCCCGAAATTTCTTTGTCTTGAAGAAGATAGGTAATTTCTGGAAGATTGGACTCCGACAAAACAGCCTGCCACTCAAAACGACGCCAACCATGTGTCAACAAAACATAATCTAAGGCTTCTGCTGCTTTTTCATTCTCTGGATCAAAATAAAAATCAGGTTCATACACCCTTCCTTTCAAAAGGGAACTCATCAACAAATAAGACAAAATATTGTCCTGCTTATCCGCTGCAAACGCATGTTGTTTATCCTCCACCACAGCCATTGAGAAATTCCCCTGTACGCCCTGCCCCGTTTCATCTTGTACCCAAATATCCAAGGCTACTTTTTCTCTTGGTGCATAACGTTCTTTATTCGTTGTAATTTTAACATTTAGTTTTCGGTGAGCATTAACAAACACCAACCGTTCGGCATGTGCTTGCGCTTGGGCATCAAAAAGAGTTACTTGAACAATTCCCATTGGAAAGTCTACCGTAGAAAATGTAAGTACATTTGCGCCTTTTTTAGCCTCTATTTTTTGGGTGTAAATTAAATTCCCTTGTTGCTGTGCAACGACATAAATCGTTTGTGCAGTAGGACTATACACATCAAAGCTTAAGCTTTTTTCTGTCTGCGCATTGAGATGGATGCCTAGTTTATTAACCTCTATTGCTGGAATGCTCCATCTTTGGCGAATCCCTGTAGGTTTTGTCACACGGACTTGATAAGACTCTTTCTCTTTTGGAACAAATTCAAATGCGCCCATTCCTTGATGAAAGGTTTTAAAATCGCCCATAACCTTCCCTGCCTTATTCAATATTTCGCCCTCTATATCCGCAGGTTGCCCAAATTCATTTAAGACTTTTATGGCCATTCGATTCGGTTGATTGGCGATAACCGTTCCGCCTTCGGGCAACAACTGTAGGTCCAAACGATTTAAAACGATTGGTGCGGAACGAGCGATAGATTCAAGGAGTCCATCTTCTTCAAATCGAACGTTGATTAGATTATTATTGCTGGTTAATTTTTGGGGTAATACATAACTTAACAAAGCCTTTCCCGCTTGATCCGTCTTGGCTGTTTTGGTATAAAGTACTTGTCCGTCTAACTGAACAGTATACGTCAACTTCTTATGCGCTAAGGCTTCATTTTCTTTTGTTTTTGCTTCAAAATTAGCCACAACTTGATCTCCAGCACCATACGCTTCTCGCTCAAAATCTAATTGCATCAAAACCTCAGGAAACACAACTTTCTGAACCCTTACCTCTTTTTCAAAATAAGCCCCTTCTTCAAAGTTTTGCATCCAATAAGTGTACACCCTTAGCTTATAAATACCACCAAGGGCATCGGCGGGCAATTTAAAATAGCCCCCTATTTGTCCTTGACTATTTTTCAAGGTCAATTTAGCTACAATAGCTCCATTAGGGCTATACAAGGCTGCATAAACTTGCTTACTTCGGATACTTGCCGCATTTTCAGCATTTGTGACAAAAACAGTAAACCAAATTTCTTCATTAGGCTCATAAAGCGTTCGATCCGTCTGCACATAGACTTTCTCTTGTACCGCTATGCTATCATAGTTCGTATATTTCTCTTGAATAGACGCTAATATTTGAGCCGAAAGGCTTTGAGAACACCAGCAAACCAAACAACAAAGTATCAACTGCTTCATTTTTATTCTTTTTGTTAGAAGTCACGACCAAAGGAATCCATCAGTAGATTTATATAGAAAATGAGCTATTTTTGCTATTTCCTAAGCTCCACCTTACTAGTAAGATGCGAATTCTTGCTAAAAGGGTGCATTAATCCATTTTCAAAATTAGCCAAAGATAGCTTATTTTAAGGTATTAAAAATGGTTAACGAAACCACTCCGATTGGTAAATCTTGGGTCGAAACCGTATCGCTTTGCGTTCCTTTTATAGAGCCTCCAAAACTTATTTCCTTTTTAAACAAAAAGCCAGTTCACTGGTTTGCCAGTCAAAAATTTTGATTCGTTCAGGAGCAACGGCTCTTGGCTTTACCTGATCTTCTAATTTTTGTTCTAAATTCAATTCCGATAACATAAAACCTTCTATCGTTGGTAATTCATCTTTACTAATAATTACTTTTAGATAATTGGTAACATTGGTATCCTTATAACGTGCAATTGATAGCCTACTATAATTAGCATCAATAATGTTATCAATCGATCCACGAGCTGGTAAATGAATATTAGAATCTAAAGGAATCACACCATAATCTGCACTTATCAAGAGACAGGCAATGTAGTAGTCTTGAGAAAAAGAAACATTCGTAATCCCTACTTCATAATCAAAAACTTCATCCACTTCGCTCTCTAATAGAATTTTTTCATACTCTTTTTGAGGAAGGTGATTCGCATTTTTCAAATCCGTTTGGATCTCAAAACCTCCTTTTGAATAAACACATTGAACAGCTTTGGTGTCTTCAATTTTAGGCGTATTAAATCTTAAGACTATATCCTTAGAAGTGATTCCAGATTTAGGATTAGATAATTCCACTGAGGAATGCCATTGACTAAGATGTTCTAAGGTAAAAATCAATAACTCCAACAAATCTTCCTTGGCTATTGAAAGCCGCTCAAACTCAAGAATAAACACCGAGCGATTTTTTTCATACAAGCGATAACATTGCGCCCCTTCTTCCCATACTAAATTAAAAAGGCACTCCTCCACATTTGTCACAAAAATAACCTGCCTAATGTCCTGCTTATCTAAGCCCTTATTTAAAGCATCTAAATCCCCCTGAGCACCTACAAAACCTATAGACATGGGTATAATGGTAAAATCCAGTATTTCTGCCCAATAAGCCTCCGCATATTTCATCGAGGGCAAAGACAGATGAATTGGGCTATTTTTCATCCCAATAAATTGAACTTCTCCTGTTCCAACGATCTCTAACTTATCTTTTCCTCCAAATAAATTAAAGGAGATGCTACGTTTTAAATCCAAAGGAAACCCTAATTGTGCTCCAAATTGGATGCTATATGTTGTTCCATTTTTATCTCTAGAAACTTTAAACCGTTTGGTCTTTTGATTGGAAGCTTCCCCACTTATAAAAATGCGATTGACATCAAAGCCATTATAGGCTTCAAAAAAAGGTGTTTGAGCAACTGGATAATCTATCATCTCGCTCAAAATAGCGTTGTAGGTCTGAAAATAAGTTTGGGGCGTTTTATTGCTCTTTAAGCCAGCTATTAAGCCTTGCGTGAACCAACCTCCATTTTCGTTTTCTTCAGCGTATTCTGTCGTATTACAAGCATAAAAACCTGCATAGGTCGGCTTTGGAAAGTTTTTTACTTTTTTGTATTTTAATATTTCTTTATAAAAATAAAACTTATTCGACTTAATCGTCGCATCATATAGATAGTGTTCTATTTTTCTAGGTTTTTTAGTCCCACCAAACGAACGAGTAGTTTGCCCTGTATGTGATTCAAACTCCATAGAATGGCAAGCATCAAGCAGCACAATTACATCGGCTCGATTTCTTCCAATATAGCTCAATAAGACAAGCAATTCGTTCTCCGACAAATCGTACTTTGTTGCTGTTCGACTATCATGGCAGATTAACGTTTTTTCAATTTCTATGGTATTGGAGGCTTTAATTGCTTCATTTTCTGTTGTCCAGGAGCCATGTCCTGCAAAAAAGAAGATCGCAACATCATTTTCAGTCGCTTTTCCTAAATGTTGTTCAAGCCCTTTGATTACATTGCCTCTTGTAGCCGCTCCATCTTTGAGTACTTTTATATCTAGTTCAAAGGTTTCTTGATACCTCTTTTTAAGGTAGTTCTGAATATGATCCACATCTTTATGTGTTCCTTTCAAACTAGGAATTAAAGGTCTTTCATATTCGTTAACACCAACAAGTAATGCATATAATTTTCGGGTAGTCATGTTTCGATCTTTTGATAGGTAAAGGATAATTGCACTAAAAATACGAAGTCTTATTTAAAGGAATGTTTTTTTGAT
>CACVAQ010000465.1 GCA_902727865.1 uncultured Aureispira sp. | reverse complement strand
CTTAGATTAAACGTTCAAGGTTTTAAAAACAGTCTTTTTATTTGTCCTAAATAAAACTTTAGTACAAAAGTCATTTTAAATCAAGCTTAAAATTTGGAGAAAAATAGGAATAAGTTTAACTTTCATAGGAACCCTTCTATAAACAGCGAAAAGAACAGCAACGTAGCTTACAAAAAGGGAATTAATTAGCTTAAGAACCGTAAAAAATAGGCGCAACATTGGACTATTTTTTGACCGTTCCTTATCAAAAGAAAACCACAGGAATACTATATATGGAAACATCGTCTAATATATCTAATATAAAATTTCCCTATCAAGAAGACAGCACCCAAGAAGAGGACAAGCAGATTCATTTAGCCTATCGAAAAATGTGTCGGGCTATTCGAACCCCACTCACGGAGGAACATAAAGCGGCAATCGAAAAAGCTTATTTGCTAGCTCGGTTAGCACATTCTCAACAACGTAGAAAATCGGGCGAGTTGTACATTTTTCATCCGATTGAAGTCGCACGTATTTGTGCGGCAGAATTGGGCTTGGGACCGACCTCTATTAAGGCAGCCTTGTTGCACGATGTCGTCGAAGACACGCCAGTTAGTTTAGACGAATTGTCTAGCGAATTTGGAGAAAATATTGCGATGATTGTCGATGGTCTGACAAAATTTAGTAGTCTGGCAACGGTCGGAGAAGAAAATATACATAGCCCACAAGCGGAAAATTTCAAGAAGATTCTCTTGACTATTTCTAAAGATGTTCGAGTGGTGTTGATAAAAATGGCGGATCGGTTACACAACATGCGTACGCTAGGTTTTATGCCACAACACAAGCAATTAAAAATTGCTTCCGAAACTTCTTTTATTTATGCTCCTTTGGCGCATCGTCTAGGTTTTTATAATATAAAAAGTGAGATGGAAGATCTCTGTCTAAAAATAAAAGAGCCAGAGCATTACGAGTTTATCGTTCAAAAATTGCAAGAAACGGCTAACGAACGAGAGCAGTATATTACGCAGTTCTTAAAACCGATAAAAAAGGCCATTAAGAAAAAACACGACATTAAAAATTTCAACGTTTTTGGTCGAGCCAAGTCGATTTCTTCGATTAGTAATAAACTCAAATCAAAGCAAATTCCTTTTGAAGAGATTTATGATTTATTTGCCATTCGGATTATTGCCAATGTTCCGATTCCCGATGAGAAATCGGCTTGTTGGAGTATGTATTCTATTATAACAGATAGTTATACGCCTGTTCCTGAACGACTAAAAGATTGGATTTCTACGCCCAAATCGAATGGCTACGAGTCGCTACATACAACCGTAATGGGGCCACAAGGTCGCTTTGTGGAAGTTCAAATTCGTAGCGAACGCATGGACGATGTGGCAGAACGTGGTTATGCGGCTCACTGGCGTTATAAAGGCATCAAACAGCAGGAAAGTATTTTTGAAAACTGGCTGAGCAAGGCTAGAGAAATGTTGGAAAATCCAGACAACGATGCCATCGATTTCTTGAATGATTTTAAATCAAGTCTTTTCGCTGAGGAGGTCTACGTTTTTACGCCTCAAGGAGAAATGCGTTTCTTCCCCAAAGGTGCCACCGCTTTAGATTTTGCCTTTGATATTCATTCTGAAGTCGGTTATCATTGTAAATCAATTAAGGTATCTCAACGCATTGTTCCTCTTAGTTATGAACTAAAAAATGGCGATCAGCTTTATATTATTACCAATTCGACGCAAAAGCCAACTGAAAACTGGCTGAAAATTGTCCATACGGGGAAAGCTCGTTCTAAAATTAGACAAGCACTCAAGGAAGAAAAATTAAAATGGGGTTCTCTTGGAAAAGAAACCTTGGATCGAAAATTAAAAGCCTTAAAACTAACCGAACAGGCAGAAGATAATATTGATACACTCGTTAAGTATTATGGCGCGTCCAATCGTTTGGACTTGTACTTTGGCATTTATTCGGAGCAATACAACCTCAATGAGGTAAAACTCTTGAAGCTAGAAAATGGTAGGCTTTTGCCCGAAAAACTAGTCCCTGATGCAAAAATAAGCCCTGAACAACAAACGAAAATAAAAACAAAAGTTACCTTACGGGCTAGACGCAACTTAAAAGTGTCTCCAAAAATGTTGGTCGATGGTCAAGATGCTAGTAATTTTGTCAATTCCTTAGCGACTTGTTGCAATCCTGTGTTTGGAGATGATATTTTTGCTTATGTAACGTCTAAGCATGGTATTAAAATACATCGTACGACTTGCCCTAATGCGGAGTACTTGCAAGCTACTTTTGGTTATCGGGTCAAACGAGCAGAATGGGTCGATACGGCCAATACTTCTTTCATTGCAGAGCTTTTGATTACAGGAATGGATGATCTAGGGGTTGTTCAAAACCTATCTAGTATTATCACAGACAAACATAAGATCAATATGCGTGGTTTTTCTATGAATGGTAATGAAGGGCATTTTGAAGGTAAAGTAACGGTTGTTGTCAAAAATAAGGATCAATTAAATAATTTGATTCTTGAACTAAAAAAACTAAAACAGGTAAATACCGTCGCTAGAATTCAATAAGACTGACAATTTGTCTATATTAAACCTAAGTGGTATTGTTTTTAGGTCTTTATAATAAAGGTCTAAAAACAATACGCTCGAATTTTCCTAAGAGGGGCTCTATAAGTCCTTTTTTTTGCACAAAACGAACTGAATTGATGAAAAAACACCTCACAAATGATAAGTGGAAATTCTTATTCCTTTTCCTTGCATTTATTACATATGCAGAAATTAGCGTGTCGGTAATAATCCCTTATGATATGCTCGTGTTGGATGTTGTTTTTTGGTTTTGTTTTACTTGGCTTGTTGTGAACGAACAAAACAACAAGTCTTCTGATT
>CACVAQ010000464.1 GCA_902727865.1 uncultured Aureispira sp. | reverse complement strand
TCAGAAATTAAGCGCAAGCCAACCGTTTGATTTTCTTGTTTGATATTTTGAACCCGTTTAGCGACCACCGAATCCCCTGTGACAACAACATAAACAGAGTTGTCTTTTATCGAGCCTGTTGGTCCACTTTCTACTTTTTCGCAAATAACAATATCGCCATTGGTAATATTAGGCAACATACTATCGCCACTAATTTCGATGGCTGTTAAAGCGCCTTCTAGCCCAGGGATAGAGAATTTTTGAAGTTCTACTTTCTCTTGGTTTGCATCGTCATAATCTGAATGTTGTGCTCCCAAGGAATTTCCTGCCATTGCGTGTGCATTGACTAGGGTAATATTTTTTTGCCCTTCAAAAATCTTTTGCGTCAACGGAATGTGCATGTCTTCATAACCATCAAACATTTGATTGCTGCCACCAAATAGAAAATTAGCATTGACACCATAAATGTCAATCAACTTATTCATTTGATCCAGCGTGATGTTGCGTTTTCCTTTTAGAATACTATTAACAACATGGTTGTAAGTGCCCAATTGTGATGCAATGTCGGATTTACTTTTGATTTTTCCTTCTTCTTTTAGTTGATCGTAAACTAGGCGGAAGCGTTGGTTAACCGTATTATCAATAAAGTTAGACATGATTAGTGTGCTTTTGTTTGTTCTGTATTGGTTAAAATATTGTTGATGCCGTGTTTCTAGGACGCATTTGGAAGTAGCTAGCCTTTTGTTCTAAAAAAATAAGACAAAAAGTTTAAAAACTCCCTCAACTAATAATTTATTAAAACAAAAAGTTTTACCTTTGAGTTGTTTGAAATTTTGAGTTAAAATCAATAATGATTAACTTGAAAGTAAAGTTATTAAAAATAATATTAGAATGCAAACATTTTTGTTTGTTTCTGAAACAGAACATTGTATTTATGTGGTATAGAATATTTTTGTTGGTGTTTGTTGCAAATTTGTTTATGGGCTGTGGGGCCACAGAAAGTAAAGATTTGAATCCTGATTTTTATAAAACGATTGGTGCTCAAATAAGAGAGGCACGGCTTGAACAAGGCGTTTCTCAACAAGATTTAGCCGATGAAGTTGGGGTGACTCAAAATGGCTTGAGTTTGATTGAAGATGGTTTGGCAACGCCTATTCATACCAAGCTAATTGCGATACAGAATTACTTAGATGTGGAGTTCAAATTTAATGGAGAACATACAAGCCTAGAAGCGTATATGGAGCGCAAAAAATAAAATTCATAAAAAAAAGTATTAAATGTGGCACTATTTAATGCCTTTGTATCGTTTTGTATTGCAAAACAAGTAATTGCTGCCATTAGATGAAATATTGAAAGATGAGAATTGAAGAAGAAATAAACCAAACAAAACCGTTTCCAAACCCACAAACCAAAGCGATTGTCAATCTAAACTTTACGGCATCTTGGTTGTCGGGAGTACAAACAGAGATATTGAAACCTTATGGCATCTCTATACAGCAATACAATATCTTAAGAATATTAAAAGGAATGCATCCAAAGCCCGCAACCGTTAAGATATTGATTGAGCGGATGATTGATAAAAATTCGAATGCTTCTCGCTTGGTTGATAAGTTATTAAAGAAAGGCTTACTGGAGCGAAATACCTGCCCTAGAGATCGAAGAAGGGTCGATGTAATGGTTACAGAAGCAGGTTTGGAGGTTATTAATGTAGTAGCTAGAGCCCTGAAAAAAAGTAAAACGCTTATGCGTTTAACGAATGAAGAAGCAATACAGTTATCTGATTTGTTAGATAAAATGAGAAGTACGGATACGTAAGGAAAGGTTTGAAAACAAGCGAATTTGGTATTAAAAATGGCAAACGCTATATTTTAGGAATATTAGCGAAAATACAGGCTACTTAAGTATAGGCTTTAGTTCTACCTATAAAATCGTATGTAATTCGAATCAAGGGCTAAAACAGAACTAAAATGTACATTTAAAACAAGATTACTTTATTTTAGAAGCCTATTTTCTAAATTTTTAATGATGAATGTTTAATTTTTAATGTTGAATGCTTTCTTTTGCATAAGATACATTAAAAATTAAACATTCATCATTTTGTAAAGCGCTTATTCCTGCTTTTTATTGTTCAGACCTACTTTTAGCTCTTGATTCGCATATGTATTTGTTTTGAGAAAAAGAATATAGCCTTAAGTAAAGGTTGATTAGAAATAGTTTGACTCTAAAAAAGTACGAGTAAAAATATTATTTTCAAAAAAAAAGCAGATAATAGAAATTAATAGAATTCATTTATTAAATTAGCATTGTAATAATTAGTAATTGTCACAAATGTTTTATTTGTTAATTCAACTGACAATTACTAATGAAATGAATTTTTACTAAAAAAATCTATATAGACAGTGGGATTTGATAATAAAGATAGCCGTTTTGAAAGTGTGTATTCTCAGAAGGTAAAAGCAGGAAAGAGAAGGACGTATTTCTTTGATGTGCGCAAAACTAAAGGTGCGGATTATTATGTGACTATTACAGAGAGCACTCGTCGATTTGAAGATGATTCTTACTCGAGGCACAAAATTTTCTTGTACAAAGAAGATTTTAATCGTTTTGTAGAAAGTTTGGTTGATGTAGTGGATCATATCAAAACGGATTTGTTACCAGATTACGATTACGACGAATTTACACGTCGTCACGAGGAGAGAGAAAAAGAATATGAAGAAAATAATAATTATAACAATACCAAGGATACCAAGACTGAAACAATAGACGCTAGCGAAGAAAGCAAAGAGAGCGAAGTTGTCGATGATGAAGATGATGATGGAGAAGTGGGGGAATGGTAGTGTATTGTAGATGCTAAAAAAAAGCGAGATGTTGACGTTAACGTTAACATCTCGCTTCTTTTTTCTG
>CACVAQ010000463.1 GCA_902727865.1 uncultured Aureispira sp. | reverse complement strand
AAAAAAACATATTTTACATACTCTAAGCACAGTCCATTCCCAAGACTTGTTAGAGACAGCCTCTACAAATTTTAAAATTTGTAGGGGTTTTTATTTTCTTAGACGACAAGTTGTTAAGGAATGAAAAATAAATAAAATGACATTCTTGTCTTGTTTATTTTTCCTCTAATTTCGTTAAAAATACTCGTCATAGCGGTGCTATGCCTGCGTTTTTCGCCTCATTAGAAATAAAATAAACGTCGTCAACTCTATCACTTTATTTAATTTTCATTCCTAAGGTGTGGTTAATTTAATGTAAATTTTAACATTACTTCGTGGAGAAATTATATTAGTTTGATTATCAATAAGATAGCTTTGAATTGTTAGTTTAACTAAATTGTTGATAATCAAACTAATATGAAATGGTTTTTATGTTTTTTGGTAAAAAAACTAAAAATCCCACGAAGTATTAATTTAAAAAATAAGCGATTAAAAAAATAAGATGGGAAGATTAAAAAACGGAGGAATATTATTTTTTTTAGGTCTGTTGGTCTGGATGACCAACATTGAAACCAGTTGTGCCCAAAATAGCACGAATGTAGTGACCTCAGATTTTGAAAGTTGGATGTCCGCAGGAATAAGGCTAAAAGTCCATAAGAAATGGAGTTTTCAGCTTAGTGAAGGACTTCGTTTAAAACAAAATTCGACACAAATAGATCAATTTTTTACCAATTTAGATATTGGGTACAGCCCTTTCAAATTTATAGAGTTTGGGACAGCCTTTCGATTTTCGCAATACAATGAAGAAGAAGATGGCTATGTTCCGCATTACCGAATTAATGTAGACGTTGCCTTTAAACATGAACTAGAGCGCTTTTCGTTCAACTATCGCTTGAGGTATCAGTTTAAAAATGATTTGACTGAAACAAGTGTGGATGGCGATTATTTTAAACACGGCATTCGGCTCCGAGCAAAAGCCACTTACAACATCAAAAAAATTCCTTTGGAGCCTAGTTTATCAGTAGAAATGTTTAACAAGTACGAAAAGTACACCTTAGCGACCTTTGATAAACTTCGATTTACAGCCGCTCTTGCCTATGATTTGAAAAAATATGGCAAAATAAAACTGTTCTACAGCCTAGAGCAAGATGTTTTTACAGCTTATCCTAAAACAACGTCAATCGTAGGTTTAGGTTATGTTTATACGATTAAAATTAAAAAGAAGAAATAAGATGAACAATAGATTTCAAGCATTAATAATTATAGTAGGTTGTAGTTTGATTTTTTCATCTTGCTATAAAGAAACAGTCGTTGTTTCAGGAACGGGTTTAGAAGATTGGAGCGCTACAACACACGCCTCTTCAGCGACGCCTGATTATGCAACTGTGTTTAATCAAAATCAAGTGAATCGGGTAGACATCGTTATTGATGCCCGCTATTGGACGATTATGTCAAATAATCTTAAAGATCTTTATGGTGCAACGACAGGCAGTGCAACGACAGGTGGCGCAACGACAGGTGGTGGCGGCGGACCTGGCGGCGGTGGACCAGGTGGCGGCGGTGGCGCTACAGGCGGTGGTGCTACTACAGTAGGCGGTGGCGGCAATTTTGCAGAAGAAGTGCCTGTATATGTCCCTTGTAGCTGGTTCTTTAATAACAAAGAATGGTATAATGTTGGGATTCGTTACAAAGGAAATTCGAGTTTATCTTCTGGCTACCAGTCTGGAAATGGTAAGTTGCCTTTCAGGGTTAAATTTGATTATTATGCCGATGACTATCCTGAAATTACGGGGCAAACCTTTTATGGGTTTTCAGATTTATCTTTGAGTAGTAATTATGATGACGCTTCTTTTATGAGAGAAAAAACAGCGACTGATTTGTTTAGAGAATTTGGTGTTGCGGCACCTCAGTCGGCTTTTTATGAGCTGTATGTTGATTATGGAGAAGGACCCGTTTATTTTGGCTTATATACCTTTCTTGAAGTGGTTTTTGACAAAATGTTAGCCAGTCAATTTGGAAGTAATACAGGAAATTGTTACAAGCCAGATGGAGATGGAGCGGCTTGGTCTAGTGCTAGTTTTAACATAACAGATTTCGAAAAAAAGACAAATGAAGTTCTTGGCGACTGGTCTGATATTTGGGCGGTATATGATGCTCTTCATGCGTCTACTCGAACGTCTAATACAAGCCAATATCAAGCGGATTTAGAAGCCGTTTTTGATGTCGATATGTTTCTTAAGTACTTGGCGGTCAATAATACGATACAAAACTGGGATACCTATGGTCGGATGACGCACAATTATTATTTATACAATAATCCAGCTAATAATTTAATCACTTGGATTCCTTGGGACAACAACGAAGCGTTTAAAGAAGGGAATCAAGGCGGTTCTTTAGCCTTTGAATTAGATGAAGCCGATTTAGCCAACTGGCCTTTAATCTCTAAGCTGATTGATATTCCAGACTATAGAGCAACATACGATGCTTACATTGACGATTTTATTCATACTGCTTTTGATCCAACCAAAATGCAAGTACAATACAGTACGATGAAAAGTCTAATTCAAAGTTCTGTCGATAAAGAAACTAGCGGCTACACTTATCTAACAGGAACAGGGAGTTTTGATGCGGCGGTGACAACGATTACCAATCATGCTTCTACAAGGTATACTGTTGCAAGTGCTTATTTGAATTAGAGCTTCTTGGATGCAGTACTAAATGTAAGAAGCCCGTCACTTAGAAAGCGACGGGCTTCTTACGTCTAACTATAGCTACAAAGGAAAATAATAAACCGCTTGCCCAGCATGAATTTCATAATCCATCACTCTAGGCCAATTACTAGGAATCAATTTTTTCTCCCAATTTTTAAAATCCGTTTGAAGAAATTTCACAACATCTGGATTTTCAGCAG
>CACVAQ010000462.1:8418-14519 GCA_902727865.1 uncultured Aureispira sp. | reverse complement strand
AAGTAACAATAGGTTTTAGTAGTAAATAAAAAAATCCTTGCGTAACATCAGTTAAGTAAGATCAAAGCAATAAAAAAATTACCACTACTCCATAGAAAACAGCAGCAATATGAACCTAGAAGAATTATTACAAAAAGAAGATCCTGCATACTGGGAAGCCGCTTTTAGAGATTTTGTACAAAACGGGACGGTTGCCATTGATGATTTTTTGTGGCAATGGCTTTGGAATCGCATCACTTGGTCAAATGGGGATTATAGCCTTTTTTATACTAAAGAACCCTTGCTCAAAGCAAGCCTGTTTGGCGTGACCATCACCATTACAGTGGGCTACGAAAACAAAAGACGGTTTGTGGAAGTAAGTTTATTTGAAAGCAATCCTTATCATCCTGATTTTGAAGAAATCGTAGCCGTCAAAAAACATGCTGCTCGTTTTCCTTCTATTGGAAATCCTTATTTAGACGGCCCCAATTATACCTTTTGGGAACAAGCTTTGTTCTGTAAATTGGTCAACATTGCCCTGGAGGAACGAAAGGGCTTGGACTTTTTGATTGAGCGTTCTAGACGCTAGTTTTCAGATAAACCTTTCTTTGCTTCCCAAAGCAAAGCATAAAAACAGGTGGATTGTCCTTCTTAAAAAAAGGCAAGCCACCTGTTCGCTTTTACTCTACATAATAAGCCCCTTTAACAACCATTTGTTGCGGTGTTTTATTACTAAATGTAATAAAGCCATCGCTAGATAGCACATCCTTCAACAGCGTTTTAACCAAGACGTTTCCTTCTACGAAATAGGCAAAGTACTCCGCCCCTTCTTTCACCACCGCATCATTCGGCAAGCCCTCAACCTCCCTATGATTGACCTTAATCAGGCCATTGACAAACATACCTGGCTTTAAAGCTTGAAGGTCTTTGGTATCCAATTGGCAATACACCACTAAAGTTCCATTACGTTGATCCACAACAGAACTGAGCCGTTCAACACTTGCCTTAAAGGAATCCGTCGAATTTGGTACTTCTACCAGCACCCTTTGTCCTTTGGTTAATAATGGAATATACTTCGATAAAACATTCAATTCTAAGCTCATTTTGTCTTTAGCAACAATTGTTGTTAATTGATCTTCAGGGCTTATCAAACTTCCTTTTTGCACCAATACATTCGTCACAAAACCGCTGTGAGGCGCTCGAATCGTAATTTTGGATTGAAAATTATAGCTATTTTCTAAGCTCGCTATATCGACTCCAATCAATTGCAATTCTGCTTTCAAACCTTTGTACTTCGCTTCTAAAAGTTCCTTTTGAGCCAAGGATTCATCCAACTCTTTTTGAGTTGTTGCCGCATCTTTTTCAAGAATTGCTTCTCTAGCAAATACTTTTTGAGCCAACTTCAAGGCTGCTTTTGTTTCTAATAAAATGCGCTGTGTCGGAATTAAATCAGGGTTACTCAGCACAAATAATTTAGCCCCTTTTTTCACATAATCGCCCGATCTATAGGCAATCTCTTGAATGGACCCGCCACTTTTGCTGTGGATAGAATATTGCTCCGAAGAAGGAACAACTAAAACGCCTGTAGATTCAATCGTTTGAGCGATACTCTTAGTCGAGATTGCCCCAATTGTCACATTAGAATGCTCCTTCATAAAATCAGCTACCAACAAAACAGTTTCCTCTGTCTCAGCAACAACACTAGTACTTGAGGTAGACGATTCTGAATGACAAGCCCCTAAAAAAAGAGCCATTATTATTATTATATTTTTCATAATTTATGTTTCTTTTATTGAGTCAAATAATCTAATTGCAATACCTGTTCATTGAGCATTTTCACCCAATCCAGATAATTGTCCTGCTCTTCCAACAATTGTGTTTGAATTTGGCTAAACCTTAAAAAATCAAGTGCTCCTTGAGCATATTGCTGCACTATTTTTTCTTGAATAAGAAGCTGTCTAGGTTTGGTCTCCGTCTGGTAATTTTCAATCGCCTGTTTATAAAAAGCGATATTCGCCTGAACCTGTTGCAACTTTGCTTGAAAACGATGCTGTTCAAAGGCTTCCTCATTTTGACTTTGCTGCTGTTCTAACAACAATTGTTGTTGTTTCACCTTACTAACTCGTCGATCAATCGGTACCTCTACGCCGATCGAAAAGCCTTGAAACACAAAATTATTCTCTAAAGACTGGGCGAAATAGCCGACATTCCAATGCAGCTGTTTTGATTTTATTTGCTCTAAAGCAACCTGTTGTGCGATGATTTTTTGCCGTGCTTTGTAGGTCGAAAAATATACGCTGTTGTCAAAATCTAGTGCTCGATCCACCTCCGCTAATGGCGTTAAAGTAGTGGGCACAAACACCGCACTATCCTCTAAAAAAGCAGCGGATTTAAGCGCTAAACCAACCTGCATAGCATGGTGTTCTAGGCTGTTTTTATGCTTCAAAATTTGGTTTTGCTCCTTCTTAAACAAGGCCCAACTAACCACATCTAATTTACCCGCCTTGTATTGAGCCGCAAGTTTTTTTTCTAACTTAGTATACCATTGCAACACAGAATCATAGAGCATAATTTTGCTATTCCAATACGTCCATTCATTGTACCTCAATTTTAAATCAAAGCGTAATTCTTCAATCAAAACCTTCTTTTCAGCACTCAAAAAAGCGACTTCCGTCTCAATTAAATGAAGCTGTTCTTTTTTTTCCTTTTGTCGAAACAAGGGACTAATATCCTGTTCAATAGACAAATAAGAATCAAAGCCGCCATAATTAATTTGTCCCCCTTGATAATTTAAAGACAAAGGAGCCCAAGCATTCAATGCCTTTCGGTTCAAAGCTTCTTTTTGGATGGATAATTCTTGATTATCTAATAATGGATGATGCCTAATCGCATAAGCACAGATCGCATCAACGTTTTCCAAAGATTGAGCAGAACTACTTTGATTCCACCCTAAACTTACGAGTAGAATAAGAAAGCTTGATTTTTTCCAAGCTCCTTTAAACACCAAATGATATAATGTGGGCAAAATAACCAAGGTCAACAAAGTAGACGTAATTAAGCCCCCAATCACAACGGCAGCCAAAGGCCGCTGCACTTCTGCCCCACTCCCTGTAGACATTGCCATAGGCAAAAATCCCAAGGCAGCCACAGAAGCCGTCATCAAAACGGGGCGCAATCGAGACAAACAAGCGGCACTAAGCAATTCTTTTAAACTCTCAAAACGCCCCCCCTTCAATTCTTTAATCGCACTTAATAAGACAATCCCATTTAAGACCGAAACGCCAAACAAGGCAATAAAGCCAATACCAGAAGAAATACTAAAAGGCATTCCCAACAGCCACAAGGCCCAGATACCGCCAATGGCAGACATCGGCACAGCCATAAAAACAATCAAGGTTTCTTTTAAAGAACCAAATGCCAAATAAAGCAAGAGTAAAATAAGCGCTAAAGCAAGCGGTACGGCAATCATCAAACGATCACTCGCCCGTTTTAAATTTTCAAATTGACCACCATATTGAAGTTCATAGCCAGCAGGCAAGTCTAGATTTTGGTCTACGGCTGTTTTTATTTCTTCAACCAAGGTCGCCACATCTTTATTCCGAACATTGACCCCAACATTAATAAACCGACGCGCCTGCTCTCTAGAGATCAACATCGGTCCTTCTACCGTCTCGATACTAGCCACAGCACTCAATGGAATCGCCTGCCCTGCTTTGTTTAAGATCGTTAATTGTTCTAAATTTAATTCTTGTCGATAGGCTGGAGCAATTCGAACGACGAGATCAAACTTGCGCTCTTCTTCAAAAATATCCCCTACTTGCTCCCCAGCATAAGCGGCTCGAATAATTTGATTGACATCTTTGACATTAATACTGTGTTGTGCTAATTTTGTTCGGTCGTATTGTACCGATAGTTGTTGTAGGCCATCCGTTTGATCCACTTTCACATCACTAGCGCCCTTTATTTGTTTGATAATAAGAGCGAGTTCATCGGCTTTCTTTTTTAGAATCCCAATATCTTCTCCAAATATTTTGACCGCAATATCGGATTTAGATCCTGTCATCAATTCATTAAATCGCAATTGAATGGGTTGCGTAAACTCAAACGAAGCCCATTTGATGGGCGCCAAAGCCGCTTTCATTTTTGACATTAATCCTGCTCTAGAACTGGCAGAAACCCAGTCTTCTTTGTCTTTCAGAATAATCATAATATCGGCATCTTCAATCGCCATCGGATCGGTTGGCACCTCTGCGGTTCCTATTTTAGAAACAACATGCTTCACTTCAGGAAAGGTTTTAAGCAATATTTTCTCCGCCATAGTAGACGTGTGAATACTTTCGTTCAAAGAACTACCAGGCTTAATGGATTGCTGCATCGCAATATCTCCTTCCTCTAGTGTCGGCACAAACTCAGCTCCCAAATTGCTAAACACTAGTGCCGAAAAAATAAATAGCCCCAAGCTTAGACCTACCGTACTCAAAGGAAATCGGAGCGATAGATTTAGGATTGGTTGGTATACTTTTTTTATTTGCGTAATTAGTTTACTCGCCCAGCCATTCTCCGCTTTAATTTTCTTAGAAAGAAACAGAGACGCCATCACTGGCACATAAGTTATAGACAAAATCATAGAGCCCAACAAAGCAAAACCGACCGTCTGTGCCATTGGAGCAAAGGTCTTTCCTTCGATGCCTTCTAAGGTTAAAATAGGGACAAAAACCACCAAAATAATTAGAACTCCAAAAGCGGCTGACCTGTAAATTTTAGACGTAGATTGATGCACTGCAACATCCATCTCAGCCTGCGTCAACTCCCTACCAACATAGCCTACGGCTAACAAATGCAGCAAGCTTTCTACAATAATAACGGCTCCATCGATCACAATTCCAAAATCTATGGCTCCAAGAGACATCAAATTGGCAGAAATCCCCCAATAATTCATCATTATAAAGGCAAACAATAAAGACAAGGGAATCACAGAAGCAACGATTAGTCCTGCTCGAAGATTTCCCAGCAAGAGGAGCAAAACAAAAACGACAATCAAACCACCTTCCAATAAGTTTTTTTCTACCGTTTGAATGGTTTTGGCAATCAATTGCGACCGATCCAAATAAGGATAAATAGAAACGCCTTCGGGCAATGTTTTTTTAATTTCCTCCATCCGTTCGGTTACCTTCTTCAATACCTCTGACGTGTTCGCCCCTTTCAACATCAAGGTTATTCCACCAACGACTTCCCCTTTTCCATCCATCGTCATCGCTCCGTATCGCTTGGCACTCCCAATACCAACTTGCGCAACATCTCCAACCTTAATCGGCGTTCCATTCTTGTTTTTTACAAGCACCTGTTTGATCGCATCAATACCACCAAGAACGCCCTCGGTTCGGATATAAAAAGAATAGGGACCTTTCTCGATATAACTTCCGCCACTATTTTGGTTGTTTGTTTCCAAGGCTTCGAGCACATCAGCAATCGTTAGGTTATGCACTTTTAAGGCACTCGGAATTAAGGCCACATCATACTGTTTTAGATAACCGCCAAAACTACTCACCTCAATAATTCCTTTTGTTCCATTCATTTGCCGCTTAACAATCCAATCCTGTATGGTTCTCAATTCCGTCGCATCGTATTGATGTGCAAAAGCAGCCTCAACCGTCAACACGTATTGGTATATTTCGCCCAAACCTGTTGTAATGGGCATGAGTTCTGGCTCAACGAGTCCCAAAGGCAAGGCCGCTTTGGCAATATTTAATTGCTCTTGAACGTATTGACGAGCCAACATAACGGGTACATCCTCCTCAAAGACAATCGTAATAACAGACAAGCCATATCTTGAAATAGAGCGAACTTCGGTTACATTTGGAATATTAGTCATCGCAGCTTCCAATGGATAGGTAATCAATTGTTCCATTTCTTGCGGCGCCAAGGTTGGAGCCGTACTCACAATTTGAACTTGATTGTTGGTAATATCTGGAACCGCATCCAAGGGAATCTTTGCCGCAGAATAGATTCCTGCTAGGATTAATGCTAGAATACTTATGAGCACTAGCAATTTATTCTCTAAAGAGAATTTTATAATTTTTTCAAACATTTTGATACACTTTAATACATTATAGAGAGACATT
>CACVAQ010000462.1:6259-8318 GCA_902727865.1 uncultured Aureispira sp. | reverse complement strand
CGCAGAATAGATTCCTGCTAGGATTAATGCTAGAATACTTATGAGCACTAGCAATTTATTCTCTAAAGAGAATTTTATAATTTTTTCAAACATTTTGATACACTTTAATACATTATAGAGAGACATTCTTCGGTTCTCTGACAACTCAAAGACTTAGCGCAGCTAATTTTTGCCACAGCGGACGCTTTTTCTTTTTCATAACAGTAGGTATTTGGTCGTAAGTTATAAGTAGAAAGTCGTAAGCAACTGACTACTAGTCTTTTTACTTACGACTTACTACTTATACAAAATAGTAAAGCCTAAGCTATTTTTTATGGGCGGCCAAAAACTGTCAAAGAACCCATTATTCTAATATAAATTAGAAGCACTCCATCGCAATAAATACTGTATGCATCTAACAAACAGAACCTTACGAGACCCTAGCATAAAAAATAAGATCGTCCTACCGTATTGAATTTCAATAGGTATTTTTTCTTAAAAATGTTGTGGATTTTTATTTAAGTGTATTGTGGCGGTGCCCGAAGGGCTGTGTTGGCTTGGTAATAATAAGAAGCGGGTAATTTCTCTTTTATTAAAAAAGAAAAATCCGAACTATAGACAAAAGATAGCTCTTGAATCGGCACTACCTTTGGACAAACAAAAACAATCAGCGGTTCTAAACCACCCAACTGAAACGCACTGACCATATCAGGCTGTTCATATTTTGAGTAGCATTCTAAGTGATCGTGCCCTAAATTTTCATGAAAACTTAGCAACAGCCAATCGAACAAGGTTTCGGCTTCGTCGTGCTGCTCTTCATGGCACAAACTATTCATTTCTTCATGATGTAAATGTGGGATTACATTGTGAAGTAGCAGTATAATTCCTGCTAAAAAGAATAATATGTGTGTTATTTTTTTAATTTCTATAGTAATTTGGTTCCATCCAATTGATAAAAAAATGACTCATGTTGAGTCCCTACAAAGATGCTGATTTTAAACGACAATTATTTAGTTTTCCTATTATTTTAAGTTATTGTTAAGACATTATTTCCTAAGCTATTTAAGCGGCATTGACACCAAACAAATAACCAACATAGGCTGTTCCTGCCATCGCTACAGTTCCCCAGAACGTAATGCGTCCGACGGCTTTTAAGACACTAGAGCCTCCTGCCTTTGCCGCTACTGTTCCCAGTATCACCAAAAAGAGCAGCGCAAAAAGATATTGAAAGTAAATCATTTGAGAAAGTGGCAACAATAAAGCCGCTATCAATGGTAAAATTCCGCCAAAAATAAAAGCAGCACCACTAGCCAAAGCAGCTTGCAAAGGTTTGGCTTGCATAATCGCATTAATTCCCAGCTCATCCCTTGCATGTGCTTCCAGTGCATTATGTTTCATTAATTGTGTCGCCACTTCAAGCGCCAAAGCTTTGTCCAATCCCCTATCTTCATAGATTTTGGCCAACTCTAGCAACTCTTCTTCTGGTTCTTCTGTCAGTTCCTTTTGCTCTCTGACCAAATCAGCTTGCTCTATATCCGACTGAGAACTAACAGAGACATACTCTCCTGCTGCCATTGAAAAAGCGCCTGCAACCAAGCCTGCCAAACCAGCCAAAACAATTGGCTCTCTAAAATCGCTTGCCGCAGCAACACCAATGATAAGACTTGCGGTGGACAAAATGCCATCGTTCGCTCCTAAAATTGAAGCCCTCAACCAACCACTTCTCGTTACGTAGTGTTCTTCCATTTTTTTTGCCTTTTATAAGGTAATACTCCGTTGATTTTTTAGTTTTTACTTCGTGAGCCTTCGGGTTCTATAAAAAACATAAAAAAGCATCTTGCATTAGTTTGATTATCAGCTTTTTAACACTTTGACAACTAGAAACTCATCTTGCTGATAATCAAAGCGAAGCACTCATGCAATAAACTAATACGATTTTTCAACGGAGTAATGATAAGGTGTATTGAGATTGTATTAAGGTAAGATACCTTATCTTTCATACAACCTACCAATTAGTTATAACTAATTTGGTAATTATTATTTTATTAATCGCTAAAATGTTGTTACTTTAGCCATTCAG
>CACVAQ010000462.1:0-6159 GCA_902727865.1 uncultured Aureispira sp. | reverse complement strand
ATAAGGTGTATTGAGATTGTATTAAGGTAAGATACCTTATCTTTCATACAACCTACCAATTAGTTATAACTAATTTGGTAATTATTATTTTATTAATCGCTAAAATGTTGTTACTTTAGCCATTCAGGAAAGAACACAAATTTAAGCAAATATCCAAGGTTTTTAATCTTCGTCAGGAAAGTATTCCTCAACCATTTCATCTAGCTATTATTTATGTTAAATACCTCTATCGAATATTTAAAAGGTGTTGGTTCTGCAAAAGCAGAGGTACTCAAGAAAGAACTCGGTGTTTTTTCTTGCATACAGTTGTTGCAACACTACCCCTTTCGTTATGTAGATAAAACGAAGTTTCACAAAATCAAAGATGTCAAAGATGAAAACGACTATGTCCAAATAAAAGGGATTCTTAGACGTGTTGACAGTATTGGAGAAGGGCGAAAACGTCGCATGAAAGGTGTTTTTAGGGATGAAACAGGCATGCTGGAATTGACTTGGTTCAAAGGACTAAGTTGGGTTCAAAACCTACAGGTCGGCATGGAATACATTGTCTACGGCAAGCCGACTCTTTTTAAAGGAAAGGTTAGTTTGGTCCATCCTGATATGGTCTTATTTACAGAAGTCAAAAAAGCAAATGCGTCCACTCTAGAGCCCGTCTACCCAACGACGGATAAGTTGCGCAACAAGCGACTGGACAGCAAAGGAATGCTTGTTATCATGAAAAATGTGTTCATCAAATTGCATCCTCAACGCCATTTGGTTCCTGAATCCTTGCCTGATTACTTACTAGAAAAACTACGCTTACCAGGCCGTTATGCCGCTTGGATGGGCATTCATTTTCCGAGAGATAAACAACAAAGAGACCTAGCGCAAAAACGGATTAAGTTTGAAGAGTTTTTCTTTCTTCAATTGCGCATGTTACAAACCAAGCATCAGAAAAAGATAGGCATTCGTGGCTTTATTTTTAATAAAATAGGGCATTATTTTAATACTTTTTATCAAAATAACTTACAATTTGAACTGACCAACGCTCAAAAACGCGTCATCAAGGAAATTCGGGCAGACATTGCCACAGGACACCAAATGAATCGTTTATTGCAAGGAGATGTTGGAAGCGGTAAGACGATTGTTGGTTTTATGTGTCTCTTGATTGCCATTGATAATGGTTTTCAGACAGCTCTAATGGCGCCTACTGAAATTTTAGCGCAACAACATTATGTCTCTATTCAAGAAATGGCAGAAGGGCTGGGACTCAATATTGGGCTTCTAACTGGAACCGTAAAGGGAAAACGTCGGAAAGTTTTGCTTGAAAAACTGGAAGCGGGTGAAATTGATTTGTTAATTGGAACACATGCTTTGATTGAGGCACCTGTTGTTTTCAAAAACTTAGGCTTTGTTATTGTCGATGAGCAACATCGTTTTGGAGTGGTCCAACGGGCTAAAATGTGGCGTAAAAATCCGACCAATCCGCCACATATTTTAGTCATGACGGCAACCCCTATTCCTAGAACACTTGCAATGACAGCCTATGGCGATTTAGACGTTTCTGTTATTGATGAAATGCCGCCTGGTCGTAAGCCTATTAATACCTATCATAAATTTGAAAGTCAACGCCTTTGGACCTTTGGTCAAATGAAGCGAGAAATTGCAAAAGGACATCAAGTGTACATCGTTTATCCTTTGATTGAAGAATCAGAATATGAGGGTTTGAGTGAGGTGAAAGATTTGATGGAAGGCTATGCTACCATAGAACGAGAGTTTCCAAAACCTCAGTATCAAGTTTCGATTGTCCACGGCCGTCAAAAGCCCGCTGCAAAAAAAGCAGAAATGGATCGTTTTGCAAGAGGTGAAACGCAAATTTTGATGGCAACAACCGTCATTGAAGTTGGCGTGAATGTTCCCAATGCAAGTATTATGATTATTGAAAATGCCGAGCGTTTTGGTTTGGCTCAATTGCATCAATTGCGTGGTCGTGTCGGACGAGGCGGTGGCGATGCTTATTGTATTCTGATGACGGGTTTCAAATTGTCTTCTGATGGTCGTATTAGAATGCAAACGATGGTGGAAACAACCGATGGTTTCAAAATATCGGAAGCGGATCTTAAATTGCGTGGTCCTGGTAATATTGAAGGCACCCAACAGTCGGGTGTTCTCAATTTAAAACTCGCTAACATCATTCAAGATGCTGCTATTTTGCGTGCGGCAAGAGGCATCGCACAAGAAATTCTAGCCGAAGACCCCTTATTAAAAGCGCCTAAAAATGCTCCTTTGTTGCGACAAGTACAATTATCACAAAAGAAACATGGTTTTGGTCAAATTAGTTAAAGCCCACTTGATCTTTGAAGACCAAAATCGCTTGGAAAAACGGTTCCTCCGCTACTCCTAATTCGACCTCTAGGCGATTCCTCCAACAAGTTCGCTTTAATCGTCTACTTCCAAATATTTAGGGAAAATTTTAGGCTGTCGTACAAACTGCAAGCCTTTTTTGTAAGAAAAAAGCACTTCCTTTTTTGTGTCTAACATCTTGTTGTACAAAAAGATAGAATTGGGCTTTATTTCCCCATTTACTTCTACGTATTTAATAATATCAGACAAATTTCTAGAACAAGCACCGCCCTTTATTTTGAAATTATTTTGATTGTCTCTAGTAATCGTTGCGGTACATCCTTCATTGTAAATCAAGGCATCTATATCTAGATTTGCTAAAGGTTCTTTTTTCCGCCAATCACTAACATATTTATCTTTGTTTGGCAAATCATACATGACAACCTCTATCGTTTCTCGATCTTTTTTCTTAAAATTCCAAACCTCTTGCGACAAAAGATCATCGGGACGACCTTCTTGCAACCAACAAACGTACAGCCAATATTCGCCACCTCGTTTGGGCCAAATTGGTACAGAAATTATTTCTTGGCTTCGATAGAGTGGGGAATTCTCTTTTCTAGATTGTTGTCTATTTGAGAAAAGTCCTAAATACATATTAAAAACTTTTTCCAATCGATCTTCTATTTCCTCTATCTCGGTACCAGTTTTTGTTTTTTCGAGGTAGTTATATTGCTCTTTATTGCAAGCACTTAGTAATACAACAATGCTCAAGATGACTATTGATACAATAGATTTAAAATATCCTTTCATGAATTATTTTTATATAATTAGGTAGAAATGCTTTGAGTGGTTTTATTAAAACCAAAAGAATCTAATTGCTTAATTGGCAATAAGTTACTCTATACAACATTAAGGAAACTTAGGCTACAGCTATTATTATTTACGATAGGTTGCCACATCCTATTTGTCTCTACGCTTGTGGAGACCAATCAGGCCGCTTAGATGCCTTGCTATTTTGTGGTCGTGGAGTACCCGAAAAAGCACAGCCTACTAAATCCTAAGCCGAGCGAGATACAAAGTTTGTTCCACGAATAACAACAAGTGAAACAATAATAATTAATAGGAATAAATAGTAACGTAACTAAGTACTGTATTTATTGTTGTATCAAAGATAAAGATATTATTTTTTAGCAAATAATCAACGAACTTTTTATAAAATAAAAAACGAAGTAGCAGAACAAATTCAACTACTTCGTTTTTATTTAAGTAATCGCAAAAAAGAAGCAAGGTACTCACTAAGGACAGAAGTAAGCCATCAAGCTAAATTTACAGCAAAAAAACGGTTATTGTTGACCATTTATTGCACACTTATAAATCATATCCTTTCGCCAAAAACGCACCATCTTCTCTGAAGTGCGTTTCAAACTCTTCTCCAGTGTCAGCCGATTTTAATTCTAACTCATAAGAAATATCTCCGTTGCTGTACTGCACCATACTTGCGCCTTCGATGCTGTGATCTTCAAACGTTGCATTCGCTGCTGCAATAATTAATTCAGGAACATCTTCCAAGTCCATAGAAATTTCAGTTAACAACAAGTGACCAGTCACTGTGATTTCAACTTCAAATTCAACTTCTCCATTGTCAAAAGAAGCTTCATAAATTTTAGCAGGAACTTCCCATCCCCACTCTACTTCACTCATACTAACATCTGGATAGTATTCTTTGAATACTCGTAAAATTTCGCTGGGTACCAAAAACTCATTCATTGTTTTATGCTTTATTATTTTGTAATTTTAATAACCTTCTTGATATTACTTTGACGACCGCCTTCTAATGCTACTCGAAGCCAGTAAATTCCAGCAGGCAAGTCCTCCACATTAAGGACAAGCGACGCTTGGTTTAAAGACTGCATTTGCACCAACTGTCCTACATTGTTGTAAAGGTAAACATTCTCTATCGTCTTTTCACTTTCTAGATTTAAAATACGATGTACGGGGTTGGGATAAATTGCTACCAAAGCACCTTCATCTACCTGAACCGTTCCTACAATGGGGCTAGAACAAGCGCCATCAAAAATACGATTATTGGCAGACCGATTAAACGCAGGAATCACATGTGCGCTGACCACATTTGGCGTTCCGATCGTTCCCCATTGATTGACAGGAACAAAATCAGGGCGGCTAGTATAAGCATAACTGACTTCTGGCAAAACAGCCGTTCCTATTGGTTTTAACGTTCCTTTGTCATTATTACCATGCAAAAAGTGCCCTGTGCCCTGTATCGTATAATTCACAAAGCTGTATGGAAACCCCGTATTGGTAATTTCGTTGCCTATAAAATTTTGATTGGGTGAATTAGTAGCACTAAAAAAAATCCCATAGCCCTCGCTTCTGTTTCTCAAAAAAGTATTGTGCGGTCCATTCGGTCCATGCGAGTCGTCAATCACGATATTCCGACAAATATTCTGTTCAAATAAATTAGCATAAACATAATTGCCATGCAAGACCATATCTCCTGTTGAATTATTAGGAGTTGTCGTCCAAAAAGGATCAAAAGAATAATTATAAGCATAAACATTCCCATTCGCTCCCGCTTGGACCAACATAGAATGCCTCAAATGCTCAAAAACATTATTCTCTGCCAAACACTCCCCTGTTGCAAATTGAAAGACAACGCCATAGGCTCGTCCACCAGCTCCATAGTCAAATCCATGATGAAAATAAGACTGTGCAATGTATAAGTTGGAAGAACGCTCTCCTCGAACGTGTGAAAAGGTACAGTTCTCGGATTCAATCCCTTTGACCCAACAATTTACCGCATATTTAAAAGAAATATTACAAGACTGTTGCGGAGCGGTGTTGTCTATTCGCATAATTTTTAGACATTCTATTCCAATATTTTTCTGCGGGTTTATTTTTTGAAAATAAGCCGTTCGAGCCGTGTCGTAGCCCATTCTCAAGGGAGATTTTAACCAAACGGTATCGCCTGCCACACGATCGACCTGAATAATTTGTCCTGTTTCCTTTTCCGACCAACTAGACGTAATCCAATCGGTGTCGTATTGTTTGAGTTGTACCCAATCACCAGCCGAAAGCAAGCTTGCATCCCACACAACAATCTGTGTGGCATCTTTGGCACTTGACAACACTAATTTAGACGTATCCGCAATGTTTGTTGATCCGTTTATGGCAATCCCGTTCCCACTTCCACCTAAGTCCATTTTCAAAATAGTACTATCGGCTCCTTGTCCTCTGATAATAAAATTATCAGGCAATCTAATCGTATTATTAAATAAAAATTCACCGCTAGGAAATTCTAAAATAGCTCCAGCACCAAAATAAGCCGCAATAAAACCAGGGATAACAGCATCGTTTGGCGTGACTCCATCTCCTACAGCGCCAAGTGATTGTAGATCAAACACGGGCAAACCTGTAAGGGTATCGGCTCGAAGACCTGCTAAGGTCCAATCTACGCTTCTATTTTGAGGAAGTGTTTGGGCGTAATTATACTGAGATAAACCCAGCAGTAGGAGTAGTGTCAATAGGTAGTGCATTGGGGGATTTGTTATATTTGTAACCAAAAAGTTCTTTCAAGTACAAATTGAACAAAAAATAGCTTTTTTCCAAACAAATGAGACGGAATTGAAAACTAAGATCGCAGCCACATTTGAAGCAACTGCGATCTTGGTTCAACTTGGTTTAATTAAGCGTCCAATGTTTTGAAGTATTCGACCGTAATTTCCAAACCTTTCTGAAAATCAAATTGAGGATCATAATCGAGTAGCTTTTCTGCCTTCGAAATATCGGCTTGAGAATCTCGAATATCTCCAGCTCTGG
>CACVAQ010000461.1 GCA_902727865.1 uncultured Aureispira sp. | reverse complement strand
GACAAGGGCATCTTACAATCTACTTTGACGACGGTTTTGACGGGCTTTACCGTAGAGAATCTTAAACGAGCGCATTTGATGCAGGAGTCTGGGAAGACGATCGGGAAGACGGTGATTGAGTTTTGATGGAATTTTATACGAAATTGAAGAAAGGGGGCTTGTCGTGCAAACTTTCTCTTTCTCCCAACAAGTCAATAGACGATTTTCAAGGAGTCCTAGCGTTGCTTATTTAAATACTGGTTTAAGGTTTAATACGGAATGCTGGATTTTTAAGGCTCGTGATGTGATTGAATATTTCATATTAATAATATTAATCTTCCTGTTTTCTGAAGCTAAAAAACTATATTCGTACTTCTCAGAGATTCTATTTTTTGAAAGAAAAAGAAAGTATTCTGTATAAGATTGATTCTAAGCATACAAACTTAAAAATGACTGTAACAAAGATAACCACTTCTCAATTAGAACAATATTTATCAAGAGCTGCCTGGATTCTAAAAGGTCCTGTAGATGCTTCTGATTTTAAAGTATATATTTTTCCCTTATTATTTTTTAAGCGCATTTCAGATGTATACGATGAAGAATTTAAGCAAGCTTTAGAAGAGTCTGAAGGAGATCTAGAGTATGCTTCTTTGCCAGAGTTTCATCGCTTTGTTATTCCAGAAGCTTGCCACTGGAAAGATGTACGAGAAACGACTTCTAATATAGGCTTGGCAATTGAAAAAGCCCTAAGAGGTATTGAACAAGCCAATCAAGCGTTTCTGTATGGTATTTTTGGAGATGCACAATGGAGTAATAAAAACAAACTGTCAGATCGTTTATTGATTGATTTAATTGAACATTTCTCACAATACAACTTATCGAACAGCACCGTTGATTCAGATATGTTAGGCAATTCTTATGAATACCTAATCAAACATTTTGCTGATTTAACGAATAAAAAAGCGGGGGAATTTTACACGCCTCGCTCTGTCGTGCATCTTTTGGGCCGCATCTTGGACCCACACGAAGGAGAAACTATTTATGATCCAGCTTGTGGAACAGGAGGAATGCTGTTGGAATGTGTCAATCATTTAAAAGATAATAAAGAAGATTACCGAACGCTTAAACTCTATGGGCAAGAAAAAAACCTAACCTCTAGTTCTATTGCTCGAATGAATATGTTCTTGCATGGAGTAGAAGATTTTGAGATTTGTAGAGGAGATACTTTGAGAGAACCTGCTTTTTTTGTCGCAGATGGCTTAAAGACCTTTGATTGTGTGATTGCCAATCCTCCTTTTTCTTTGAAACAATGGGGCGCAGAAAACTGGTCAAATGACCCTTATGGAAGAAATATTGCAGGTGTACCGCCCAAAGGCAATGGCGACATGGCTTGGATTCAGCACATGATTAAATCCATGAGTAAGACGGGACGAATGACCGTTGTTTTACCACATGGGGCTTTGTTTCGAAAAGGGGCAGAAGGCAAAATAAGAAAGGCACTATTAGAAATGGATCTATTAGAAGCCGTGATTGGATTAGGGTCCAATATTTTTTATGGCACGCAGCTAGCCGCCTGTGTTTTGGTCTTTAAACAAAAAAAAGAAAGCCAGAAAAAGAAAAAAGTCCTGTTTATAGATGCCTCTGAAGAAATTCGGACGGGAAGAGCTCAAAATTTCTTGGAGCCAGCACATGTTCAAAAAATTTATGATTGGTATAGGGATTATAAAGAGGTAGAAAATTACGTTAAAGTGGCTTCTATGGAAGAAGTGATGGAGAACGATTATAATTTGAATATTCCATTGTATGTAGAAAAAATCATTGAAGATAATTTGCCCTCTGTGGAGGAAGCTTTGTCTGATTTGAAAACCGCTTGGGACGAAAGTTTAAAAGCAGAAAAAAAATTTAAGAAGATATTGAAAAACTTCATTTAAGGCAAAACATTTTGTCTACTGATTGACCGTTTAAATGTAAAAACAGAAGAACCAACCGTACTATAATAAACTATGACTCAAAAAGAGCTAGAAAAATACCTCTGGGGAGCCGCCACCCAACTAAGAGGAACTATTGATGCAGGAGATTACAAACAATACATCTTTCCTTTGTTGTTTTTTAAACGAATTTGTGATGTTTGGGATGAAGAATACGAACAAGCCTTGGAAGATGGCGATGGCGACATCGAATATGCTGCCTTTGCCGAACACCATCATTTTCAAGTGCCCGAAGGCGCGCATTGGGAACGTGTAAGAGAAACGACCAACAATGTAGGAGTCGCCTTACAAGATGCCATGCGTGGGATTGAACAAGCAAATCCAGGTACCTTGTATGGTATTTTTGGGGATGCCTCTTGGACCAATAAAAACCGTCTGAGTGACGAAATACTCCTCAATTTAATCGAACATTATTCTCAACACAAACTGAGCTTAAAAAATATCCCTGACGATAAATTGGGGAATGCCTATGAATACCTCATCAAGGAATTTGCAGACGATAGTGGACATACCGCCGCAGAGTTTTATACCAATAGAACGGTGGTGAAGCTAATGACGATGATTATGGACCCTAAGCCTGGCGAATCGGTCTATGATCCTACTTGTGGCTCTGGTGGCTTGTTGCTGAATTGTGCTTTGCATCTAAAAGAAGAAGGCAAAGAATACCGCACGCTAAAACTCTATGGCCAAGAAATCAATTTGATTACGTCGGCGATTGCTCGAATGAATATGTTTATGCACGGCATTGAGGAATTTAGTATTGTACGGGGCGATACTTTGGCAAATCCTGCCTTTTTGCAGCAAGATGCATTGAAGACCTTTAATGTTATCTTGGCAAATCCGCCTTATTCGATTAAGGCTTGGGATCAGAAAGGTTTTGCGAACGATCCTTATGGTCGAAATCTTTGGGGCGTGCCGCCGCAGGGTTGTGCGGATTATGCGTTT
>CACVAQ010000460.1 GCA_902727865.1 uncultured Aureispira sp. | reverse complement strand
AAAACAGCCTAGAATTTATTTTTCCACATCATAGACTCTACGGGGTGGATGGTGCGTTTGTTGTATTTCGCATTTTTCTTCTTATTATAATACGTCTCAATATCACCATGCACCATAAAGTAAATCAACTGGCCAATTGGCATACCTTTGTAGATGCGTACAGGATGCGTGCAAGATATTTCCAACGTCCAAGTATTACAAAAACCAACATCGCCTTTTCCCGCAGTAGCGTGAATGTCAATTCCCAAGCGTCCAACACTAGATTTTCCTTCTAAAAAAGGAACAGAATTATGCGTTTCGGTATATTCTTCGGTAACGCCTAGATAAAGCATCCCAGATTGCAAAACAAATCCTTCGTCAGGAATTTCAAAAGATTCGATTTCATTGTGCTTTTTAGCATCCAAAACACGATCTTTGTAGGTGGCCAAGTATTTGCCCAAATGCACATCATAAGAATTGGTACCCAAACAACTAGGATCGAAAGGCTCAATGACAATTTCTTTACTTTCAATTGCTTTTAGTATTTCCTTATCTGATAATATCATGCTTCTTTTTATTTATATTAAAATGAATAAACGTCATTACAAAACTATTCGTAATAATGTTTATTCGGTGGTCAAAATGCTCTATTAGAAGAGGCAAATTTAAGAACTCTAAACAGCTCTGCAAACAAAAGAACCGAATGAATTAAAAAAATTAACGGAAGCCTAAATGACCCGCCCTTAGAAACTACCAAAAACAACACTTGCACCAATATAAGGCCCCGAAAACATCGTTGGAATTTTTAATAAATTACCATTACGAGTGTTTCCATTGATAATAGAAAAGTGATAGCCTCCTTTGGCTCCAAGCTTAAGAAAGCCTCCAATTTTTAGTTGAAGATTGACCTCTAAAGAGCTATTGGCTCCAAATAAAGTGTACAAATCATTTTCAAAGACAATTCCAAGCGTACTATTAGGGTCGTCTATAACCGTAATTTCGCTAAAGGAGACTGCATTAATGCCTAGCATAGCATTAAAGGTAATCTGAAAGGGTTTATCAGGCATTATATTAAGCCCAACATTAAGACCTGTTTCAATATTACTAGCACTAGAAGAAAGGGCAAAATCATTCTGAGAGAATGGATGATTCGAATCCCCAAAGTCAACACTATCTGGGTTGGCATCAAAGAAATCGTATTTGTAAGGTTCATTGAGCGCCCTAAGGTAGACCCCAAATTGAAAATTATCATTGATAACAATACCGCCACCAGCACCAAGGTAAATATCGCCTGATAATTCAGAACCTACATAAAGAAGCTCTGTATGCCCATAACCACTAACCCCATTCTTTTGTGCTAGAATAGAGGAAACACTAGCTATAGAGCACAAAAAGAGTATACATAAAATAGAAAAAATACGGTTCATCTTTAGTCAAAGTTTAGATTGTTGGTAATGTTTTTGATGCTTTCAGCCTCTGGAGATTCCGAGCTTTTGTTCCGACCTTTCCAATAAAGAGCGGTCTTGCTTTTCCCATGTTTTATTTTAGCATTTGAAAACTGAATTAAACTAGGGTTGGTGTCCAACATAGCATAACCACTTTTTCTTTTGGCAAATTCCGCTTTGAAAGGCGCAACAGAAAAGTTTTCCATACCATTGTTCCAGGCAACCACTTTCATATTAACGTGGCTACGCATTTGCCCACTTTTTGCATTATACGAAATAGGCGTAACATAATTGTTCAATTGCAAAAGCCAATGTTCTTCATTCAGAACGATTCCCAAACCTTTGATCCCAAGACAGGCAACAGGGTATTCGTCTTTTTGTCCTTGGATGGTTAATTCTTTTGTCTCATCTTCTACTTCGACAGAAGTATCCCAAGCATAATTTCGAGTGGTGTAGGAGTTTCTAATTTCTCCTGCATCTTCCTCAAAGCCCAAGACCAATAAATGCAAGGTGAGCTCATAAGCCGTTTGATCCTTAAACAACTCACATTCTAAGGTTCTGCAATTGGTGACCAAGTTGAAATTAGCGGTGAGTTGAATCTGTTTGGTCTCTTTTACGTAATTAGGATCTTCTACCAAAAAATGCAAGAGTTGAAGTTGATCTGCTTTGATCATAGACTTTACTTCAAAACCATTTACGACCACATCATAATGGGTTTTTCCTTGCATCCATTTATCTAAATCTAAATAGATGTTTTCCGTTTTGGTTAACAAATCGCCTTCGCGTCCAGTGACCAAAATTTTTACTTCTGTTTCTTTGAAGAATACATTGGGCGACTCTACATAGGTGTAATGCGTCGTCGCAAAGGTACTGTCGTCTCCCAAACCAGTCGCACTATAGTGTGTACAATAGCCGCTGTCTTGCTCCATAGAAACTAGGCTTCCGATTCTATTGATACGATGATTGTAGGTCCATTGATGCTCAACGCCTCGCCAAATCAAGGCTTTGTTATAAGACTTAATATCTTGGCTTTGCAGGTTGTTTGAATTGCAAATAATGAAGAGGAGTACAAAAAGAGAAGGTTTTAAAAAATAGGTTGAAATCATAAAATTGAGGGCTTGAAGGATGATTTATAAGAATTCGATTTTGTAAACTTCCGAAAAATAGAGCAGAGTAAAAAGGGAAAAATAAAAGTTTTAAAGTTATTTTTTAGTTCTTTGACAACTCAAAGACTCCCCTCAGCTAATTTTTGCCACAGCGGACTCTTTTTCTTTTTCATAACAGTAGGTATTTGGTCCTAAGTTTTGACTATTAGTTTTTTTTTATAAAAAAATAGTAAAGCCTACGCTATTTTTTATGGACTGGCAGAAAGGGTCAAAGAACCTTTTTTTATGCTTAATAAGAGGGAAATCTTAGCTGTTAGAACGAGGGGCGGGCGAATAAGTTTGTAAAAGGCTTATTTATTGTAAATACTCTATTTATTTGTTTG
>CACVAQ010000459.1 GCA_902727865.1 uncultured Aureispira sp. | reverse complement strand
GTTTTAATGTTTAATTTTGAAGGCTTAATTTTGAATGCTCCTTGTACTATAAAGCATTCAAAATTCAACATTAAGCATTCAAAATTAAGAATAGGTTGAGACACAAATTTTGGTATTTTATCGACAATATCAATTTTCTGCGTAACATCAGTTAATTTAATCATTTTGTGACAGGTGGTTTTCTGATTAAAAATTTTTGAATTAGCAAAATAAAGTTTTACAAAAAAGCAAGATATGAAAAAGATTTTACTGGGTATTTTAACCTTTTCTTTCTTTATGGCAGCCTATGCCTTTACAGCAGTTCCCGATGTTGCAGATAAACACGTTGACGGGAAAAATGTAAAGTGGATGACCTGGGAAGAAGCTGCCGCAGCTTCTAAAGCAGCTGAAGCTGCGGGAGAAACGCCCAAAAAAATATTTGTTGATATATATACCGATTGGTGTGGTTGGTGTAAGAAAATGGATACAGAAACGTTTGAGAAGTCAAAGATTTCAGCTTATTTGAATGAACATTTTTATCCAGTTAAATTTGATGCAGAACAAAAAGAATCCATTACATTTGAAGGGAAAACCTTCAAGTTTGTCGCCAATGGACGCAGAGGGTATCATGAATTAGCGGCTGCTTTATTAGCAGGCAAAATGAGCTATCCAACCGTCGTTTTCTTGAACAAAGATTTTCAATTGTTACAACGTATTCCAGGTTATTTGGATATACCTACTTTTGATATGATTATGCATTATTTAGCAGAAGAACATTATACAAAAACACCTTGGGCTGACTTTCAGAAAGCATATAAAAGTCCTCAAAAAATGGTAGCTCCAACTACCAATAACACAAAAAACTAATGACCAAAAAGGTTCTATTAACAGGAGCATCTGGATTTTTAGGTTGGAATTTCTGTAAGCAGTTTTCTACGAATTATGAATTGGTAGGAACCTACTTTCGGCATCAACCAACCGATATTGATATTAACTGGGTGAAAATTAATTTGTTGAATACCCCTGAAATTTCCAAATTAATTGAGCGAATACAACCAGATATTGTCGTTCATTTAGCTGCGATTACTAAGCCTGCATTTTGTGAAGAACATCCTGCTTTGAGCCATCACATCAATGTTTATACCGCTGTGGCGGTAGCAGAAGCCAGTCAAAAAGCAGGTATTCCAATGCTCTTTTCTTCTACGGACTTGGTCTTTAATGGAACTTCTGGACCTTATACAGAAGATGACTTTTCTTATCCTTTGTCGCAATATGGATTGCAAAAACAAATGGCAGAGGAAAGCTTGTTGGGAGATTTTGAGCACGTTTTTGTCGCTCGATTGCCCTTGATGTTTGGAGAAACCCCTCCTTACACGACGAATTTCTATACCCAAACGATTAAAAATTTACAAGAAGGGCAACCGATTCGAGCATTTATTGACGAGTACAGAACGATGATTAGTGCAAGTGTTGCGAGTACTTGGTTGCAAAAACTAATTGAATATGCGCTAGATACCACCCCAATAGGAGAGCAAAAAGAATATTTATTGCATTTGGGCGGAAGTGAATCTTGTTCAAGATACGAGTTTGCCTTAAAAATGGCGAAAGCATTTGAATTGGATAAACAATTGATTGTTCCAACCCTACAAAAAGAATTGGATTTAGTCCCTGCTAGACCAGCAGATGTTAGCTTAGATAGTAGTTTAGCGAGTAAGAGCTTGCTTTACAAAGCGCCTAGTTTGGACGAACAATTGTCTTTATTAAAACCGATTTCTAAGGAGTCGGAATAAGCATCTTGCGCTCTTTTAATAAGTAATGAACGAGTTCGGAACGCTTTTTTTTCGTTATTAGGATAAAATAGGTATCATTGTATTTTTTATTTTGTTAATAAACATTATTACGAATAGAATTGTATAGAGGCGAAATACTGATTTTTTCATTTATTGAGCTTCCAAAAATAAGACGACCAATCGGTAGGCGTTTTTTGAAGCGATAAGAAATGGAAAAATGCTATTTTGACGTACGAAACTATTCGTAATAATGTTTAATGGTATGCATTATTTAATAACGACCTATAGATATAGTATAGAAGATGAAAAAGCAAACTTTATTTTTATTTATCGCATTCGCTTGTTTATGGAGTGCCTGTTCAAAGAGTATTTTTAACCCTAAATCTTCAAATTACGAACCGATCATAGAAATGACGACGGAGTATGGAGTCATTGAAGTACAGCTTTACGCCAACACGCCACAGCACAGAGATAACTTTGTTTCTTTGGTACAAGAAGGTTTTTATGATAGTTTGCTCTTTCATAGAGTGATCAACAACTTTATGATTCAAGGAGGAGATCCAGAATCAAAAGGAGCTGCACCAAATGTAATGCTTGGAAATGGAGGTCCTGGTTATACCGTTCCTGCCGAGTTTGTCGATTCTTTGGTGCATATAAAAGGCGCTTTAGCTGCTGCGCGGATGGGCGATGCTGTTAATCCTCAAAAAGCTTCTTCTGGGTCACAATTCTATATTGTACAAGGGCAAAAAGTAAAGCCAGAAATTTTAACTCGAATGGCAGCTCGTAATGGACGAAAATATACAGAAGCACAAAAAAAGGCTTACGCTGAGTTAGGAGGAACGCCTCATTTAGATGGGGGCTATACCGTTTTTGGGCGTGTGATAAAAGGATTAGACATTATAGACAAGATAGCTGCCGTACAAGTCAATAGTAGCCGTCCTGTAAAGGATATTATGATGAAGATGCGCGTAAAAAAAGGCTAAGTAATTTACCCTTAGCTATTTACCAAGCAAAAAAAAAGCATACTTTCATATTGAAAGTATGCTTTTTTTGTTTTAGTCTCTGTAGTAAAAAAAAGAGGACTTGTACGTATTCCCATTCGTACAAGTCCTAAATCACCCCAATTAAAACCCAAATTTATCTTATTGTTTTT
>CACVAQ010000458.1 GCA_902727865.1 uncultured Aureispira sp. | reverse complement strand
TTCCTAAAGGAATCAAAGATACATTTTTTGAAGCAAATTTCTGGAAAGAAAGTGAAACTTTATGAAGTTCTTAAAACTATGATGACAAAATAGAAGTCGTACAAAAGCTTACAATTTTTCATCTTTTTTAGCAATAAACGTCAACAAATTTTTAACGGTCATAATCATAGCGATAAAAATAAAATTAGCAACCAATACAATCATCAAGATCATTCGATACCCCCCTGCCTCAGAGACACTCAATCCCGACAAGATCGTTGCGATCGCAATTATAGCAATCATGGTAAACATAAAGCCATAAACAGAATGAATCAAGTATTTCTTATAATCTTCTACAAATAGGCTCATGGCATTGTTTATCAGGGAATACAATAAGATACAAGACGTTCCAACCATCCATATCGTCAAGGCTTCCTTAGCCATCAGGGCCGCTCCTAACATACCTAAGACCCCACTTCCACCAAAGACAGCCGCCTGCATGATTGGAGATATTTTATTTTTTTTGTTTAAATTATCCATCTTTATAATTAAGTGTTTTGATTCTTTGACATTACTTCGTGGAGAAATTATATTAGTTTGATTATTAATTTAACTAAAAAATTGATAATCAAACTAATATGAAATGGTTTTTATGTTTTTGGTAAAAAAAATAAAAATCCCACGAAGTATTACTTTGACAAACCTGTGGAATTTTAAAATATAGCATCCTTTTCCAACAGTGACTTCTGGATATAAGTTTTAAATAGAAAGTACTGAAGAAGAATAAATAGCAGTGCAGCTAGGAAGATTTCTTTAGAACTAAAAACTAAAATCGTTAACTAGTGTTCATTTTTTGCACCTTTTTTTTTCAAGATACCCAAACACTTGTTAACGATTTTATTACTTTTTTAAAAGTTTCTCAAAAACAACTAGCTTACCGTTCCCTGACAACTTGATCCAGCTCCTGCCGTACAACCATAACAATGTTGTCCTAACATGATATTCCGTTGTTCTATCGCTGCTAAATCAAAATCTTCGATGTGCTGAGCGGCTGATTTTTCTACTTGCATTTGTAACATTTGATTAAAATCACAATCGTATAAATAGCCATCCCAAGAAACAGACAACGTATTGCGACACATTACGCTCTCTGCTGCTGCGGGGTTAAAGGACTCTAACAACAATTGCATATAGTCATCAAATTTTTCTTCTTTTAATAAAAAGTCCAAGAATCGGCTAATGGGCAAATTGGTAATTGTGTACAATTGATTGAACTCTATCTTATAATCCGCCTTCAAAACACGCTTGTAATCTACCTGTAAACTCATTTGGTTGCCTGGCAAACTTGCCCCAACAGGATTGTATACTAAATGTAAGTTTAAGCCTGTATCGTCTTTCCCGTACCCCAATTCATTCAAGACCTGCAAGGCTTCAATCGAACGAACAAAGGTCTTATCTCCTCTTTGTTTGTCCGTATTTTCTGCGGTATAACAAGGTAGTGAAGCAATTACGGTCAAATTATGTTTTTTGAAAAACGCTGGATAGCTTCTATACTCTTTATTAGAAACCAAGATGGTCAAATTACTTCGAACAATGATTTCTATATCTTGGCTAATGGCTCTAATTTCTTCGATAAACCATTTAAAATCAGGGTTCATCTCTGGCGCGCCTCCTGTAATATCAATGGTGGTTGTATTGGCCGTTTTTATGGCATTCAAACAATGCTGCATCGTTTCTCTTGTCATAATTTCAGTACGAGTTGGGCCCGCATCGACATGACAATGTTCACAAGTCATATTACACATATAGCCTACGTTTACTTGAAAAATTTCAAGTTGAGTCGGCTTAAAAGGCATCAAATTTAAGTCCTCTAATTGCTTCTCGAACTTAGTTACTTTCGGTGTTGTTTCTTCCAAAATTGCAATCTGAATATTTGGAGTAGCCAGTTTGCTACCACGTTTTTTTAGCGTCTGTAATTTCATGTCTCTTTTTTAAGTGTAATGCTTTCTAGGGATAGGTTTGCTACTTCTCCAAGATTTTAGTTTTAGTGAACAAAAGCCTAAAAATCATTTTACATCCGTTTCCTTAGGAATGTTCATTTTAGGAACAGTAAAAATATAGTATTTAAACTCTACCCTAGCCCAAAATAGTATTTATAAAAGTATAAAACAACGATTTGACCAAAAGGTTTTAGCCCTTAATTCTTCTAGCACTTATAATGCTTAAAAAATTACAATAAAAAGATTTTTGTAGTACATTGCGTTCCTATATTTTAACTTTTTCAATCCTATACTCCTTGGAGATCACGCAGCTAAGTACTGCACGAACAACGTTTATAAGTATGTCTAACTATTTGATAAAAACACCTCGACTGGGCTTAAGGTGCTGGAAAGAAAGCGACTTAGCCCCTTTTGCAAGCATCAATGCCAACCCTAAAGCCATGCAGTTTTATCCCAATACGATGGACAAAGCCGCTAGCAAAAAAATGATCCGACGTATCCAACAGCAATACAAAGACTATGGCTTTTCGGTCTATGCCGTAGATCTACTCGAAAGCAAACAGTTTATTGGTTACATTGGATTTATGCGCCCTAGTTTCGAGAGTTATTTTACGCCTTGCGTTGAAATTGGTTGGCGCTTAGATCCAAGTGTCTGGAATCAAGGCTTGGCAACAGAAGGCGCTCTAGCTTGTTTAGACTATGGGTTTAAGACCTTGAATTTCAAAGAAATTTACTCCTTTACAGCCGAGATCAACAAACCGTCGGAACGAGTCATGCAAAAAATTGGCCTCCAAAAAATAGACAGCTTTGCTCATCCTAGTTTAGAAAAAGATAGCCCTTTGCTCATACATGTGCTTTACAAAGCCGAACAATAAATAAATCTACCGAAAAATAAACGCTCTTTTTACAATTGGCAGCCGTCTTTATTTTCAAGTCAACTATAA
>CACVAQ010000457.1 GCA_902727865.1 uncultured Aureispira sp. | reverse complement strand
AAATAAATAAACCGCTTTTTTACAAAAAATAAAAAATTAAGTCCTCCATTCTTCTAATATATCCCTTGTCTATCCAATATTTAAGCCGTATTTTGTGCTATCCATGCTCTATCTAATTCAAACAGCATCAAAAATAAACATTTTAGACAAGTGAACAAAAGATATGACAATAAACAGCAAATCAAAAATTGTTTATCACGAGAAAACAATTCTTAGGAACAAACTACTTTTTAAGAACTTACGTTGGTTGACTTAAGAATAGAGCGTCTTCTGTTTTTTATGGTAAAAGTAGTAATAGAGTAACCTTTTTGATAGTATAATTCGATTCATAATACAATGAAAATTTTCACAAAAGTCCTAAAATGGACATTTCTTGCCTTTGCGCTCTTCCTGACATACGTAATTATTTGCTTGTTACACGGCACCGCAACTGATTATCAGCCACAAGAAGTACTTGAACTCCCGCTTCCAAAAGAGAACAAACCCGACACGATCAAAGCAGGGCCTTTACGTTTTTTGAACTGGAATGTTGGCTATGGAGGCTTGGGGGCAAGCTCCAATTTTTTCTATGATAATGGGAATCCTTTTTTCTTCTCTGGAGGCAAAATGGTTCGTTCTCCCAAGGCTGCTGTAGAAGCAAACATTCAAGGAATTGCTGATTTTATTGCGCAAGAAAAAGCAGACTTTGTCTTATTGCAGGAAGTAGATCGAAATTCAAAACGAAGTTATTATATCAATCAGCACGAACGATACTTAGAGCAATTGCCGAATTATAGCAACAGTTTTGCCCCCAATTATAAAGTAGAACGGGTTGTTATTCCTGTTGCGGAGCCTTGGCATGTGATGGGAAAAATGGAAAGTGGCCTGAGTAGCTATTCTAAATACAAAAGCAATCAAAGTACTCGGTATCAATTTCCTGGCTCTTATGGTTGGCCCGATTATATTTTTCATCTCGACCGTTGTTTATCTGTACAACATTATCCTACAATCCATCCCGAAGGCAAAGAATTGGTTGTCATCAATACGCACAATTCTGCTTATGATGGAGGAAAACTAAAGGACGACGAAATGGCTTATTTCAAACAATTGGTCCTCCAAGAATATGAGCAAGGAAATTATATTGTAGTCGGCGGCGATTGGAATCAAACCCCTCCTGGAATTTCTTCTGATGCCGTAGAAAAATCGCTTGGTCTTCCGACAAGCAAGGCTTTCTACCCAGCTAATATTGCTAGTGATTTTATGCCCGAAGGATGGCAATGGGTATATGATTTAACAAGCCCGACCAATAGATCTATGATTGATGTGCTTGATTATGGAAAAACAACTGTAACCTTAGTCGATTTTTACTTAGTTTCGCCGAATGTTCGTGTAAAAAAGATAGAGGGCAAAAATTTAAAGTTTAAAAATTCTGATCACAATCCAATTTTATTAGAAATAGAATTAATAGGTCTTGAACTACCTTTAGATCCTCTTTTAATAGATTCTACCGCCGTAAAATCTTAATTAAAGGATTCTTATTTTAAGCTAATTTTCATTTTTTTTAAGTAAAGCTGTAACATTGGTACAAGATTCGTATTAATAGAATAGTAAGCCAAAAAAAACTGCTTATTTCATTCAGTGTAAGTAGTCCATCTGTTAAACAAAAAAACCTAAGTATGATTCGCACACTCATTGTTTTGCTACTTAGTAGTATAGGAGCTGCTTCTTTTGCACAAGAACCACCGCAAGAAAAAACGCCAAAAGTTATTATTAAAACAGAAAAAAAACGGGGCGATGCTGTTAATGACAGCATTTACCAAATCCGTGCTCAAGAATCTGAGTTGGATGGGATGTATATCCCAAAAGATTTGTACGACGTATTTAAGGAGTTGGATAAATTAATGGACGACCAAGCTAAAGAAATGTTCATGGCTTATTCTGATGCTGAAGTAGATCGCAAGACACATGGTTCCTTGGGCGTTTGGTTAGAACACAAATGGTCGCTTAGTGAAGGCTCTCGATTGTCCGAGTATTTTAGAAAAATGCAGGTCCCCCACTATGACTATATGATTGGTATTATCATTACGTCTTATCACCGTCATTTACACGCAAGAGATTTAAAGATCAAAGAACAGGTGACGTTTTTTAGAGATATTTGGAACAAAAAACAACAAATCAAAGCAAATGAGTTGATTCAACGTGGTGAAGTGAAAGAATAGGGCTTTTTTAAGTATTTGAAGATTTGAAAATGAGTTGCATTTTCAAATCTTCAAAATACGATTCAACCGATCTACTTTCTTCGATTAATTCCCCAATACATCAAAAGCATTAAAGCAAGCATCAAACTTAGGCTAATCCCGATCAAATAAGTGTATTTAGAAAACAGCAAATTTTCTGTTGTGCTTTTTTTCACCAATTCAAACTGCTTGTTTTTTAGTACTAATTCAACCCTATGCTGGTTTTTGTTATTCAGCACAAATTGCGCTTTTTCAAAACCACTTTTAGCGACAATTAAGGCACTCTGATTTCTTGAAATACCACTAAACGTACTGTTCTTGGCGGATACAGATTTAATATCATTGGGGACTCCAGCAATCTCAAAAACGACATTCGTTTCATGTCCCAATTTTACATAGCCCTTTTGGATAACAACAGAATTGTCTTGATCTCCATTAAAATAAATATTTATATTTTTCTCTAAATGTTCCAAGACTAAATCCTGAAACGCTTCAGGACTCTCATAAATACGATCTGGATAATTGGTCTTTATTTCGTACTGAAAAGCCGTCAGCGCAGAACGTACTTGCAACAACCATTGCCCATTCGCTTGTTCAATCAACATCGTACTAGACAGTTCAGGTTGATGCGCTTCTACTTTATGACAAAAGCAAATCATCCAAAATAAAAATACTATAATATAGTTTTGCATATTTTTTATTTTAAAATAA
>CACVAQ010000456.1 GCA_902727865.1 uncultured Aureispira sp. | reverse complement strand
AAAAGGTCTGTCAATACGAAACTAATAAAACGAAGGCATTTGATCGCATTTTGACAAAAATCACTTAGCTACAGTAGCTTCGTTGGCATCTTAGATCCGCTTCCTACTTATTCCCTTTGGTTAGGAGTGTTTCACTGCTGTTTGTCGTCCCTTCGCTTGCGAGAAGAGTTGCCTTATATATAATACATGAACCTGTTTTTCATTCCTGCCTTTTCATAAAAATCGCTCCTCTTTTATAAAGTATGGATTTGTTTTTTTTATAAAAAAAGCTGTGATTCATTCTTTTACTGCTTTGCACTCAACCCATATCTAACTGATTATCAACTAAATAACCCACCACCTCATAAACAACTAAATGCTTGACAGTCAACTTAATATAAAAAAAATATGTTTTTTTCAGGTAGAAAAATTAAAAGCCCCACATAGTATTTTTTTTTATCTCCTAATTTTTTTATCTTCAATCACAATAAACTACAACAAAACACAAATAAGCTAAACTTCTGATAATAAAAGCATTGCTATCAAATAATAAGTACTATTTGAGTTTGCTTAAAATTTATTTTTAATTATAATTAACAAATATTTTTAAATATGGGTGATAGATTATTAGATTTTTATCATAAAGCAGATAAAGTTGGCGGGCTACCCGCTAAAATTAGACTAGCTGTCTTATCCAAAAGTTCCTCTTCCAAAGCGAAATCTATGGAAGACTCTGCCTATAATATTCAAAACATGCAGAAAAGTTTTGACATTATAAACAGGGAGTTTAATGAAGCAAGTACAAGCTCTGTCTCTAATACGACCACGAAAGATACGGTTGATAGCTTAAGAAAATACATTAGCGCTTTTTCAGATATGTTCTTGTTTCAAGCAGAGGATCATAATTTAAAAACTTCAGCACAGCAAATTACGGTAAAAATAGCAGAAAGCATCAATGTTAATCGTGCTAGTATCTGGCTTTATAATGAGGATAGATCAGGCGTTGTTTGTCTGAATTTATATCAGCAAGACAAAAAAACGCATTCTGAAGGGGCGATACTAACCAAGGTAGCTTTTCCAAAGTATTTCAAAATACTAGAAAGTAACAGGACTTTAGCCGCAGACGATGCCCATACACATTATGGAACAGCTGAATTTTCAGAAGTTTACCTAACACCACTTGGCATTACCTCCATGTTAGATGTCCCTATTTTTGCAAAGGGTAAAATGGTCGGCCTAATTTGCCATGAACATACAGGACCTAAGCGTAAATGGAACAGTGACGAAGAGAACTTTGCCTATTTGATGAGCAGTATTCTTGGAAAGATTCTAGAACATAGAGCATAAGTCGTAGAAGGACCATACTTTTAATTCAAGTCAGTACGACCACCTACACTTTGCACCAAAATCGTATTCAATTGACAATTAACAAGATAACGCTCACACACCAAGGTACTACTCATCAATCTAATACAAGAGGAGTAGGCTGTTAGATATTAGATTGCGCTTACCTTTTGATGCTGTATACCAAAAGGTAAGCACGATCTAAATATTTAATTTTCATTATGTAGCGTCCAATTTGCCAAGGCGAGCTTCTAAAGCTTTAAGACGTCGTTTTAGAGCTATATTTTCTATTTCTTGTTTGCTAATAATTTGCTGTTGTTCTTTCACTAAATGCACTAAAACATACAGTAAGTTCCATCGTCATAATTCAAAATTTCTTCTTTTTTAGAGACCTCTGTAGTTCGAGAAGCGGCTTCTGAATCACGAACAAGGCTATTTGAACCAATCATATAAGGGGATTACCAAAACAATAACAGCTCTAAACGAACGATAACTAAAGCGTCCTTAAATGTAAGTAAATAGTATTGTTACACTGCTGATTTTACACCTCTATTTCATTCCAAAGGCAAAATCCAATCTCTTTGCCCGACACTTCTAGATACTTTAACTAAATTAACCTTAGAATCAATCAAAGGTTGACTCACTCGTCCATTCATCGCTACATAAACTTCTGCTCGAACAATTGGTTCTTTTATATCATAACGTCGGGCATAAATAGCGGCTACATGCTGGGCAAATTGCCAAATGTGGTCGGGGCGAATTGACATTCTCTTTTCTTGAAATGGCGTCAAAAATTCAAGGTTAGAAACGACCCAATGTCGTTCTGAATTGGGATCTTCTACGTAAAACCTTGCCATGCCTTCTTTTTCTAATAACATGACTCGCCAAGAAAAACGATAGCCTTCTTCTGTCCACAAGACATTACTATCATACAAAAAATGATGTCGCAAGGGCAAGAAAAGTTGCACAACAAAATGGGCAATAAAAAGGTAGGGCAAATACGGTGACTGTGTCGTTTTCGTTGTCGTCTGCGCCCACTTCCCTCCTAGTTTTTCTAGTATTTTTTGATGTGTTTCAGGATCAAAAAAAACGACCGTACTAAAGATCATTAAGATAGGAAATAGTCCAATATTGAACAGCAAGCCAGTCATTGTATGAAACAGCAGCACCATCAAATAAGCCCATTTTCTAGTCTTAGAAAAACTAAGCCAAACGACGATTGTCAAATCAAACAATAGACCAAGCCAGCTCATCAATAAGTGCGTAATATGGTATTGAAATAAATGGCCAATAATAGGAAAATCTTGACTTTGTAGCAACCAAATTTTTAGTGGCATCGCTCCAAACATCCAATCTAAGTTCATTTTTGCAATCGCAGCAAATAGATAAATAAGCGCTACTTGCCCTTTAAAGACTGTCATTTTCCAAGTAGGAATTTGAAGCTGTTGTATCCTAGGTTTTCGCCAAACATCTACCGAATAAGCCGCCTGAGCAGGCAAACAAGCCAAGAAAAAGGCAAAGATAGAGATCGCATAATAGTGGTTGATGTAATTGGTAGCGTCCAACAAATGCAAATAGGTAAATACAAAGAAAAAGCTCCAAATCGAAAT
>CACVAQ010000455.1 GCA_902727865.1 uncultured Aureispira sp. | reverse complement strand
TTCTCCACGAAGTAATGCTATTTAGATCAAGCCCATTTAACGAGAGACCCTAGGAGCAAAGTACATTTCAAAAAAAGCATGGACACAAATCGTTGACAATTCATTCTTAGAAGCATTGGTCAAGAACACAATCCCAACATCGTCATTTGGGCAAAACCCAATTTCTGGTCGGTAGCCTCGAACAAACCCACCATGATAGACAATTTTATGTTTCTTATAATTGAAGATGCGCCAGCCCAACCCGTAATAAGCATCGGATAATCCAGGAGCCCAAGTTTCGTAATATTTCGAATCTTCGTTGATTGGAATGTGTGGTTGAAAGATTTCGCTTAAGACCTTTTCTGGAATAACATTAGGACGATGTCCCAACATGGCTTGAAGCCAAATCGCCATATCCGAAATACTAGCATTTACGCCAGCTGCTGGACCGACATTGTACCATTTTTTGCGAATGTCAACACTACTCCAGCCTGTTTTACTACTAAAAACATGCGGAATCGCTCGGTTCTGGTTTGCCATCATCGACTTATAACTAGAAGAAGCATCTTCCATTCCCAAAGGATTAAAAATCATCGAGTCTAAAAGACTGCCGTAGCTCAAATTAGTGGTTGCCCTTCCAATTTCGCTAATCGCACTAAAAATAGCATTTTGATACGCAAAAACCTTGGCGGGTTTTGCTTCAATTTTAGCACTTTTTAAGCCCCGCAAGACATTGGCACAAGATAAATCTTTATTAATTAAAGACACGCCAGAATACTCCTTCAATCCCGTCGTGTGACTCAGCGTATGCCGAATCGTCAAGGAGTCCGTGTGGCTGCTCGTCCGCAATTCAAAATTTGGTAAATGGGTGGTTACTTTATCGTCCCAACCAATATAGCCTTGATCGACTAAGAGTCCTGCAATCGTTGCTGCAAAACCTTTGGATATAGATGCCAAACGAAACGTCGTATGTTCATCTATCAAGGCTTCTTTTCCTTTTTGTTGCACCCCATAGGTTCGCACACTAACTATTTCTCCATCTTTGACAATAGCATAGGCCAATCCTGGCAAATCAAGTTCTTCAAATTTATGGGCAACAAATGTATCATATTGTTGAATTAAGTCCCGCATTCGGACTTCTTCTGGATCAGGTTCATTGATTAATCGAGCGCTTTGTCCTTCTTTTATAAGGCGTAAATCTGCCTCAGAAGGATTATTATTACAATTACTAAATATAAGGAATAGGCTCATCAAGAAAATCCACTTCAAAACTAACTTCACCACGGTATCTTTTTTTTATTGTTAGGAATAAGTAGATGGACAAAAATAATTAACACTAAAACAGGGCATCTTTTGTCCGCTAAATTCCTTAAAAAGCCTTACTTTAGCTCGCTAAAGCTTCATTTTTTAACTCTTTAGCGAAAAAAATATACGCCTATTTTTATACTACTAATTTTGTCCATCTACTTACTAGATCATATAATAGTACTCTGTCTGTCTTCTTTTTCTATACGTCGCACACAAGTCGTATCGTATTCATCGCCAAGCAGATGACGCTTTAAGCATCCGAAAATTAATACACGAATACTGCTCTTGTATTAATAACGCTTTTTATGCGTGTTTATGATTTCCATCACTGCCTAATTTTTCGCCACAATAAGGGCAATAGACAAAGGCTTTTCCAAAATGTTGACTGCAACTATTTTCCTCGGCATTCGATTCGCTTGAAAGATTGGTCAGAAGGTTGAAATCCTCTAGAACCTTAGACGCATCTTCTGGTTTTTTAGTATTGATCTTTTGAAACTGTGCTTGCGGTAAATTTCCTTTTGGAATATAGTTCTCTACTTCTTCCTCTTTAATCGTTCCATCTTCCAATTTTTCAATAAAAGCAGAACTTAAAATACCTGCGGGCAAAGCAACCAAACCAATTCCTAACAAAGCAATTAGACCAGATAAAAATTTCCCCAAGGCTGTTATTGGAAATACATCTCCATAACCAACCGTTGTTAAGGTAGCAATTGCCCACCAAAAGGAAGCTAATATATTTGGAAATAACTCTGGCTGAACAGGTCCTTCTACATACCACATCAACGTCGAAGAAACCAACAACAAGACAAAGGTTACAAATAAAGTAATCCCTAAATCATGTCGTTTTTCTGAAAATACATCTGCTACGACCGTAATTGAATTGGTAAACGAATTCATTTTAAAAATTCGAAGCAATCGAGTAATTTTTAAGATTCGAATAAAGCGAAAATCGCCTCGTGCAAATTCTCTAAAACCAAAGAAAGAGGCAAAATGGAAGAAAATAGGTGCAATGGCAATCAAATCTACAATTCCAGAACCCGATGTCATCAAACGCCAAGCAGCAGCAGGCCAAGAATCAAGGTCCTTATACTTAAAATCTGCCGTAGAAATACGCAAGATATATTCTACCGTAAAGATAGCCAAGGTAAGATTCTCAAAAAGATTAAAACAGTAGCCGTACTGTAATCGTAAATCTTCGAAAGATTCTAAAACAATCGACACAATACTCAACAAAATAAGCCCTGTAATGAATAGCTCAAATGATTGGCTTCCAAAACTTTGCTCTTCTTCATTATCTATGAAGTGATAAATATGTTCTCTGAGTCTGCGTTCTTTTGGCATAGGACAAGGCGCTTTATTGGTTATGACAAGCTAACAAGTTACAAAGCTTCCTACAAAAAACAAAAGGCTTCTTATATATTTTCATATTTAATGCGCTTCTCCCCTATATTGAGGCAAGATTCTTGACTTAATTCGAAAGAAGTGTACAAGTCTGCTCCTCTCATTCGTTATTTTGATATACTTTTTATATTATTTTTGATAATTTAGCTTTGGAAGTTGTCCTTTTTCCTTATTTGCTCGACTACATTTTATAAACACCAATCTAGAACCCACTAATAGACTATGCGTAGATTTTCAACTGTCATTTTA
>CACVAQ010000454.1 GCA_902727865.1 uncultured Aureispira sp. | reverse complement strand
TAATAAACAGTGTATTTAATCGTGTTAAGGATTGCGAAGTAACTTATTTATGTTGAGTACAAAGATCTTTCAAAAAAGAGAGAAATTCAAGAACAGAAACTTAAAAAAGTTTATTTTTTTAAGTAGTAATGCTCTGTAATTAATTGATATAAATTGAGTTGCAATTTAAAATGTTTTTTGTATTTATATTATTATAATAAAAAAAAGCTACTTGATTTGTATCAAATAGCTTAGGATATCTTTATAAAGGCTTTTTTAGATAGAATCAGAACGGTCCTCCTTTTCTATTTCGATCTCTACAATTTCTTTATCAGGAGCCAAGTCAATCACTTCCTTTTTGAGCAGCCCCATTTCCTCTTTGAGCGCCTGCAAAGCATCCATACCTTGATGGCCTTCCAAAGCAGCATTGATTTCTTCATCAATACTTTTTGTAGCGACGGCCATTTCTCCATAAGCGTCGGCTAAAGCCTCATCATTTTCAACCCGTTCTTTCAACTTGTTGAGCATTTCTAAGGTCTTCCCAGAATCCATTCCAGCCATAGCCTTGTTGATTTTCATTCCAGCAGTGGCAGCTTTTTGACGAGCTTCCAAGCTTTTAAGCTCACTTTTCCATTTCGAAACTTCTCGCTTGAGTCGTTTGATTTTAGCTTCCATACCAGCGACCATTTTTTCATACTTTTGCTGCGTGGCTAAGTGCGTTTGATACAACTGGAGTTTTTGTTCTCTTTGAGCCATGGCTTCTGCTGCCAAGCGTTCGGCATCGCCAGAGCTATCCGATTTTTGTGCTTTGTGGAGCAAAGCCATTGCTTTTTTCTTATAATCGGCGGCCTCTTGGGCTGCTTTATTGACTTCGTTTTTGCTACGAATAGCGACGGCACGAACTTGGGCAAAAGATTCTAAGCTTTCTTTGAGCTGTGTTTCCAAATCACGAATACCTTGTTTGGTCATAGTGATTGGCTGCTCAAACTTATCGGCTACTTCATGTAAGTTGCCAACCAATACATTCCAAAGACGTTTTACAAAAGACCACATAGTTTTATTTTTTATTGTTAATACGCTAAGATCAGTACAGGACGATTCGGTTTTAGGTGTTAAAAATCAAAATCTTTTATCCTGTATTTCGTCTTTTAATTTAAGCCGTTTTTTCAGTTTGCCCTGAGATGGTCAACAAATCATCCATGTTTTCAACTAGCGCAAAGGTCAAGGCATTCAAAGAGGCTTCTAATTCATTTTGATCTAAGTTCTCTAGTTGCAAAGTATCTCTAAAGGCAATGATGTTAAAATCCTCAGAACTACTTAATACAAACGCACCGTGTACTAAAGAACGATTTAGTTGTAATAATTTTTTGTAATGTTCTGGCTTGTCTTCTTTGACGGGGAAAATGATTTGTTCCATAATCAAAATATCATCTTCACAGTCTAGAATCATTTCACAAATACCTCTACTTTCTTTATTAATAATCAGGATGCCTGTTTCAGCTTCTTCGTGGACAATATCATATTCTAGTGCTAAAACAAGTTCCTTTACATTCTCAAAATAACTCATGTGGTTTTAATTTAAGTGTTTGGATAAGTAGTTAAGGCTATCTCATAGCCGTTCAAAAATGTATCGCTTATTTGATACGTACTTATATTAGGTCGTATCTTCTGGCAAACGAATGACACGAACTTTTTCAATTTTAGTATTACTAACCTCTTCGGCAACGAATTCATAATTGTTTAAAATTATTTTCTCTCCCTGTTCTGGAATGTCTTCTTTTGTGAAAACAATTAAACCCGACAAGGTATGGTATTCGTCACTTTCAGGAATATCTAATTCATATTCTTCATTAACGGTATCAATTTCACTCCGACCAGAGAAGACAAATTCGTTGTCACTAATTTGCAACTCAGGATCTTCAAAATCATGCTCATCTGCAATTTCACCAAAGATTTCTTCCAAGATATCTTCTAAGGCAACAATCCCAGCCGTTCCGCCACGTTCGTCTACCACCCAAGCCAAATTGAGCTTTTCTTTGATTAAACGATTCATGACATCTTGAACAGGTGTAAATTCATGGACCATCGGAATTTCCCACAAGATATCTTTAATCGATTTGGGGTTATCAAACAAACGTTGATGATGCACATAGCCTTCTATGTAATCAATATTTTCGTTATAAACCAAAAGCCTAGAAAGTCTAGAACTAACAAAGAGTTCTTGTAAGGTTTCAATACTTTCATTGATTTCAATCCCTTGTATTTCATTTCTAGGAATCATACAATCTCGTACCTTTACGGTATGTATGTATAATGCATTTTGGAAAAGCGTGGTATCAATTTCTTCGTCTTCTGAATTAATACTACTAATAAAATGATCTAAATCTAGTCGCGTAAAAACTTGTTCCGTAGATTCGGTGGGCATTCTAAAGAGCTTTTTTATCAAGGCATTGGACGTTTTTATCATCACCCAAACCAAAGGTTTCAAGAGCCATTGAATAAAAACCAGGGGATAGGTGAAAAAGAATAAAATGCCTGTTGGGTTTATCTGGAACGAAACTTTGGGTAGAAACTCTCCAAAAATAAGGACAATAACCGTAGTGATTAATGTTGCCTGAATCGTCCCCATAAAGGTAAGGCTATTAATCCCAAAATAGGTAAATAGGAAGTTGCCTGCCAATATACTGAGTATAACCAACACAATATTATTACCAACTAAGGTCGTTCCCAAAAATTCAGACGGGTTGTCTAAAAAGTTAGCTAAATAACGACCTCGTTTATTGCCTTTTTTGCGTTCTACTTCTACTCTCAATCGATCAGCAGAAATAAAAGCAATTTCTATCCCCGAAAAGAATCCAGAGGAAAAGAGAAAAATAAGAAGGGTGAAAAATTCTAATAACATAGTATGTTATATCTATCAATAGTTTACAATCGTTGTATTGGCACTGTCTATGAAGGTAA
>CACVAQ010000453.1 GCA_902727865.1 uncultured Aureispira sp. | reverse complement strand
GTAATTTCCAAACCTTTCTGAAAATCAAATTGAGGATCATAATCGAGTAGCTTTTCTGCCTTCGAAATATCGGCTTGAGAATCTCGAATATCTCCAGCTCTGGCAGCTCGATGTACTGGTTTTTTATTGGGAACACCAGCCGCTTCCTTGATTCCATCAAACAATTCTAAGACCGTATAACGGCCACCACAACCAACATTATAGACTTCGTTTAAAGCCGCTGAATTTGTGGTCAACATGGCTTTGATATTAATTTGAACAACATTTTCAATAAAGGTAAAATCTCGTGTTTGCCCACCATCGCCATTAATAAACACCTCTTTGTCGTGCATACAAGCATCTGCAAATAACGGAAGTACCGCAGCATAAGCCCCTTCGGGACTTTGTCTTGGTCCAAAGACATTAAAATAGCGAAATCCTATAAATTCCATCTCGTACAGGCGACCAAAGTTTTCTGCAAACAATTCATTCGACAATTTCGTAATGGCATAAGGAGACAATGGTTTTCCTATACGATGTTCCACCTTCGGCAAATTAGGCTCATCGCCATAAACCGAAGAAGACGAAGCGTAGACAAAGCGCTTGATTCCGTGATGATGTGCCGCAAAAGCCATATTGACAAAGCCATCTATATTGTGTCCTGTCGTCGCATAAGGTTCTTCAATAGATCTGGGAACGGAGCCCATCGCTGCTTGATGGCAAACGATGTCCACGCCTTGACAAGCACGTTTACAGACCTCCAAATCTCGAATGTCGCCTTCTATGAATTGATAATTGGGATGCGCTAAAAAGGATTCCACATTGCTTTTAAAGCCTGTCAAAAAGTTATCTAAAACAATGACTTTTTTGACTTGATGTTTTAATAAGTATTCGACAATATTGGAGCCGATAAAACCTGCTGCTCCTGTAATTAAGATGGTCTTGTCTTCCAAAGAAGTATTATGATACGGAATTTCGTACATTATATTTTTTTTTGTAGGTAGCTAAACCTAGTTATTTGAAGGCTAAAAATGGTTAAAAAACTACTTGATCCAACGATTATACCATTGATGCAAGGTATATAAGAACCAAATAAAATGCGGATTAATATAGGTGCGTTGTTGAACAAAATTATCAATAATTTGCTGTACTTCCTTGCTTTCCAATTGAAACGTATTAAAAAAATCTTGGTCCGACTTAATACTCAACAAAGGTTCTTTTAAACTGCTTAGTAACCACTTTTGAATTGGAATTGAAAACCCCTGCTTAGGGCGTTCAATCAATTCTTTGGGCACGTGTTTGTATAAAATCTTACGCAACAAGTATTTCGTATCCTTCCCTTTTATTTTTAAATCATCGGGCAATTGCATCGCAAACTCTATGATTTTATGATCTAAAAAAGGCTCTCTTCCTTCCAAAGCAACCGCCATCGTTGCACGGTCTACTTTGGTCATAATATCGCCCTCCAAATAGGTATCTATATCGACCATTCCCAAATAAGAAATCAAGCGTTTGTCCGCTATACTCAAATTCGTTTCATAGCGATTTTGATAAGGCCTATGTAAGCGTTTTAAATCTTTTTGAGCAATATAAGTAGACGAAATATTGAAAAAATCAAGGGTATCTTTTGCGCCTAAAGCATTGACTAATTTAGGAAATTTATTACTTATATTTTTATAATTTTTCAACACAGGCAACTTAGAACTATTTCGTTCCAACCAAAGTGGATTAACCAATCCACTCCCGCCCTTCAACATAGCCCGTACGAAGCTTGGTATTCGCTTTATTTTAGGATAGAAATTTTGGGTTACTTCATACTTAGTATAGCCTCCAAAAATTTCATCACCTCCATCCGAAGACAAGCCAACCTTGACCTGTTCTCTTGCCATTTTAGCCACCAAATAAGTCGGAATGCCTGAACTGTCTCCAAAAGGCTCATCGTACATTTCTGGCAACAAAGGAATCACTTGTTCAAAATCTTGCTCGGTACAATACAGTTCATGGTGTTCGGTTCCTAAATGTTTCGCCACCGCCTTAGCCTGTTTGGCTTCGTTGTACTCTTCCTCGTGAAAGCCGATTGTGAAGGTTTTTAGTTGTCGTCCTTGTTTTTTTTGTAATAATGCCGTCACGATGGAAGAATCAATTCCTCCACTCAAAAAAGCCCCAACAGGAACATCCGCCACCATTCTCAATTCAAAACTCTCTGTCAAAACCTGCTCCAATTCCGCTTCCAAATCAGCTTCTGAATCGGTCCGAACGCTGCTATTGGCATACACTTCTTGTACATCCCAATACTTTTCAATCTTTACCGCTTGTTGCTTATCCAACTCCAAATAGGCACCTGCTGGTAATTTGTGGGCATGTTGAAAAATACAATGTGGATAGGGAATATATCCTTGTTGTAAGTACAAAGAAACCGCTTGTTGGTTGATGGTTTTATTAAAAACGGGGTGTTCATGAAAGGCTTTTAGCTCTGAGGCAAACATAAACAGGCCATCTTTCCAATACCAAAATAAAGGCTTAACGCCAATTCGATCTCTACAGACGGTCAAGGTCTCTGTTCGTTGATTAAAAATAACAAACGCAAAAAAACCTCTAAACTCATGCACCATCTTCTTGCCCCAAGTTTTGAAAGCTTTGAGAATAACTTCCGTATCGGTTCCTGTTGCAAATTGACAACCCTCTAGTTCTAATTTTTTTCGAATTTCTACAAAATTATAAATCTCTCCATTAAAAACAAGCACCCATTCTTCCAAAAACATGGGTTGTTTTCCTGCTGGGCTCAAATCTAAGATAGACAATCGGCGATGTCCCAAACCTAGTGCTAACTCCTTGTTTACATAGTCTCCTGCACTATCAGGACCGCCATGCTGTAAGCTATCTCGCATGGCAACTAAGGTGTCTTGAAGTGGGTAATTTTGCTTATAATTCAAATCCCAAAAACCTGTTATTCTACACATTTATTATCTGTTT
>CACVAQ010000452.1:4977-14814 GCA_902727865.1 uncultured Aureispira sp. | reverse complement strand
TGCCAGACCTTTGCGCCTAGCGCAAGCTTGCTCGTTCGTTACACTCATACTACTCATTTTTTAAAACTTTCATCCTCAAAAATATTTAACAACACTTGTTCACTTTATTTATTTCTCATTCCTAAGGATGCGTTTGAGTAAGAAAAAAAACGTATTCAGCCCAGTCTTGCCAACTATTTAGCTGTCGTATAGAAGTACAAAAGGGCTATTTATAGGCCCGAATAAAGCGACTAGAATAACTTTCCAAAAGAATATTCCTATAAAAAATACGCCCTGAAGTGAATTTAAGGCAGCCCTACTTCGTATCGAATAGGGACAACTCTCCAATTCTGATAGAAATAAACCGCTCCCCTTCAGAAAGCACTAGACGGATGGCCCCTTAAAGCTATTTCGAGCCAAGCTCCGTCCTCAATAGTTGAACTTTTTTTTTGTATCTTGTTAACAAAAAAAAAAGAACCAACAAAAAGAATAAAAAATAATGACCAAAAAAGAAGTCTTAGAACAATTAGAAGCCTTTGGAGATGAACGAACTAAAAACACCTTCTTAAAACATGGTGCAAAAGAACCTTTGTTTGGCGTGAAAGTGGGGGATTTGAAAAAAATTCTAAAAAAGACGAAAAAAAACCATGCTTTATCTTTAGAATTGTATGCCACAGGAAACTCCGATGCGATGTATTTGGCGGGTTTGATGGCAGATGAAAAGCAAATTACAGCAAGTGATTTAGAAGATTGGGTCGGCAAGGCGTATTGGTATTATTTGAGTGAATTTACCGTGCCTTGGCTTGCTGCGGAGACTGATTTTGGCTTTGATTTGGCTCAAAAATGGATGGAGTCTAAAGAAGAAGGTATCGCTTCGGCAGGATGGGCGACTTGCTCTAATTTTGCTAGTATTCGCCCTGATGCAGCGTTGGATATAGAAACGTATAGCCAATTATTAGATCGAGTCGCTAGAGAAATTGATCAGGCTCAAAATAGAGTGCGTTACACCATGAATGGTTTTGTGATTGCTGTTGGTTCTTATATTCCTGCGCTAACTAAAAAAGCACAAGAAATTGCTGCTCAAATTGGAAAGGTGTCTGTAGAAATGGGCGGAACATCTTGTAAAGTTCCTTTGGCAAGTGCGTATATTCAAAAGGTGATGGACAAAGACCGTATTGGCAAAAAACGCAAACAAGCAAGGTGTTAAGCATCCTTGTTCCTTAAAAAGGAGGTAGGAGGAGCTGCGAAAACAGCGCGCAGTCAATATTAGCCAGAAGGTTCAAAAAATCGGCATAAATACTAGTTTAGTAGCTAAAGTTCTGAGGAATGAAAATTAAATAAAATGACAAAATACAGCATAATTTTAGGTTTTATCTTTTTGATCGCCTTAACGGGATGCCAAACAGAGGGACAAAAAGCCTATGCAGATTTATTAAAAGAAGGCATCGTTCTAGTCGAGAATGATACGATTGCGGCAAAAGTAGGAACCAAATTGCTTTATTTATATTCGTACAGCGCAGGCGTTCAGAGTATCTATTATAAACTAGCACATGAAAATTCGGCTCCTAGTGTTTTGCGATATCTAGAAGAACAACAGTTTTATGTTGGAGCGGAAGATGTGGATGGAGGCCCTTCCGAAGGAGTGCTTCTATTTGAAGGGCTTAAAGCAGGTTTGGTTCGGTTGGAGTTTTATAATCCATATTATAATGAAATGGAATATAGTCAGGCTTATCCAGAACATGCTTCTTCGGATCGAGCAATCATAGAGTTCTACAAAACCTTTACGGATTCTGTTGCCTTGCACCATTGGACGGATGCACAGTATGCTAATTATTATGATAATTGGCGAAAATTACCAGAGGAAGCTAGAACGGAAGCCTTCAATAGTTTACTGGAAAAATATGAATTTGTCTCTGCTACGGTAGATACGACTCAAAAGACAAAAATTATGCAAAGTCTTGCCAAACGCTATGCCTTAAGAGAAGCAGAAGAAACAAGGACGGTATTAGACAGTCTTTTTAACCTGCCTAGGGTGGATGGAATGGAGCGATGGCAGGCGGTTTTAAAAGAACGGAAAGAAAATTTGTCCTTGCACGAAAATTTAAAGACGACTGTTTGTTATGTTAAAATCGAAGATTAAAGCCTATGTTTTTTGTATGTTAATGCTTGTGATGAGTGGTGTTACGCTTGTTGTTGCACAACCTGATTTGGATATAGAAACGCTTAGTCCATTGCAATTACAGGAAGATTTGGATCATTTGGTGGCGGGCTTGGAACGCTATAATCCAACCATGTACGTCTACAACTCAGAAGTATTATTTAAGAGAGAAATAGCTGTCCTTAAAAAGTCGATTCATAAACCGATGAATGCTGTTCAGTGGTTCAAATTACTGTGTTTGGCGGTAGAAAAAGTCGAAGAAGGGCATGTGACAATAGGAACAAGGGAGGATGCTTTTTATCGTGGATTCTTAAAAGGAACGTTTAAAAGCTTGCCATTAAGTGTTCAGTTTTTGGGGGAGCGCGCCTATGTTTGGAATAACCTAAGTCGAGTGGATGCGCTGGAACGAGGGGATGAAATTTTGTCTATTAATGGACGCAGCATGGCAGAAATTCGAACGTTGATTTTTCAGTATACAAATTCAGATGGAGACATCGAGACGTTTAAACAAATGCGCTTGAGTAAAGAACTCTCTGCTCGGTACTTTTGGTTTATTGAACAAACGAGTCAATTTACGATAGAATATAGAAAACGACATTCGGAGGGCACTAAAGAAGTTCAATTAGAAGCATTGACACGAATAGAAATGTCCGAGTGGGCTGTTAAAAGAGCGTTGAAGAAAGAGGTGCCCAAAGGAATGAAGGCCGTGTATGATTTGGATTTTGAAAAAGATATTGCCACCTTAACCTTGCGTAGTTTTAATGAAAAAATTATAAAACAAAATGAACTGGAACCCTATACGTTTTATGAACGAATGTTTAAACGATTAAGACAAAATAAGACCAAACATTTGATTTTGGATGTGCGTGGAAATATAGGCGGAATGAAAGAGTTTGTGGATGATTTACTGGCTTTTACACTCAAAAAAAAACAGAAAGGAGTCTTAAGAGAACTTATTGCTTGGGATGGTACGAAAGTGATTTCTAATTTTCCGAAGCGCAACAAATGGTTTTTTAAAGGAGACATTTATATTTTAACCAATGGAGGAACCTATTCCACGGCTGCTTTGATTGCACAATATTTGTCCGATTATGGAAGTGCTACGGTTATAGGAGAAGAAACGGGGAGCCGCTACGAAGGTTTTGCAGCAGGTAATTTTCATTATTTGACCCTACCAAATTCTAAAATACAAATCGGCATTCCTAACAAATGGGTTAAAAATACTTTGCCTAGACCTTTTCGAACTCCTAGTCGAGGCTTAATGCCTGATTATCGAGTCCGTAATTCTATAGATGATTTATTACAAAAAAAAGACCCTGTAAAGGCAAAAGCCTTAGAACTCATTCAAGATAAAAAGCAATCCTAACAACGGCTATGCAAACGACCAATATGGTTTTTTTAGTTCGTCCAGCTTCTTTTTCTTATAATACGCAGACGGCTGCCGTAAATATTCCACAGGTGTCAATTGTAAGTTATATCTGTTTGTTTTTAACTTTAGGAAGTGCATATTTTGTTTATTTTTATTGTTTCTTTGACAACTATTCTCACGAAGTAATTTTTGCATTAATAAGAAAAAGTAAGCTTTGGAATTAAAATTTTTAGACCTTAGATCACTTCGCTCTTAGGTTTTAGGCTAGAGATTGATAATCAATAATTTAGTCTAAAATCTAGTGTCCAAAATCTAAAAATAAGCTAAGAGCTATCTGTTATTTAAATATTGGGCAAAAATTAGCTGCGGGGAGTCTTTGTTTGTTAAAGAACCTTTTTATTTAAAAACTGGACGTACTGTTTAAACATAGAATAGCATGAATCTAAGAGATCAAGTTGGTAATATAGATATCTATTTACTCGACCAAATATTGAAAGGGCGTTATGATAATGGTCAGCGTGTTTTGGATGCAGGTTGTGGCGGTGGGCGAAATTTGGCGTATTTTTTAAAAGAAAAATGGGCTGTTTATGGCGTCGATCAAAACGCAGAGGCGGTTGCTGCGGTGCAATCTTTGTCTAAGGAATTGTTTCCCCAAAATCCGAGTACTAATTTTAGAGTAGAAAGCGTCGAGAATTTAAGTTTTGATGCTAACTTTTTTGATGTGGTGATTTGTAATGCAGTATTGCATTTTGCCGAAAATAAAGCGCATTTTGAAGCGATGCTGCAATCTACATGGAGGGTTTTGAAACCTGGCGGACATTTGTTTGTGCGTCTAGCATCTAGTATTGGCATCGAAAATCGAATTATCCCATTAGAGCAAGGGCGATTCTTATTGCCAGATGAATCTGTTCGATTTTTGGTGGACGAAAGTACTTTATTAAAATACACCAAAGAATTAGATGGAATACTAACCGAGTATATCAAAACAACGAACGTGCAAGGTTTGCGTTGTATGACAACTTGGTGTTTGCAAAAAAGATAACTTATTCGTTGTTGTGGAACGTCACCCGATATTTATGAGCAGGCTACTGAGGGAATGAATGCTAGTGCTTGTGGCTGTTCTTGCAAAAGTACTTAAATGACAAAGCTTGAGTTGATCTACCACAGGTTGACCGAAATAAAAACATAGAAGGCTCTAATGGGAACCCCATTAGAGCCTTTTATGTGAGCGTAAAACATTAAGAAGTCCTTGACTGATTTAACTTTTTGTTTTATATTAGGAGGCTGAACACAGACTAAATTTTTACAAAACACTAAACTTTTCTTATGAAACTATTTTACCTGTGCTTATTTTGTCTAATTTTTATTAGTACAACATTGGCACAACCAACCCTATCTCTGTCAACAGAGTACAAAGAAATTGCTAGATTTCTTCAAAAGAAAGAAGATCAACCTCCAGCATTAACAAGCATACAATCTGGAACACCGCTTTATCTTTCGATCCAAGATAGTCGGTATGCCTTATACTTTACGGTTAGAATAAAAATAGGAGACCGACAATTGTTGGAAACCGTTATTCATGTTCCAGAAGGAACTTTAACGCAATCGTTTAGAAATATGGACTACGTTTGTGAGTTAGTGCCTAATATTGATGCTGTGGTAACCGACCCTGAACGGTATTATTGGAGTGACGATGCGTTTTACTTTCACATGAGTAATTTTGCACGGGTATTAAATCGTATAGACGAAGATTGTATTGTAACGATTGAAGCCGATGTTCCCGTTCGAAAGGGAGGACGACGAAGCATTGAAACGCAAAGCCTTAATCTTAAGTTTGAAAAAGGAGCGGAAAATTACCAGGCTGTTATCAATCATTTTTTGACTCCCTGTGTAAAACCACCAAGACCAATTGATGGACCTGGTTCTCCTATTTTAGTGCAAAAAATTCAGACCCGTTTGGATGCTTTAGACAAAGATTTGGATGAGAATGATAAACGTAAAATTATCAACTGTTATCGTTTGGAAGGTGGTGGGACGTATTTTTATGACGAGCCAGACTATTTGGAGTATGACTATGGTCGAGATCGAGTAAATATCTATCGTGGTAAGAAAAATATTGAACGAACTTCTATTCATTATGCTTTAATTTATGAACAGGATGGTTTCTTATTTACGATTATTGGGCAGTATTATAAAAATGGCAACAGCATTGATTATAGTTCAAGGTTGCAAGAAACCGTGACTGATCGAGCATTGTATGAGAAAATGATTGAAGAGCAAGCAAAAAAATCTTAAAACTATGTATATTTTAAAAAAGACAATACTCCTGTTAGTCTGTGCTTTTTTACCTTCTTGTTTGATTGCTCAATCGGTTTTCGATTTTATTGGTGAAAACATGATTGGATATCGAGTAAATTATAGAAATGGTAAAAGTGTTGGTGTAAAAGCTTCTTTTATAATGCCAACAGGAAATTGGTCGTATTATTATGGGCCAGGTGTTGGAGTCGATGTGCTTTGGGGCGTATCTGACATTGAGGACGACATTCACCATGCTTGGTCGGTGGGCGTTTCTAGATTGGGAACACTACCCAAAGAGTTTTTGCAGACGACAAGTGGTTATGCCAATGGACAACCAATCTTAATTCAATCTAGAGAGGCGAGAGAACATCATTTGAGTTTTTCTGTGGGAAATATTTTTGACGTAAGATTACTTGATCGCCCAATTTCTCCAGTGATAGGAATTGATATACACGCTCATTATCATATGTTCAATATCAATAAAGAAAACGCAGGTTGGGAATGGTTCTCTAATTTTGGAGCGACAATTACTCCTCGTTTGGGCATGAATTTCCAAGCCCAAGGAACGGCTAAATTTAGATTGAATGCAGGCTATACATTTGCCTTTTTTCCAAACAGTCGTTTGGGAGGAGGGCATCATTTAAAAATCTCATTAAGCGCATATATTTGTTATGATAGATAAAATAAATAATTGGTCCGTATTGTTGACCTTGTTTTTAATCAGTAGTATTGTCTTGTTTGGTTGTAGAAAACAAACCGAGTACACGCCTGATATAGTGCTTACTAATGTGAGTGAGCTGTCTGGATTAGCATCTAGTGCTGTTCGTGTTGATTTTAAGGTACAGAATCCAGGAGCTTGTAACGAAGGTAAAATGGGGATTTGTTACGCCAAACATTCCTTGCCTGTTTTAAACGAAGATGATTTACAGGTTTGGGAAGCATTGAAGACGGAAGGTTCTTATCGTATTATTGTAGAGCAATTAGAGCAAGGCGCTACGTATTACTTTAGAGCTTTTGGAGTCAATGAAATGGGCTTGCAATATAGTAACAAGGAAATTGCCTATACGGTCCCTTATGTTAATGGTGGCGGTGGCAGCACAGGTGGTGGTGGCACAGGTGGTGGTGGCAGCACTACGCCTACTTGTACGCCTACGACCAACACGATGACCGATGGAACTGGTCCAGAGTTGACGATGACGAATTACTATGCTTCGACTCCTTTTAATAATTATTCAGAATATTGGTTCCGTGCATCAGATGGCACGAGTTTGAAGCTACGAATTAACTTTCTTACACCAGTTGTTGGTACGTACACGACAGCAAATGTAGCGTCTGTAGGAAATGCCAATAACACGATTAAAATTTGGAAACAAGAACAGGTTGCTAATTACTATACAAATACTGGGCAAACGGCTTATATCGAACAAGATCCTAGCGGTCAGTTAGCCGTTGTATTTTGTGATATAGAGTTTACTAGTACAACGAAGACAAGCTTACTTTCAGCTAGAGTATTATTACCATAGAAGTAGAAATAGGCTATACCTAAGAGACCATGAAAGCATCAATGCCTTCATGGTCTCTTTTTATTCAGGGACAAAATAATTGAATTTCGTCTTATTCTACCAATGAAAAAATTTCTTTAGTCGGATTGTATAAAAATTGATATTCTACAGGCTCGGCTTTAAATGGGCGAGTGACGGGATATTTTCGCCCCTTTCCATTGTCCAAAACCAACCATTTTCCTTTGAGTCGAATGTCATTAAATCCATCTAGATTTAAGTCCTCAACCAAAACTTCCAAATGATCTTTTCGAAAGACCCCTCCCTCTGGGTTTATGTCGTAGGTTTTAGGGGTATTATTCAGTAAGACATTAAAAATATCAATTAATTCTCCTTCTTGATAAGTATAAAAATGATGTTGTCCATTTCCTGCACAATCATTTGTAATCGTCATGTAAATAGGCATGGAATCCAGCATTGTTGGAATAAATTGAGCAAGAGCGGCAGTACTTTTGTGTAATAAATGCCCTTTGTGATCAAACAAGTATTGCGTTTGTAACATCGGGAAAGCGCAACTATCTGCTGTGTTGGCAGGAGATAGACAGTTGACAAACCAAATAGAATCTTTTAACCCGAACAACTGTTGCTGCTCAAAAGCTAAAATACTAGTTTCTGCTATGTTTGCTTGACCGTAAGTAAGTCCTAACTGTTGAAGAAACAAACTAGGGTTCTTGTAATAAGTCGAGTCTAAAATAGAAGGAAAGACGACTTCGTGCATTTTTTTTTCGTTGTCGAAATTATCTCCAAAAATATTTTCATTGAGACCTAAGCTTGTGGTGTCTACCAACGTAGACGTCGTTACTTGTTGGGTCGATACGGTGGACGTACAAGCAGCAAGTGTGCTAACAAAAGAAAACAATAAAAAAAAGCGAACAAGCATACTGATAAAGTGTTTGAAACTCCTGTTACAACAAATAGGTTTTATTTATTTTTCGGTTTTTACTCAGTGCTTACCTTGTTTAGTTGATAATCTTTGAATTTCAAGAAGTTTAAAGATTGATTTTCATAACATCTAATCCTTGCACGAGCCTCATTTATATTGCCGTCTAATGGCACTAGATTATCATAAATAGGCTGCATTTTAAATTCGGTGTGATTGTAAACCTTGTTTTCTCTCCATAAATGCGTTTGAAAATTAACACCATATTTGTTCATCATTCGTCCAAAATAAAGCATGATATCAAAACCTTTGAACCCAAATTCTCGAGCACCAATACCATAAATAGATTTATAGTTTTCTTTGAAATTACGAACAGTTCTTCGATTAGATGAAGTAAAGTACTCACTAGTGAAATGCAAATTTAACGACTCATAATATTCGAAATTAATTCGGCTAAAGTAACGCCATTGATCCATTCCTATAATTATAATTTGATAGCCTTTTCTGGGTTCTACCTTATCTACTAATTTTTGAATTTCACGCAAAGAGTTATAAATAAACCCTTCATTCGTAGTTGGCATTACAATGATATTTAATTTATCTCTCTGTAAAAGCGGTTTGATTTTATAAACATCAATGGTTGGGCTGTTCGGTATGAGTGTTTGAATCTGCGCACTAGGATCGTTTTTGAAGTTGATATAGCTTTGTTGTAAACTAGCCACTCTAGCAGAATCCTTGCCTAAAGCCAAAACCAAGAGGTTTTTTTCCAATGGGACACGTCTATTTTGTTTTATTTTATGCAACAGTTCTATCATTAATCGACTGTGTACGTCAAAAGATGGATTCACCTGAATGAAGTAAGGGTTATCAATTGTTAAATGACTTCGAGCATTAAGGGGAGAGATTAAGATCTTTTTCTTTGCTTTAGCAAACTCAGCTACAATGCTTAGGTTTTTAGAAAGCAACGGTCCGATGATTAAATCAGCTTCTTGTAATTCTCTTTGTTCTAGTAAGGCTCGAACAACAGCTGTATCCCGTTCGGTATCATAAACATTGACAAATAAATTAACGCCTTCCGCCTTCAAACTATCTAGGGCAATGAGCATCCCTTCATAGAATTCAATTGCTTTGATAGATTGAATTGGAATTTCTTTTCCTCCAGAAGCTTGGAATTTTTTGCTCATAAAAGGCATCATAACAGCTACTTGGTAGGCTAGCTTGTGTATAATCGTTGAATCAACTGTAGTCTCCGTATACAATGCATCCTTATTAAGGTTAATAATGTCAACCGTATCGGCTTGAATGGCTTGATTTCCGATTTTTGTGAAACAGATGACAAGACGTTGAACAGGGCTTTTTTGGATGGTATCACACCAAGTCATGGTATCCACTTTGGGAACTACTGTAGGCTCTTTTAGTGTGGTGGTGGTGGTGGTGGTGGTGGTGGTGGAAGAAACTGTTTTGACCGTATCTTTAATCGTGGTGTTTTTAGCAACAATAGGATCTAATTGACCAGGGTTTGTTTTTGTTCTAGCGGTGTTCTTCGTGACATCGCAAGAAGAGAAGCTTAGGGCTAAAATTGAAAAAAAAGAAA
>CACVAQ010000452.1:0-4877 GCA_902727865.1 uncultured Aureispira sp. | reverse complement strand
ATCGCAAGAAGAGAAGCTTAGGGCTAAAATTGAAAAAAAAGAAACTACTATTAAGACAGTTTTTAAAGAAGAATAACTTAAGTTTTTCATGTTCGTATCGTGCTATGAATGTATTTCAATTTGTAAATTACATGAGTTCGGCCGAAAACTTTATCGTGTTGGTTTGTAGTAATTTAGAAGATGAGTGACGTTTGCTAAATTGCTATAAATCAATCTAATAAAAGGGTGATTTTTTATTTAAAAGACAAAAAATGACCGAACGATTAAAATCAAGTACTTATATTTTATTACAATATAACCTATTGAATAACACAGCGAAGGTAACTAATTTTGTAGGAGTGGACTAATAACATCTGAAAAAAAAAGTAACCAACTGAGTAATTGGTCTTTAAAGCAGATAATAAGGTTCTTACCAAAGGTCCGATTAATAAATAATAGTTGCATAACCTTTCACTTCTTCTAGCTCTCCTCTAGGGCCAAGGATTCGAACAAGCACAACATAAACACCCGCTTGACATTTTTGACCCACATTACTTTTACGCCCATTCCAAGCTTCATTAGGGTTTTGTGTTATAAAAACACGTTCTCCCCAACGGCTATAAATGCTCATTTCAAAGCTTTTCATGTATTGAGTATAGCCCTTCCCTTTATAAACGTCATTTTTGCCATCGGCATTCGGGGTTAAGGCATTCGGCAAAAAATAAGTGACTTTAGGAACGATATCTACGATCTGTCTTGCCGTATCGGTACAGCCATTTGCATGGCTTGCAATCAAAGTGACTAGGTGCTGTCCAGTATCAGGGTAATTGTACGTCACATCTCCGTCAAAAGAACTAAGCTTAGAAACACCATCCCCAAAATGCCATTCCCACAAGCTTGTTAACTCAGATTCGTCCTTAAATTCAACCACTGGATTGAAAGAACTAGGTTGCGTCGGAAGATAAGAAAAACTAGCGGTAGGTGTGTCTAAGGCGACGACGGTTGTCTTAAATTGTTGTGTACAGCCTATGGGAGATGTAATTCGTAGGGTTCGAGTGTAAACCCCCGATTGGGTATAATTATGTTCTGCCAAAAATTGATCGGAGCTGCTTCCTTCTCCAAAATCCCATCGAAACGTATAATCCTCTATTGGATAATAAATAGAAGGAATATTTCCAGCAGAGAAATTAATACAAGCCGTATCATTGTTTAAGTCTAAAGGAAAAATTGGTTTTGGAGACCAAGCCAAACGCTGTGTTTTTGTTGACACACAACCGGCCACATCTGTAGCAACTAAGGTGATAGTATGAAAACCAGTATCGGGATAGATATATTGGTGATTTGGATGCAAAGAAGATGCCCCTGTTCCATCTCCAAAACTCCAGGCATAACTTTGTATGGGAGTACTGGGATTAAAGGAGGTTTTGTTGGTAAAATAAGAACGCCCAAGTTCACAAGAATCATAGGTCATCGAAAAATCAGCTAAGACATCTAAACTAAGATTAATCGTTAGAAATGCGGTATCGGTACACCCAACAGAACCAGGATTTGCAATCATCCAACCTTGGTAGGTGCCACTACTAGGAAAGTTAACGGTGGGTTCAAATTGATTGGAAGTGAAAATGTTGCCATTCCCTAAATCAATCCGCCATTCATAACTATTGATAAAGGATAAAATCGTACTCGTATTATCAAAAGTAATCACACTATCGCCACAAAAACTAGCATAAAATTGCCCCGTAGATAGATTAACAGAATCAGCAGGAATGGAAGTGCTTATTTGATCGGTACAAATGGCGATGTTAAATTGAAAATCTCTCAAGGTACTACTCAATAAAATACCTGAAGCATCGTATTCTTTGACACAAACACCGACCACATATTGACCAACAGCAGTAGGGAAGCCTGTTAAAAGCCCCGTGTTGGGATCAATACTAAGAGTTGGACTCGCATTGATGGGAGCCGTCCCACTATAACCAGGGCTAAATAGAACAGGGCTGTAGGGCGGTGGGGCAGGAGGATTAGGAATAGGAGAATTGAAACCGTTTCCACCAGCAGTAGAGTTTCCCCCACCACTAAAAGGCGAGCAAAGTTCATAAACTAAGGTATTGCCATCAACATCTGTTGCAGAGTGGTCAAATTCTAAATTCCGATGGGCACAAATAACAATCGGTGGAAATTTATTAAAGGTAGGACTGCTGTTACACTGCTGCTGTGCTTCTGGACTCAAGTCAATCGTATAGGTTGCTCCTGTACTGTTTGGAGTTGCCAAATTGTTGATGGTATGATTTCGACAGCAACGCTGGTAGGAAATCGTATAGCCATCGGGGTTAAAAGGCAACTCGACAATGTCTTCGTAAACGCCTTCTTCAACACGTATATTAGGCGGTGTCACCAAACAGGGATCTGTAAAAACAATAGGAATGTTTGTGACAACAGGGTTTCTTAGTGATATAACCCTATAGACCGTAGTCGATGCGCCCGCATAAATACCGACATAAGCAGGGTTGTCAAAGCCAGCGGCATTTTGTCCTGTAGGATCACGATAGACATGCAAGGTAATTCTATATTGCAGGATTCCTGTTGTTGGACTAGGGCCTAAGCATTCATAACTAATGTCTCCCCCAACAATATGCACTGCTTGGATAGATTGATTAAAAACAAAAAAGAAAAACGGAACTAAAAGTATGGTGCAAATCCTTTTCATAATAACGCTTTGGAAGGTTGGTCGGGGGACAGTATTAAGAACGATTAAATTTGAAATTAGTTGCCCTTTACTTTCTAATTAGTTGAAATTTTTTGTTGGATTAAGACTATTTTGGGTTAAATGAAGTATCAGAATAGCGTTGACCTAAAAACAAAAATTCTTTCTCCATTTTTGTTTCAAAGCCAATCCATTACAAGATGAACGTACTATATCTGAGGTTTGGGTTTTGTTAGGATCTGTACCTAAAAATAGGCATAGTAGGCTGGTGAGAAAACAAAGTGTTTTTATAGAATTAGAGAAAATTAGAAGCTTCTAAAATTTATTTTAAATGAGCCACACATACACGCAACAAACAAAAAAAAGCCGCACAGCAAGGCTATACGGCTTCAATTTCTTATAAATAATTGCAAAACGACATATTCTTACATACGTTTCAACAACAACTTTCCAATCTCAGGATCCGCCATAATTGGCTTCAAGTGCTGCGCACTAACCAAGTCTTGCGCCATCGAAAGACGAATATCATTCGGGATAAAGTCAATTTTGATAAACTCCTTGATGTTAATTAATTGTTCCTTGTTTGGTTTGATGTTATTAATCACCAAGTAATTGACCAAACGGGTACAAAGCGTCGCTAGAATATCTACCCTAAGCGTGCCTTTCATTACAATTCCTTTAAGGTGTTCCAAAACATCCTTTTTGAAATTGGTACTATTCACAATTTGCTCAGGCGTGACCAACTTACTTAAATTATTGTTCACAAAAGCCATGAAAGAAGCCACCGTATTAGAATCCAAACAAGAATCCGCCAACATTTGTAGCAAGCCTAATTCTTTGGTTAAGTCCTCAATACTAGTAATAGATTGGAAAAATTGTACTAGCGTACGAGGGGTAGTTCGTTCGCCCGTCACCATTTCAGGGTAAGTCAATACGAAGTTAATTCCACGTTGATCGACGCCATTTTCTTCCGCCCATTTTGCCCACTCCTTGACATCAAAATCCATGGTAACGTGCATCATACGAGTTAGCATTGCATCATCCATCGGTGTAACCGAATAATCTCCACCATCAGGGTTGGCCGTTAGGATGATTTGCCAGTTTTTAGGCAATTTCCAACTAATCAACTCATAATTTTGTAGCAATTGCATGATCCCTCTCAAAATACGATCATCGGCACGGTTGGCATCATCAATCAATAAGATACCAGGACCTTCTTCGGTAGGCACCCAATCTGGCGCGACAAAAGAAGTGACCCCATCGGCAATTCTTGGCATTCCGACCAAATCCCCCATTTCCTCAAACTGAGCAGGAGCGATGTAGGCAAATTTGTAGCCTTTTTCTTTCGCAATGGTTTCCACCAATTGCGTTTTTCCAATCCCATGTTTTCCCCAAATACAAATGGGTGATTTTTTCTTATTGTCTACTTCCGCAAGCTCGTTCATTCGAATAGAATGCTCTAACAGGCGCTTGACCTCACTGGCAGAAGTTTTAGTCCCGTAATATAAATAGTTATGTTTAGGTTTATTGTTTTGATTCGCCATTGTGTTGCGTTGCGTATTGGTTGTTGATTAGTGTTTTGTTATCTTCTTTTAACTCCACTTTAAACGTGAAATCATGTTTTGCGGCATCTATTGGATTCGCATAAATAAAAAGGATTGCTAAAATACGGAAATATTCTTTATTCCCAAATCAAATAGACGGAAGGACGTTCGATAAACCTTTCCTTTTTTTTATAAGAAGGAAGACTTACTTTTTGATAGCGGAAATTGACCCCTAAGAAGCCCTTTTCGTGTTTTTAATAAAAAGCGAAATAACACAAAGAAAGCCTACTTACAGGGGGTGATTTTTTTCGTTCATACTCGAATTACTAATTAACCATTTCATCTAAGATTCAAACGCAAAGCGGTCTACTTTGTTGAATAGATCTTTTCATAAGAAATATAAGTTTTTTTAGTGGCTTTCTTGCAAAAATTGTTCTTTTATGTACCTTCACAGAATTAAGAATGAAGTGACGCTTCTTTGTAGCTATTTAGCTTGAAGAAAGATAAAATAGGTGAAAATAGTAAAGCCTCTACTAGTGAAAGATAAGTTTTTTTTTCTATAAAAAACATAAAAAGCATCTTGCACTGGTTCATTACACAAGTGCTTCACTTTGATTGTCAGATTTTAGCCCCTTAATTAATAAAAGAAT
>CACVAQ010000451.1 GCA_902727865.1 uncultured Aureispira sp. | reverse complement strand
AAAAAAATCACCCTTTTAATTATTGCTTGGTTTCTTTTTTTAGTATTAATTTTGTAGCCTTATACCGCTGATGAGCAAAGCGAACTGAAATCTAAATTTTTTAACCTTAACGCTCAATTTACGTAGCTACACGGCTACTTATTCCCTTTGGTCATGAATGCTTCACTTGTTGTTCGTGGTCGTGCCTTTTGGGAAGTCAAAAAATCAATAGAACTATAAATTTATGTTATTACTACTATCACCAGCCAAGACCCTTAATTTTGATCCAACAAGCATAAAAACACATACACAGCCTCAATTCTTAGCGCAAAGTGAAGCCTTAGTCAATACGCTGAAAGAATATAGCAGCAAAGAAATACAAGATTTAATGGGCGTTAGCGAAAAAATTGCCAGCTTAAATGTCGCTCGATACCAAGATTTTTCGTTGCCATTTGACCCGTCCAATGCTAAACAGGCAATTTTAGCATTCAAGGGAGATGTGTATCAAGGTTTGTCTGTAGAAGATTTTGACCAAGCCGAATTGAATTTTGCACAGCAACATATTGGTATTTTATCGGGACTTTATGGCCTTTTGCGTCCTTTGGATTTGATGCAAGCCTATCGTTTGGAGATGGGAACAAAGCTAAAAGTGGACGAGCATAAGAATCTATACGAATTTTGGGATGACTCAATTACCAAACAAATCAATGCTACAGGAGCGAAAGATATTATCAACTTAGCCTCCAACGAGTATTTTAAATCGGTGAAAAAGGATGCTTTGCAAGGCAATTTGTGGACGGTAGATTTTAAAGAAAACAAAAACGGAACGTATAAAATTGTTGCTTTTTACGCTAAAAAAGCCAGAGGGATGATGTGTAATTATGTCGTTAAAAATCGCATAGAAAAACCAGAAGAAATGAAAGCTTTTGGAAGGAACGATTACCAATTTAACGAAGAATTATCTAGTGAACGCCATTATGTATTTACTCGATAAAAGGTTAAAAATAAATTTTAGCTTCTTCATTAGAAATTTATTAAGGATCGTAATCGGTCCAATAAGTTTTATGGGAAATGCCTCTTTATTTGCTTGCCAAAGAACGAAAACAGTAAAAAATGAAAATACTTCAGTTGTGTAAAAAGTTTCCTTACCCTTTAAAAGATGGGGAGGTGATTGCGATTACTTATTTAGCACAAGCATTGCATCAGTTGGGTTGCGAAATGACCTTGTTGAGTATGAACACAACGAAGCATTTTTTTGATAAAAATAGCTTGCCCAAGGAGTTTGATCATTATAAAGCAATGCATTTGGTGGAAGTAGACAACCGAGTGAAAGCAAAAGATGCTTTTTTGAATTTATTTAGCAAGCAATCGTATCACATTTCTAGGTTTGTCTCTCCGAAGTTTCAATTGAAGTTGATTGAGTTGTTGCAAGCCAATGAATATGATATTATCCAATTGGAAACGCTTTATTTAGCGCCTTATGTGGATTTGATTCGCAATTATTCGAACGCAAAAATTGTCATGCGTTCGCATAATATAGAACATGAAATTTGGAAGCGCATAACAGAAAACACTTCTTTGGGGGCCAAGAAAATGTACTTGAGTTTGTTAACCCGACGTTTAGAAAACTTTGAGTTAGAATACCTCAATAAGTACGACATGATGGTCGCCATAACGGAGCGAGATCTGAATTTTTTCAAACAATTGGGCTGCTCAATTCCTGCACACGTTACGCCAATTGGCTTAGAATTAAAAGATTATAAAAAAGTAACTACCCAACATAAAACGCCTACCTTTTGTTTTATTGGCTCTCTCGATTGGATGCCTAATAGTGAAGGGATTGAATGGGTTTTGAATAAAGTTTGGCCAAAAGTTTTGGAGCAAGTCCCTAATGCGGTCTTTCATATTGCAGGAAGAAATACGCCTGATAGTTTGTTAACAAAGGCCTCCAAAAATGTTGTCATACATGGCGAAGTGCCTGATGCAGCCGATTTTATTAATGCACATGATGTGATGTTGGTGCCGCTTTTCTCAGGAAGTGGGATGCGGGTGAAAATCTTAGAAGGAATGGCTTTAGGGAAGGTTGTTTTGAGTACGGACTTAGGTTTAGAAGGCATTCATGCCAAGCATGGAGAGCAGGTTTTGATTGCGAATACCGTCAAGAATTATGTGAAGGAAGTGGTGTCTTGTTATCAGCATCCAGAACGTATTCAAGTGATGGGAGCGGCAGCAGCGGATTTTATTCACGAGTATTATGATAATTTGTCGATAGGGAAGCGGTTGCTAGATTTTTATAGGGAATTGATTGGTTCTGAATTGGTTGGTGCTGTTGGGGGATAGGGGAGATAAAGGAATGTGTGTGGTGGAAAAGTCTTAATGCTACATATAATGTAGTTGTGTGCAATTTCAAATATAAATTAATAACAATGGGAAAAAATAATAGATTAGGAGAGTGCAAAATTTGTAATAAAAAAGGCAAATTATCTTTTGAACACATACCTCCTAAAGCAGCCTCTAACATACTCTATGTTTTAGAGTAGATGAAAATGAGGGCTCTTTTTTTAATGGCTATACTTGGGTTTTTCTTATCCATAAAAACAATTTAATTGATTTAATTAAAGTTAAAAAAGAGCACATAGAAAGTAATGATTTAAGATTTTATTTTCTCATAGGAATAAGGGAAAATGATGCCAATGAAGAAGGAATGGCACAAACAATAGGTCATGAAATTTTTGCTCATGCAAAACGATATTCTGATAGAATAGAAAGCTTACTGCGTAAAATTAAAAAAGAGAAATTAAACCCTGAAGAAATTGTAGTCCTTATTCATAACATAGGAAAAGAAGATCCGATAGGTACTCATGATCATATTTTATTAAAAAAAGGAAAGAAAGATGATTACGAAAAATATTTAGATGAGCTACAAGAGCAACCTAAAATTGATAAAGAACTCTTACAAAAAAAAGACTTTGATGACAAGAGTA
>CACVAQ010000450.1:3387-14864 GCA_902727865.1 uncultured Aureispira sp. | reverse complement strand
TTTAAACAAAAATAAAAAAAACTACGGAACTAATACAGAAGCCCCTTTCATCACAAATATTTCAGAGCCTTCTGCCAAAAAAACAGAATCTGGCGTTTCATTCATAAAATTAAATTGATTGCCATAAATAGCAGAAAAATCGCCCTCTACCTCAAATTTATCCACGTCATAAAAATCCCAAGTTGGGTGTCCGACCTCATATTGTGCCGTTCGTTTTTTATTAATTTTAGTATAACCCCAAAAGTGTTCTGTGATGAATTCCACTTCACTTCCTTCTTTTATCGGTAGCGGTTTATTGATCGCTTCTGCTTTAATTTTATGCCAGACTTTATTTTTTTGTATGTGATATTCAACCTTTAGTCGATCGGTTGTTGTGCTAATACGGTGGTCTGTTTTTAAGGTCTCATAATGTTCGCCATAAATCGTATTTGCCACCAAGGTAATCATCCTTTTAGGCACAATTTCTTTGATAAAAACGACGCCACGACGCCATTCTCCTTCGTGTTGATACTTCACATAAAATCGTAAATTTAGCTCTTCAAAATTCCGATGAAATGGAATTGGCAAACCTAACACTTTTGTATTTAGAAACATAAAACCGACTAAACTCAAATGTAATTTCCCATTCCAATAATCCAGTTCTGTTCCTGCTGGTAAATAAGGTAAAAGAAGCGCTGGCTCTACTAAATAATTTGCCATAATTAGTTTGCGCCATTCTGCCGTTAAAAATTTCATAGGACTTGGTTTTGTTTATTTTAAATCGAAAATTAAACAAGATTTTCACTTGTCTAAGGGCTATTAAATACAAATAACCTGTACTATTGTAACTATTTATTCGTCAATAATTCGTGACGTAATTGACCATTATAAGTAGATAGACAAAATTAGTAGTTTAAAAAAGTATAAGCTAACCATTTCAATTCGAAATATCGCTATGAGTAAAAAGATAAAAACAGAATTTCATTCGCTGGCTTCCCTTCTTCGTTTCAAGGAAGAAGTTTGGCCCGTTTGTAACGTACTTTATGATCTTGAAGAAGAAGCCTATTACAAGCGCCTTTCCACCTTCAAACACTTTGCTATTTTCAAAGATGGTGATAAAGTAGTCGGTTTTCTATCCTTTTTTGTTGACAGCCTTTCCATGCATTCAAAATCAATCGTTCTAATGGGCATTGGTCATGGAGCGCTACTTCCTGAATATAGAAATCAACAGTTATTACCCAAAGCAAGCATTCAGTTTTTAGCCAAATTAATTCTTAAAAGCCCTTTGAAGCATCATTTCGTTTGGGGCATGGCCACCACGCATCTTTCTTATCGAATGGGGCTTCGGGGAACAAAAATTCAATACCCAAGCCTTGAGGGCAATTGTCCTCCGCTCTGTAAAGACCTTTTGGATTGGCTTGGGAGTCGCTATTATAAAGAGACCTATTGTCCAAGTAACTTTACTGCTCAAATTAGTTTTTCCGCAACAGGGCAAAGCATTTTTCCTTCGGAAAAAGAAATGGAAGATCCAATTGTTGCCCGCTATATTGAGCGAGTTCCGACGGCTTTAAGCCCCAATAATAAAACAGGCGCTTTTTCGATCACCCCTGTTGGACCTAATGTCGGTTTTTGGGTGAAAAAATTTATTTTTGGGAAAAAACAACAGCAAAAAAAGAAACGTAAGGTCTAGCTTTATCGGCTCTATTCCTACATAAAAGATCCAAGAAGGTTCAAAAAAACTATTACTGGATGCAATCCGCCAATGTTTTTTCTAAGCATTGGCGGATTTGTTTTTAAAAATATGTTTCTTTGGTTAATCATAGAATCAATTCGATAATACACCCCTAGCCTAGATAAACATTTATACTCCATATGGCAAATAACGATCAACCACTAGCGGAACGAATGCGCCCACAATTGTTGGAAGACTACATCAGCCAAAAACATTTAGTTGGTCCAGATGGCGCACTCACAAAAGTGATTAAAATTGGACGGATTCCTTCTCTAATTTTATGGGGGCCTCCTGGCACTGGAAAAACGACCTTAGCCAATATTTTGGCCAATAGTTCTGGGCGGGTCTTTTACAGCTTGTCCGCCATTAACGCAGGCGTAAAAGATGTTCGAGAAGTGATAAAAAAAGCAGAAGGACATCATGGCTTGTTTAGTCCACAGCAACGCCCTTTGTTATTTATTGATGAAATTCATCGTTTCAGCAAGTCGCAACAAGATGCCTTGTTGGGTGCCGTAGAAAAAGGGACGATTACACTCATTGGAGCAACGACAGAAAACCCTAGTTTTGAAGTCATTCCAGCACTTTTATCGCGTTGTCAAGTGTATATTTTGAACAGTCTCGATAAAGAAGACTTGGTTCAATTGCTTAAGAATGCGATGCAAAAAGATGCTGTTTTAGCTAAAAAAGAGATTATTTTAGAAGAAGTCGATGCCTTGTTGCGCTTTTCGGGGGGCGATGCTCGAAAACTACTCAATGTCTTTGAGCTAATTTGTACGTCTGAAGAAACTCAAAAAGTTATTTTAACAGATGCACTCGTGCAATCCAAAGTTCAACACAACATCGTTCGATACGACAAAACAGGCGAACAACATTACGATATTGTATCCGCTTTTATCAAGTCGATTAGAGGCTCTGATCCTAATGCAGCCGTTTATTGGTTGGCAAGAATGATTGAAGGCGGAGAAGATGTGAAATTTATTGCTCGACGAATGCTCATTGCCGCTTCAGAAGATATTGGCAATGCCAATCCAACGGCTCTGGTTATCGCCAACAATACCTTCCAAGCAGTCACTACAATTGGCTATCCTGAAAGTAGAATTTTATTAGCACAATGTGCCACTTACTTAGCGTCTTCTCCGAAGAGTAATGCCTCTTATATGGCGATTAACAAGGCGCAACGCTTGGTCAAGCAAACTGGCGATTTATCTATTCCATTGCATCTCCGTAATGCCCCAACCAATTTGATGAAGCAATTGGATTATGGGAAAGAATATCAATACGCACACGATCATCCAGGCAACTTTGTACATCAAGAATACTTACCCAAGGAGATTCAAAATACAAAACTGTATGAACCTGGAAACAATCAACGAGAAAAGGGCATTCGAGCTTATTTAAAACATTTTTGGAAAGACAAATACAATTATTAAACGCATGAGAATCATATTACAACGTGTCCAAGAAGCTTCTGTTACCATAGAAGAAAAAATCAATGCTCAGATTGGGCAAGGGCTTTTATTATTAATCGGAATTGAAAAAGAAGACCTGCAAGAAGATATTGATTGGCTCTGCAAAAAAGTGTTGGATTTACGCATTTTCAGCGACGACGAAGGCAAAATGAATCGCTCTGTTCGAGACGTTGAAGGCGATATTATTGTCGTCAGTCAATTCACCTTACATGCCAATATAAAAAAAGGTACTCGACCTTCTTTCATCAAAGCTGCTCGCCCAGAAATTGCCATTCCGCTCTATGAAAATTTTGTTCAAACGATAGAAAATAGTTTGGGTAAAAAAATCGGTACTGGAAAATTTGGGGCAGACATGAACGTCGCCCTCATCAATGATGGTCCTGTTACTATTATTTTAGATTCTAAGAACAGGTCCTACTAAGTAAATCCTTCGTAGGCAAAGACTATTTTTTTTGAAGTCGATTTTTAGGCCGCCCAACCACTCGTAGGGCTTTCGATACCATTCATTGAATAAAACTTGTCTTTCATTGAAAAGGCAGCTTGTCTAAAAACAATCTTCCTTTTTTTTCGTCTAAGCTATGAAACATTATTACGAATAGTAATAAGTAATTCGCCTTAACGACTTGCGGTTGGACTAGTTCTTATTAACAAAAAAAATTACAAGCTCAATACATTATGGATTCAATTACACAAGCAACGCTTGGTGCAGCAATGGGACATGCAATCTTAGGAAAGAAAATGGGGAACAAAGCGATTCTCATTGGAGCGATTGCGGGGACGATTCCAGACTTGGACGTATTTTCTCGCCTATTCTTAGAGGATCAAATTTATGGCTTGGTTTATCATAGAGGCATTACGCATTCTATTTTATTTACCTTAGTTGCTTCGCCCATTTTTGCTTGGTTGAGTTTGCAATATTACAAACGAGATTTACACAAGAGTGAAATTACACAAGGTATTTTAGCCACTTGGTGGTTTCTATTTTATGGACTAATTGTTGGTGGCTTAGGCTTTCTCACCTACACCAGTCACAGTTTGGTCGCTGGAGGCTTTTTAAGTCTATTTGCCCTCGGTTTTATTCCATTAATAAAGACCTTAAAAAACAATTACGCCCATCGAGAATTAATCTCTTATGATCCTAGTTTTAAGAACTGGACTCTGATGTTTTTTCTAGCCTTTTTGACCCACTGGATCATTGATGCTTGTACCGCTTATGGTACTCAAATTTTCGAACCCTTTTCTCGGTATCGAGTGGCCTTTAATAACATTTCCATTCTAGACCCACTTTATACCGTTCCTATGATTATCGGTTTAATGGGTGCCTTTTTTGCGAAGAAATACCCACGACAACGTTTTTGGAATTACCTTGGAATCACTGTCGCAAGCTTATACATGGTCAGTACTTTTTATGGCAAATCTGTTATGAACACCGTTGTTGCAGATAGCCTTCAAAAACAAGGCATTGAGTACACGGAGTACATTACTTATCCTACTATTTTAAATACCGTCTTGTGGCAAACAACCGTCGTTACAGAAGATGCTTATTATTATGGTATGTACTCTCTCTTGGACAAAAACCCTAAGGTTGAGTTTGTCAAATTGCCTAAGAATCATCATTTAATTGACAAATATCAAGGGGAAGAGCATTTGGGCATTCTACTTTGGTTTGCCAATGGTTATTACAACCTAATAGAGCAACCCGATGGAAGTATTATGTTTAACAATCTGCGTTTTGGAATGATTGGACTGCCTGACGATAGTACGATTCCAGTGAATGATCGCTATATCTTTCGCTTTCGATTAACAGAAAAAGAGGGGAAGTTTAGCGTAGTAGAAGATCGAGATACCGACCGTATCAAGCCAGGAGAAATGGCACAGACGCTTTGGACACGAATCAAGGGAAAATAAATTTCCTCTAAAAAGCAAAAGCAGTTAAAATTTGTCCTTTTCTCGGTTCAGATCAAGGACAAATTTTAACTGCTTTTTTATTAGAAAATAAAAATATGCTTACAAACTTGCAGCTAACTTTTTAGCTTCAGCAACACTATAGGTTTCATAAACATCAAAGCCCAGTTGTGCCTTTTCTACTGTTTTTTTCCAATGATTGGCGCCCATTTTAGTAATAACAGAGCCTTTGGGTAAAACATTAATCAGTGCTTTAAAATTAGGATTTTTTAAAAATTCAGGAAACAACACCTCTCCAAACCACTTCTGACATTCCATTGGTGGCGTCGTTCTTGAATCGAGCATGTCTATGATAACAACATTACAACCTTCATTCTGAACAACCTTGATTTGTGCATTGCAACTTGCATAAATGACTTCTGCTTTTGATAAGTTCTTCCATACTGCATGTATAACCTTACCTTCTACTAAGGTTTGTACATAGTTTTCTTTAAAATAAATATCTCTAACCATAACTATTCTTTTATTTAGGGGGGTGCATAAAAGGAATCCGCTTATCACTCACACACCCTTGATAATGAAGACTATACCCTAAATAAATTCAAAGTAGGTCTGCTATCTATTATCAACGGCAGTGTAAACTATATGACGGTCTACTACTAAAGCTAACAAAGAGTTAGCTTTTATCCTAAAAAAAAGAGCTTATTGTTGTGTTAATAACCTTCTTTAAATATACATTATTTTTTGCAACTAAAACTAAAATAGAGCCTTAATCCTTAAGGACTAAGACTCTATATTTTAACGCTGCACTAAAGATTCGAAAGGCTATTTAGTCACAACAATTTTCTTCGTGGTACTTTGTGCGCCTGTTTGAAGGATGACAAAATAAACACCACTTGCTTGATCTCTTAATTCTACAGGAATACTAAACGAAGCATCCGAATAAGAATATTCCTTTAGCACCTGTCCTAGAACATTCGTCAATCGAACGGTAGATTCTTTCGCTACAGTAAAGTTCACCTGTATTTGGAAGGTTCCTACATTAGGATTTGGAAGGACCTCAAAAGCAGCTAAATTCGGAATCTGATCCAATCCTACAATGTTAACGGTAACAGATGCGACGGTCGTACAACCATTTGCATCTGTGATGGTAACAGCGTATGTTCCATTATGTACCAAACCAGTTGCCATTGCAGTTGTTTGATTTCCTGCGGCAGCATCCCATTGATAAGAATACCCAGCCGTTCCACCAACAGCGTTGGCCGTTGCCGTTCCATTTCCATTATCAACTACAGTTCCTGTAAGTGCCGTTGTTGGCGCTGTCACAACAACACTTGTTGTTGTGTTACAAGAATTGGCATCGGTGATACTAATGGTATAAGTATTGGCGGTTAAGTTTGTAGCCGTCGTTCCTAATTGACCATTACTCCAGATCGCAGTAGTTACCCCAGTTCCACCTGTTGCGGTGACCAAAGCAATCCCATCCGATCCCCCATTACAAGAAACAGCACGATTCACGGTAGCCGTTGCTGATAAAGCAGAAGGCTCGCTAACAATTACTGCAACATCGGTGTTACAACCATTCGCATCTGTAATCGTAACCGTATAAGCCGTTGCTGATAAATTCGTGACAAGAGGACCTGTTTGACCATTGCTCCACGTATACGTCAAGGCTCCTGTTCCACCAGTTGCTGCTGCAATAATTGCCCCATCTGAAGCGCCATTACAACTGATTTGTGCCCCATTATAATTACTAGAAACGGATACGTTTGAAGCAATTAAACTTGGGTTAACTAAGCTAACAGATGTTGTTGTCATACAACCATTTCCATCTGTAACAGACAGCGTATAAGCGCCACTGCTCAAGCCCGTAAAGGCATTGCTAAATTGTCCACCAGAGCCAATATTATAACTATAAGGTGCTGTTCCTCCAGTAGCTCCAACAGAAAGGCTACCATCAGTCGTGCCATTACAAGTAGGATCAACGGCACTCGTTACCGTAGCCCCCAAGGCACTTGTCGGTTCTGCTATTACTAGCGGAATCGTAGACATACAGTTATTCATATCCGTTACCGTAACAATGTAATTGTTTGCGGTCAATCCAGTAAACAAGCCTGATGTTTGGCTTCCTGCTCCTATATTATAAGAATAAGCAGGTGTTCCTCCGACACTTGAAACGTCAGCCGTCCCTGTTGCACTACCAAAACAGACTACATCTGAACTAGAGTTCAAAGAAGCCGTCAAAACAGAAGGCGCTCCAATAGAAACTCCAACGGTTGTAGAACAAGTTCCATTATCTGTAACGGTAATCATATACGTTCCTTGACTTAAACCTCCAAAAGTTCCCGAAGTTTGATTTCCAGTTCCAATATTGTAAGAATAAGCTGGCGTTCCTCCACTTGCTGCAATGCTTACAGAGCCATCGCTACTTGTATTACAAGAGGCATCTGCTGTGGCTGTAATTGTTCCCGTTAAATTACAAGAAACAGCGGCTTGAATATTAATATTATCCACGTAAATAGGCTGTCCATATCCCGACAAATTAATAAAGGCAACTCGTACATGGCTTGCCCCATCATAAGCACTTAAATCAATCGTTTCTGTTCGCCATTCTCCAGCTGTTGGAATAAAGAGACCATTCTCATCTGGCGCTGTTGCCAAATCGCTTCCTCCTTCAAAATAAACAGGTGTGTACGTCGTTCCACAATCGGAATTAATCGCCACAATCAAGGTATCACTATAAGTAGCATCATAACGAGCATAAGCAACATCAAAAGTCATTGAAGATCCCGATTGTCCTGTCAAATCGATGGTTGGCACAAAAAACCAATCGTATTCACCTGCAAAATTAGCTGCAAAGTTATCCATTTGTAGACAACCTACATCTATAGCTGTTCCATAACCATTGACTGTATTATCGTATTCCCATACATTCCCATCTGAATTTTCATCAGACAAAGTAATGTCTGTTGGCACAACACCACCGCCAAATCCTTCTGCATAAGGTAAGGCACTCGTTGATCTGTATTGACTCACAACCGATGTTTCATCGTTGTTCACATTTAGATCGGTTCCTCCATTTGGATTGCTAGTAAAGGCACGGAACGTAAAAATTGCTCCTCCCGATGGAATTGTTACTAAAGGCAAACTTACGCTTGCTGTTGCTCCAGGAGCGATAGAACCCGTCCAAGAAAACGTACCAATTGTTCCTGCATCTACTTGATAATTGATCGTTGCCGAAGTCAAGGTTGTTGTACCAAAATTTTCTACAACTACTTCTGGAACAAAAGGATCGTCACAAATAGTGGTACTATCTACTGGATTGGTAATGCTTGAAATACCTGCATCTGCTCCAGTAACAACCGTCCCCGTTTGGATGTTAATATTATCCACATAAACAGGTTGTCCATATCCCGATAAATTAATAAAGGCAACGCGTACATGACTTGCGCCAGCATAAGCACTTAAGTCGATCGTTTCTGTCCGCCATTGTGCCGCTGTTGGGACAAATTTAGGCGTCTGATCTGGCGCTGTTGCCAAATCACTTCCTCCTTCAAAGTAAACAGGCGTATAAGACGTTCCACAGTCTGAATTAATGGCTACAATCAGTGTATCACTATACGTAGCATCATAACGAGCATAGGCTACGTCAAACGTTAAGGTGGTTCCTGTTTGATTGGTCAAATCTAGTGTTGGCACGAAGAACCAATCGTATTGACCAGCAAAGTTCGTTGCAAAGTTATCGATGGACATACTTCCCGTCGTTGCCGCTGCTCCAAAACCATTTACGGTGTTATTATATCCCCATGTATTCCCATCTCCATTTTGATCTGAAATAGTAATATCGGTGGGTAATGTTCCTGCTCCAAATGCTTCTAAATAAGGCGCAGCAGTAGACGTTCTGTATTGGCTCACCACAGACGTTTCATCGTTTGTTGTATTGGCATCTGTTCCTCCATTTGGATTCGTGGTAAAGGCACGGAACGTAAAGATCGCTCCTCCTGGCGGAATCGTTACGAAAGGCAAGGTAACGGTTTCAGTCGCTCCTGATCCTAGTGCTCCTGTCCATGAAAAGGTGCTAATGGCTCCTGTGTTCACTTGATAACGGATCGTTGCCGAGGTTAAGGTACTTGTTCCAAAGTTTTGTAAAATGACCTCTGGAGCAAATGGATCGTCACAAATTGTTGTGCTATCTAGAGGGTTCGTAATGTTTGAAATACCTGCATCTAATGAATTGCTTGGCGTACAAGGAAAATACGTTCCTGTTAGGGTTGTAATTCCTGAATTTGAAGGATCCAACCAGGCTTTTAATTGTCTATTTGCAGCAGCGCCATTTGACGTCCAATGATAAGACATTTTACCATAAGCATCTGGGTTATTCGGACTCGTACAAAAAGAACTTCCTCCTGTTAACGTACCGACGATTTGTCCTGTATTATTAAATAACGGAGAGCCCGAAGAACCGCCCTCTGTTACTCCATGTCCATTCGTTGTGGACACCCAAGACAAGCCCCAGTGACTGCTCAATGAAGAGCCATTCCAGCCTGTGCTAGATGTAGTCGTCGTAAAAGCAGATACTTTTTTGATGTCTCCAGCAGGATGATGAATTCCATACCCGCCTGTTGTAGCAGCCGTAGTGGCATTCCAGCCTGCAAAAAACACATTATAACTTGATGGAATCGTATTGTTAATTTCTAATAATAAGAAATCAGAACCACTACTTCCGCCACCACCGTTACTGTGTGCTCTCATCGTACAACCCGTCAAAGACTGGTTGGCTAAAACGCCCTGTGTTGATGGGCTAGAACAAGCCGTTGCTTGGTAGTTAAAATAGAAAATCCATTGTCCAAAATCAGCCGAAGTCGCAATCGAAGCGTTCACTCCTTGTGTTCCCAAGGCACAGTGTAGTGCCGTTAGGAAATAACGATCACAGTTTTGCAAAGCGTTGTTGACCATCGCTCCAGAACACCAACCAGCGCTATTTCCTACCCGTACCAAAATACGAGCAACAGCATCACGTTGTTGTGTTTTACCTGTCCCTTCAGGACTACAGTTCACGTTTACTTCACAAGGATCTGAATCCCCAAAGTTATCGGCTGTTTTTGCGAAACGGTACATGTTTCCAATTCCATTGATCGTAAATTGACCTTGTCCTGCTACACGTGCAGGTTCAAAGTATTCAACAATTACATCATCGCTATAGATCGGTCCTAAAGCAAATTGACCACTTACTTGGTTGTTTTCGCTTGTAAAACCTCCTAAAACTTCCTTTTTGTCGATACTATAGACATATAGTTTTGCGCCAGTAGGAATTCTAAAATTGCTAAAGTACAAGACAAGTCCTTTTGCATCTTTTGCTTGTACACGTGTTCTCCAAATTTGATCTCCATTTGGATATTTGTCCCAAAGCCCTTGTGTTCCCAACTCAATACTAGTCGGTTGAATTTTGGTGTTGAACATTAAAATTCCTTTTGAGTCTCGCTCTGTATTTTCTTGATTGATAACATCCATATCCAAAGCGGGTGTTGTTATCACAGGAATTGTTTGATTGAGATAAAAGGCAGGCACAAAACTTTTAGGCATCGTGCCGTCATTGATTTGTGCAAAAGCTGTTATACTACAAATGAAAAGTAGTGTAGCGAGTAAACTAATTTTTTGCATACGCTTTTTATTGTTTTTGCTGGTGGTTATAAAATAAGTTGGTCTTTTTTTTATTTTCACTTAAAAAATATATTATTTTATTAAATTGATTGATAACTAGTTCTGTGAAAGTACTTAGTTGCGCTGCTACTTATTCCCTTTGGTTAGGAGCGTTTCACTTATTGTTCCTGGTCGTCGTCGTGGGATTGGCTACGCTGAGCCTTTGTTAATCCCTAAGGTCGCTGCGCTTAGTTCGGGTGCTCCACGAAGTATAGAAAAATCAGTAGTTGGTTTAAATTAATGTACGATTTGCCGCTTGCTTTTTTAGAATAAAAGCAAGAGGGGGCTTCTATAGATTTCCTCTATCATTACTTCATGTAGAACCCGAAGGCTCAGCGTAGCTAAATTATATTAATCTGATTATCAACAAGATAGCTTTTAATTATTAGTTTAACTAAATACTGATAATCAACTGCGAAGCACTCATGCAATAAACTAATATGAAATGGTTTTTATGTTTTTGGGTAAAAAAACTAAAACCTCGGAGAAGCAGCGAAGCTAACATAAGCGTAGCGCTCATGAACCGAACGGAGTGAGCTCACGAGCAAAGCGAGCTAACAAACGTAGCGAACTAATCCCACGAAGTATTATCTATAGAATGTATGTAGTTATCTAATCTTTAGATAAAGACTCTAACTAACTCATTAAGAATATCTTATTTGGGGAATATAAAAATAGCATTTTTTTTTGTG